>NZ_JAPSKQ010000192.1:2918-10805 GCF_031181555.1 Streptomyces sp. | reverse complement strand
CTCGGCGTGGGGCGGGGCGGCGAGGTGTGGCTCGCCCACGACACCGTGGTGGGGCAGGACGTCGCGCTGAAACCCGAGCGGATCGAGGGCGGCCGCGAGACCGCGCTGCGGCTGCTCGGCGAGGCGCGGGCCCTGGCCAAGTTCCGCGGCCATCCCCACGTCGTGACGCTGTTCGACGTGGTGACCGAGGCGCCGGAGGAGGACGCCGCCACGACGTACTGGTTCGTCATGGAGCACGTGCCCGGCGGCGGCCTGGACGGGAAGCCGCCCATGTCGCCCCGGCAGTCGGCCCGTATCGGCGCCCAGCTCGCCGACGCGCTGGCCGCGCTGCACGAGGCGGGGGTCGTCCACTGCGACGTCAAGCCCGCCAACATCGGCCTCACCCGGCACGGCACGGCCAAGCTGCTGGACTTCGGCGCCGCATACCGGATCGGCGGCGCCGAGACCATCACGGTCAACGGCCCGTACAGCTTCACTCCCGACTATGCCGCTCCCGAACTGGCCCGCGGCAACGTCCCCCGGCCCGCCTCGGACGTGTTCTGCCTGGCCGCCACGCTCCATGCACTGGTCACCGGCGCGCCACCGCGCGGAGACGCAGCGGGACGGGCCGGTGGCCCCGGTGCGGACCGGCCCGGCGGCGAGGACGGCGCCCGCCTGGCGTACTGGAAGGCGGAGCAGGGCGTCGTGGAGATCGACGCCGATGCCGTGGGCCCCCTGCACCCCGTGCTCTCGGCCATGCTGCGGCGCGATCCACGGGAACGCCCGGAGGCGGCGGAGGCGCGGCAGCTCCTGACGGCTGTCGCCGAACCAGGACGGCACGGCGGGCGGGGGCGGCGGGGCGGCCGGCGGTTACTGGCTGCGGCGCTCGGTCTGTGCACCGCACTGGCCCTGACTCTGTTCGCCCTCTTCGGCGACAGGGGCAACCGGGGCGACGACGGCGGTGAGGGAAGCGCCGGCCCCGGCTCCGCCCAGCGGCAGCTCCCCGGCGAGTCCGTGCACGGCGCGGCGCGGTCCCTGATCGGCGACCCGCACACCGCCGACGTGTGCGCCCTGGCCGATCCCGTAGCCTTCGACCGCTTTGGCGAGAGCCGCGTGGACGTGGACTACGGCAACTTCGACCGCTGCGACGTGCTCGTCCACACCGACGGCGAGAACCGCATCGACGTGTCGTTCCAGCTGCGCGACGGCTCGCCGCCGGAGGCGTCGGAACCCGCCCGGACCATCGGGAACATCGCCGTCCGGGAGGAGCCGCCGGCCGAGGACGAGTGCGGGCTCCTGCTGTCCCACGGGGAGCGGAGCGAGGCGGGCGACGTCGTCCGGATCCGCGTCGACGTCGGCAAGGGCACGGTGACCGGCGGCACGGCCACGCTGTGCACGGTCGCCGAAGCCGCCGCCCGCAGCGCCGCCGACGTGCTGAACCGGGGCCCGCTGCCACGCCGTGCGCCCACCTACCCGGCCGAGTCCCTGGCCTGGGCGGACGCCTGCAGGCTGCTCGACGCCGAGGCCCTGTCCGCCGTACCGGGCATCAGCGCCGACGCGCACGAGGCGGGCGTCGCCAACTGGAGCTGCTCGTGGTTCAGCGACGTCGACGACCTGAAGGCGGAGATCGCGTTCTTCCGTGACCAGCCCAAGTCCGCGCGCGACGGCGACCCCGTCCGGCTCGGCGGCCACGACGCCGTCGTCGTGCCGGAGGGCAACGACGACGGAACCTGCACGGTCTTCGTCGTCCACCGCGAGTACAGCGGCCACGACGCCGAGACGGCCGCCGAGATGCTGCGCCTGCACGTCGGTGGCCGGCGGCCCGTCGCCGACCTCTGCGGCATGGCCACCGACCTCGCCGCCTCCGCCGCCGCGAAGCTGCCCCCCGCCCTCTGAAACCGGCGTCCCGGCCCTTTGGGGAGGGGTCCCGAGCAGGCCGGCGCATGCTGGT
This sequence comes from Streptomyces sp., assembly GCF_031181555.1. Lineage (GTDB taxonomy): Bacteria > Actinomycetota > Actinomycetes > Streptomycetales > Streptomycetaceae > Streptomyces > Streptomyces fimbriatus. The sequence continues at coordinate 8,875 of NZ_JAPSKQ010000192.1, read as the reverse complement.
GGGCACGTCCGGCGGAGCGGTCGCCCCGAGGCTCCACCGTACCGATTCCGCAGGCGTCCCACGCCCTCCGCACCGAGGAGACCAGCGATGCCCTTCTCCGCCAGCCTCGCGCGCGGTGTCGCGTCCACCGCGCCCGGAACCCTGCACGCGCGCACGGTCACCGGCGACCTCTGCGTCCCGCCCAGCCCGGGACGGACCGTCCGCTTCGGGCGGGGCGAGCACCCCGACGTGGACCTGGAGGTCGGTATCGACGATCTCCGGGTGAGCCGCCGGCACGGAGAGCTGACGTTCCGCCAGGGCCACTGGTGGCTGCGCAACACCGGGCGCCAGCTCGTGCGGCTGCCGCGCGGCCGGATGATGCACACCACCACCGAGCCCGTACCGCTCACCACCGGGTACACCCCCCTGTTCGTCAAGGGCTCCGGCTACCGCGAGCACCTGGTCGAGCTGTACGTCGCCGACCACGACGACCAGGGCCCGGTCTCCCGCCGCCGGGCCGACACCCTGCGGCCGCAGACCTGGGCCCTCGACGACGACGAACGGCTGCTCCTGGTCGTGCTCGGCCAGCGGTACCTGCTCTACGAGGAGGATCCGCGGCCCCTGACGTACTCCATGGCCGCCCGGCAGCTCGTCCATCTGCGCCCGGACGGCAACTGGAACGAGCGCAGGATCGAGTACCGGATCGAGGCGGTACGCCGCCGGCTGCACGGCACCGGCTTCAAGTACGCGCTGATGCACGACAGGTCCGAGGAACGGCCCTCCGACAACAACCTGCTGCACAACCTGCTCAAGGGCCTGGTCGAGTCGACGACGCTCGTGCCGCCGGACCTGAACCTGATGGACGACGCCCCCGGCGGCCCGGAGGGCGCGCCCGCGGGACAGCCGTAGCGCCGGATCGCCGTGCCGTCGAGGACGAACAGCAGCCGCGGGAAGGGCGGGTGGTGCCACCGTCATCTCTCCTCCGGCCCGCAACCGCACCGCAGCGCGGTCCGGCACGGTCCTCGAGGACCGCCGCCCCCGCAGCTCGGGCCACTCGGAGGCGATCCGCGCCCCGTAGCGGGTGGGGAACCACACTCGCGTGCGTCCGGTCTGCGGCAGCGTGACCCGGTCCACCAGACCCTCCTGGCGCAGCTTCGCCGGCCGCCGCCGGGTCTGCTGGATCCGCACGCCCGGAGCCGGCAGCAAGTGCACCCGCTCGGTGGTCACCCTCCGGTACCGCACGAGCACCGCCGACGCCCTCCGGTCGGCGCCCGCCGCGTCCACTCCCTCGTCTCGGCTGCTCCGCATCCGCTTTGTGCGGCACCGCCCCTGTACGGCACCGTGCTCAAAGCCCTACTGGGCGCTCGCCCGGATCACTGATTGCCGGCGTGGGGGTCGTACACCCAGATCGCGATCTCACCACCGCAGTCCAGGCATGCGGTCATCGCGAGCGCCTGGGCGACCTGCCTGGCACCGTCGCGGCTGCTGACGGTCCCGGCCATCGGCGTGCCCGCGCGCTTCATGTCCCGCACGTGGATCAGGTTGGCCGAGTAAGCCCGCAGGCAGGTCACACACTGGAGCGGGGCGCGCATGGCGGCCCGGGTCTGCGGTGCCCTGTCGCCGAAGGTCTTTGCCAGTACCTCGTACAGGGGGTAAAGGTCACTGGCCGAGGCTTCGTCGATGGTGGTCTTCAGCAGCGCGATCCTGCCGGCGACGGCGTCGCGGCTGAACGCGTCGAACTCCTCGTGCACCAGGTATTGCTCGTCGCCGACCACCAGCACCCGCCGGGGCAGCCCACCGTCTCCGGCGGTCGTCTCGTCCCCCACGAACCTGACGAAGACACCGCCGCGGTCGTTGAAGGTGTTGCGGACGACCCGGTAACGCGACGTCGTCACATCGCCCCGCATCCCGTGCCGGTCGAGGACCGCCCCGATGAAGGCATCGTCGGCCTGCCGGACGTCACTGATCCACAGGCCTTCCAGTTCCCCGGCACCGTCCCGCAGAAGCGCATACTCGTCATCGGCCGGCCGCTCCCGCCCCGCGGGCTGCGGCGGCTCGTACTCCGACCGTCGTTCCCGTTGCATCCGGAACAACCCCACTGCCAACACCTCCGAGTTCACGCACTCGTCCGTCGACGCCCTACGTCAGCTTCCTTCCCCCGCGCTTCTCGGCACGGGACAGCACCTCCCACGGCAGCAACGGCGTCACGTTGCGGTCGGCGGAGAGATAGGCGAGGTGCAGAACGCGCGCCGACCCGTCCACGCACACGAGCCAGTGCGCGACGTCGACGCGACCGAGCGACGCACCGGCGCGGCGGAACACGCCGTCCACCCACTGGATGTATCCGCCGGGCATGAGCCGCCGGATCCGCCGCGGCTTGGTGCTGGGCAGGAGGCTCACGACCACGTGCACGTCGTCCCCGAACCGCCGCCCGTCCCCGTCCCGGGCCCCGGCGACGAACGCCAGCGCGTCCTCGCCCGCCAGCCGCTTCCATCCCGGCCGCCGCGTCAGAGCCATTCCGGTGGCCGCGATCCTGAGCATGTGCTGGGGGACGACCCGCCGCACCCAGGCGTTGACCTCGTCCGCCCACACCACCACGGCCACGACCGACCGCCCACCGGACAGCTCGTATCCGTACGTGCCCGTACGGGACAACGGATCGGGCACGACCTCACCGTCCCTCTCCAGCCGAAGCACCAGCGCGTGGGCGACGGACTCGGTCGGCTCGGCCGCCGGGTAGGTGGTCACCCGCGTCCCGATGAGGACGTCACCGGACTCCCTCTCGATCGAGTCGACGATCTCCTGGATCTCACCGACGTCGAGGTCGTCCCCCTGATGAAGTATCAGCACTCTCTCCGCGCCCATACGGGCATGACACCACACCGGTCACGGGACCGGTCCCGGCCGAGGACCGGCGGCGTCCTGAGACCGGCCGCCTGGCTTTGAAGCGTAGTGGCGGACGTCCTTGCCGTCGAGGTCGCTTTGCCCTGCGGCCATGCCGTTCGGCTCGAACTTCGCGGCCAGGACGGCTTCGTTCCCGGTGCAGGTGTCTTCGGTTGGTTGCGGCCCGGCTGGCGCGCCGGTCCGCCGTCCCTGCACGGCAGGGACCCGGAGGGGGGAGGGGGAGCGGTGGTGGGCGGCACAAGGCGTATCCGTACGGGTCGACGTCCACGGCGCGCGGGCACGTCCCGGCCGCGCTGGGGGTGGTGAAGGCGGCCACGGCCGATCCGGATGCACCGGCTTACTGGCCCTGACAAAGCCTCTGGACGTGTCGGTGGGTGATGAGGCGGACGGCGAGTCCGAGGAAGGCCTCGTGGATGTCGTCGCGTCGCTCCCAGCGGATGCGCAGGCGCCGGAAGCCGGGCGGCCAGGAGATCGTCCGCTCGACGACCCGGCGGAAGGTGCCCGGGCCGGTGCCGTGGGGCTGTCCGCGTGCGGCGGTCACCGGGCGGATGCCCCGCTCGCGAAGGAGCCGGCGGTACTTGCCGTGGTCGTGGCCGCGGTCGGCGAAGAGCATGTCCGGGCGGCGCCGGGGCCGGCCGACCGCCCCGGCGACCACCGGGATCTCGTCGAGCAGGGGCAGCAGCCGGGTGACGCCGCCCGCGGTTGCCGCCGGTCAGTGACACCGCGAGCGGGACGCCCCGGCCGTCGGTGACGATGTGGTGCCTGCCGCCCGGTCGCGCGCGGTCGACCGGGCCGGGTCCGCTTTGGAGCCCCGCCGTGCAGCCCGGACGTGGGTGGGGGTGCCCCCGGCGAAGCCAGGGGAAGAGTCGATCACCGCCCTCGACCAGTCGAACTCCTGGGGCAGGTACTCGCGCTGGATGCCCGTGTGCGGCACGAAAAGGATGCCGCACAGGGCCTGACGGTCGGGCACTCGTGGTCGTCCCTCCACCTGCTTCGGCGCCGGCTCGGGCAACAACGGCTCGATCGACGACCACAGTTCGTCCGACACGATCCACGGCTGCGACCGACGCTTCCCCATGCCTCCATCACCGAGATCCCAAGCAGACAGTCACACGATCAAACCGTTTTTGTCAGAGCCAGTGACACTGGAGGTGCCTTTGGCGCGAGAACACCCCGCATCTGCCGACCGGCCGGGAACGACGCCTCAGAACACGTCAATGGCGCAACGGCATCCTCCACACCCTCCAGCCGGTTTCTGACCGGGGCACGGCCCCGCAGGCTGGGACCGGCAGAGCCTTCCAGGTGCGGCTCGTCCCACGTCCCCAGCGGGTACGTCCACTCGATGCCGTCGGGCCAGGTGCGCATCGCCACTGTGCGCACGCTCAGCGCCGCGGCCATGGCGTCAAGGGCCGCGCGGGGTATCCGTACCTCCGACGGCTCACGGTCGAACACTTCCACCGGCCCCCATTCCTGCGGCGAGACGTCCAGCTTGCCGCGCGTCACAGCCTGCCGGGCGAGAGGTCACCTCTGGGACGCACCCCCAGCAGGCACTCCACACCGCGGACCGGGCGGCGCTGTCCTCCGACGCGGAGTCCTTCCCGGTAGAAGGCCGTCAACGGCCCGCCCGGATGCCTTTGGGAGGCCGGGCCTGAGTCCGCGCCGCTTCGCCGGCCGCCCCGACCGTCAGGGCCGCTGCGGCATCGCTCAGGACGCCAGCCGTTCCGGGGAGCGGTGGGTGGAGCCGGCGGGCCCGACGCCGCGTTCGGCTCCGTTGATCTCGGCCCACACCGCGTCGAGGGAGAGGCCGAGGACGTCGGCGATCGCCGCGATGGTCGGGAAGGCGGGGGTGGCCACGCGGCCTGTCTCGATCTTCCGGAGAGTCTCCGGCGAGACGCGTGCGGCGAGCGCGGTATCGAGCATCGAACGCTCTCCCCTGGCCCGGCGCAGGAGGGCGCCGAGACGCTGTCCGCGTTCGACCTCTTCGGGAGTGAGCGGCAACCTGACCATGGCACGAATTCTATACCGGTACAGTATGACCGGTATAGTTATTGGTGCCGCGAGGAGGACGCCGCATGATCGAGATCCTGAACCCCACCCTGCTGGCCCGGGCGAGGGACACCGGCGCCCTGGTCGCCGACATCCTGCAGACGGTGAAGAGCCGCAGCACGATCGGCACGAACCTGCTGGACATCGACCGGTGGGCCAAGGACATGATCGTCGAGGCGGGAGCCACGTCCTGTTACGTCGACTACGCCCCGTCCTTCGGACGCGGCCCGTTCGGCCACTACATCTGCACCGCCGTCAACGACGCGGTCCTGCACGGGCGGCCGTACGACTATTCGCTCGCCGACGGCGACCTGCTGACCCTCGACCTTGCCGTCTCCCTGGGCGGAGTCGCCGCCGACGCCGCCATCAGTTTCATCGTGGGCGACACGAGGCCCCCGGAGAGCGTCGCCCTGATCAGTGCGACCGAACGCGCGCTGGCCGCGGGGATCGCTGCCGCCGGGCCCGGGGCGCGGATCGGCGACATCGCCCACGCCATCGGCACGGTCCTCACCGAAGCGGGGTACTCGATCAACACCGAGTTCGGCGGTCACGGCATCGGCTCGACGATGCACCAGGATCCGCATGTCCCGAACACCGGACGGCCCGGCCGCGGCTACACACTGCGCCCCGGACTGCTGCTGGCTCTGGAGCCATGGGTGATGGCGGACACCGCCCGACTCGTCACCGACGCCGACGGCTGGACCCTCCGCAGCGCCACCGGCTGCAGGACGGCACACAGCGAGCACACGATCGCCATCACCGACGACGGAGCGGAGATCCTCACCATACCGAAGCAAGCGCGGACGTAAGGGCGTTGTCCCGTTGGCCGGCCTGGGGTGATCTTGGAGTTGGTCATGCCGGGGGCGCTCGTGTCGTCCGCGCCGCCGTCGTACAAGGGGCACCGGTACCCGGTGGAGGTGATCGCGCACGGGGTACGGCTGTGCTTCCGCTTCCCGCTGTCCTGTCGCGAGGTCGAGGAGCTGATGCGCGAGCGCGGTGTGCTCGTCTCCCACGGGACCGTCCGACGC
>NZ_JAPSKQ010000192.1:0-2818 GCF_031181555.1 Streptomyces sp. | reverse complement strand
CGGCCCGGCTCGCCGCCACCGGGCCGGAAGCCGTCGGTGACCTCGCCGCGTTCCTTGCCCGCGCCCGCTTGCAGCACAGCATTCGCACGGCCCGCTCCCGACGCGACCGGGCCGAGGCCCTGTCCCAGTCCGGTCTCGCCTTCCTGGACGGCGCCCCGGACTTCTCGCCGCCGAGCGGCCACCGGACGCGGAAGGCGCTCTTCGGCCCTGCCGCTGTCTTCCGCCACGCTTCCCGAACAGTGCGGCCTGACCGCGCGGACATGCTCACTCACAGACCGCCGGTAGGCTGCGGCGGTGCGTACGGTCGAGCTTCTGTTGGACGAGGCGGCAGAGCTAGCAGTTCGCGAGGCCTGGCGGCGGCTCGCGGACGCGGGGCTGCCCAGTCAGGCGCGCCACCGCTCACCGACCAACAGCCCGCACCTCACCCTGGCCGCCTGCCCGGAGCTGACCGCCCCGATCCGCTGGGAGCTCGCCGAGGCGGCCGCCGCCCTGCCGCTGCCGGTGCGGTTCACCGGCGTGGTCCGCTTCGAGCGGCCCACCTCGGTGCTGGCCTGGGCGCTGGACTGCGACTCCGCGCTGGCCGGCTTGCACCGCCGGGTGTGGGAGGCGGTGGCCTCGGACAGCCCGCCCGCGACCCTCAGCCCATTCCACGAACCTGGGCGCTGGATCCCGCACATCACCCTCGGCCGTACCCGGCGGGCAGGCGCCTTCGCCAGCCGGCGCGTCCCCGAACTGCTGCCGGCGCCGCCGCTGTCGGCCCGGCTCACCACCCTGCGCAGCTACGACACCGAGACCGGTGCCCTGGAAGTGCTGGGACCCCGCCCTTGAGACGCCCCGGCACCTACCGGCCGGCTCCCCCCCCGGCCGAAGTGGCAGCGGCCAGCGGCACCGTCCGCAGTGCCCCTGCCGCCACAACGCTCCCTGATCCGGTCGTCCTGCTCAGTGGTGCGTGTGCTCCAGCCGTAGATCGTGATCTCGTGGAGCAGGCAGCTTGGTGCGTCCGGCGTCGGTAGGCACGGACGTGAGTGGAGGAGCAGGTGCCGAGCAGGCATGGTTGCCGGACAGTGATCTGGGGCGAGGCGGGGACGTCGGGTCGCAGCCAGCAGGTGATGTCGACGGCCAGGACCAGCCGGCCGTCAACGGCCCGCGGCAGGAGCACCGTGGCCGGGGCCCGCCGCAACCGGTCCGCGTCCACCCGGTTGCGGGCCGATGCAGCAGACTCGTCCTCACGACCTTCGTACTGAGCGTGTGTGTTCCTTGGTCGGAGCACATGTTCGGGCGGAGGCCGCTTCCGCGTCCGCCGGATACCGAACCGAGTGGTCAAGTTCGAGGCACCATTCGACGCCGGAGGTTAAAAATCAAGCTGGTGACTGCAGTGTTCTGCCGGCCCTGACGTGGGCGGGGCCGGGTCAGCGTGTGACACGGTTACGGACCGCCAGAACCGCCAGGCCCAGGAGGGCAGGTTCGGCCACGCGGGAGGCCATCTCGACGTAGGTGCCGGCGGTGGTCAGGTCCTGTCCGGAGGAGCGGAACACCACCGAGTTGAGCGTGACGTTCAGGGCCTTCTCGAAGCGCTTGCCTGTGAACCTTTCCCCTGTGGGGTTCTGGGGGTCAGCCTTGTCGATCTCAAGAGTGACTTTGCCTCCGCCGGGTGGCACAGTGCCGGTCGCTTCCTGCTTCGGGGAGTCCTTCGGGAGTCCGAAGCCCATCAGCAGCACGATGGTGACAAGCATGGTGACAGTGAGCCGGCCCGGAGCCCGGGAGGCGTAGGCCGTAGCCGGACAGCATCCAGTAGCTGTGCAGCAGTCCGCGTTCGGCGCGGGTGGTGCCGGTACGGCCGTGTCGGCGCATCTCCATCTCGCCGTAGTAGAAGTCCGCCGCCCCCGGCTCGTTCTTGCCGTCCTCGAATGCCTTGCGCAGCGCCCGCTACACCGGCGCCAGTTGCGCCGGGCCGATGTGTCCGGCACCGGGCACCGCCGCGTTCCAGCCTTGGGCCGCTGTCGTCCGGCTTGCGCGCCAGTGGTGTTCCTCGGCGAGAGTGCGGCGCTGGGTGAACCGCGGAGGCCAGCGCCGCCAGTGCGCGGGCGGGACCTTGTCGAAGGGGCAGGCGCCCTCCAGCCGTACCTGGTCCAGATGTACGGCCCCGGTGAACGGACAGTCCGACAGGTCGACGTCGGCCAGGACCAGGTGCGCTGCGTCCACGCCCCGCAGCGAGGTGATCCGCACCGTGACATCAAGGTCATCAGCAAGAGCCTGTTCTGCTACCGGCTGTCCGTTGGGGAGCAGGGAGGGGGAGGCTTCTGTGGTGATGGTGAGGGGTACTCGAAGACGGCGTGGGCGAAGTCCACCGTGGCGTAGCGCAGACGCACCTCGGCCGCGGACGACCAGCGGGTCCGTCGGCACTCCAGGCGGTGCGCGGCGAACGAGAAGGTCACCGGGCCGCCGAACACCGCCCCGGACAGCACCACCTGTCCGGCGCACACCAACGGCCCGAGGCTGGCCGCCCGCTCGAAAACCGCCTGCCCGAATCGGGCCTCGTTCCGGAAGGTCGCCGAGTCGAACCGGGCGGTGTCCTCGAAGGTCGTCGAGTCGAACCGGGCGGTGCCGAAGCGGGAGGATCTGGTGGCGGGGTCGAGGAGGGCGTCGGGGAAGGGGAGCGCCGCGGTGGTCGATGCTGGCGCCGGGGGCCAGGCCGGCGGGCGGGGCGGACCTGCCAGCGGGCAGGCTGGTGGAGCTGGAGCAGGGCAGAGCCATCTGGTGCTGCGGGACGTGCGCGAGGTGATCAGGGGCGGTGACTTCATGAAGTTCACCATGCGGT
>NZ_JAPSKQ010000036.1 GCF_031181555.1 Streptomyces sp. | reverse complement strand
GGCGGGCGACGGGTGGGAGGACGCGGGCGTTCCGTCGGCGCCGATCCGGTCGTAGCGTACGGTGGCGATGAACTCGCCGCCCACGGTGGCCGCGAGTCCCACCCGGTCCACGAAGTCGTGGTGCGTGAAGCGGTGGACGTCCTTCGCGGACAGGCGCGGGTAGGGCGCGAAGAAGCGGTAGTACTTCGACTCGTCCGACACCTGCTCGTAGAAGCTGACCAGGCGCTCGGCGTCATCGACGGTGATGGGGCGGATGCGCGCGGTGCCGCCGTCGCGCAGCACCACGTCGGCCTCCCAGTGGGCGGGATACTCGTGCCGGTCCGACGAGGTCTGCATGGGCCCCAGAGTACGGCTCGCGCACGACAACGGCGCGAGGCAGTCTGTGGAGGGCGACGAGCCGGACCGAGGCCGCGGTCCGGAACCCGCCCGGGAGCGGGAGCAGGTGCGCTCCCGGCATGCTTCACGATGTGGGAAACTGGTCTAGACAACCCTGAAGACTGAAGGGCAGCAACACATGGCTGAGCGCCGCGTCAACGTCGGCTGGGCCGAGGGTCTCCACGCCCGCCCCGCCTCCATCTTCGTCCGAGCCGCCACGGCCACAGGCGTCCCGGTGACGATCGCCAAGGCCGGGGGCAACCCCGTCAACGCGGCCTCCATGCTGGCCGTTCTGGGTCTGGGCGCCCAGGGCGGTGAGGAGATCGTCCTCGCTTCCGACGCGGAGGGCGCGGACGCCGCCCTGGACCGTCTGGCGAAGCTGGTCTCCGAGGGTCTCGAGGAGCTCCCCGAGACCGTCTGAGCGAGTTCGCGACAGCGGTGGGGCCGCGTCGTCCGTTCCGGGCGACGCGGCTCCGGCGTTTTCGTGCCGGTCCCATCCCCCGTCCGGCGAACCGATTTCCGCGCCTGCTTTTGCGCGGGCACCCGAAAGGCGCGACCGCAAGAGGGCGGCCGTGAATTCTCCGCACACCCGGAAAAGGGCAGCGAAAAGAAGTCCCCGCCGTTTCTTTCTCTTTGTATACGGCCCTCGTGTTAATACCGCAGGCTCGGCATGTTTACGGGATGTTGCGAGTTCCTCACACGCTCCGCGCGGTCCGTCCGGTCGGCGCCGGGGACGGACCGCAGGCGGTGCGCGGCGGTCGCGCGCTCGGCGTGCTGCGCCGTGACGGCCCGCGCGCGCTCGCCGTCGCCGCGCGCCACGGCGTCCACGATCGCGCCGTGCTCCGCCCAGCACTCCACCGGGTCGAAGGGCCCCTCGACGGCGTACATCCAGGCGATCTTGTGCCGCAGCCGGATCAGCGTCGACGTCAGCACCGGGCTGCCGGAGGCCTGGGCGAGCGTCTCGTGGAACCATCCGCCCAGGGAGCGCAGGTCGTCGCTGTTGCCCCGGCGGGCGCGCTCCTGCCCCAGACGGACCAGACCGCGCAGCACCTTCAGGTGGGCCTCGGTGCGGCGCTGGGCCGCGCGGGAGGCGCCGAGCGGCTCGAGGAGCAGGCGCATCTCCAGCAGGTCGGCGGCCTCCTGCTCGGTGGGTTCCGCGACGCACGCGCCCGCGTGCCGCCGGGTCACCACGAACCCCTCGGCCTCCAGCGTGCGCAGGGCCTCCCGGACGGGGACGCGGGAGACGCCGTAACGGCGGGCGAGCACTTCCTCGGTGAGCCGGCTGCCCCGCTCGTGGATCCCCGCGACGATGTCGTCCCGGATCGCCGTGCACACCGAGTGCGCGGGAATACGCATGACCGACCTCCGGCTTAATCCCCGTGAAACGCCGACGATTGACGTGTGTTCCGTGACTCTATTGCAGTCGGCGGGAATTTCCGACGGCGGGCCGGAATCCATGCGTATTTTTTGGACAACCGGTCCCTTCCGACGCCGAAGGCCCCGGCTCGGAAGCCGGGGCCGGGAAGCGGCGGCGTGCGCCGTGCGGAAGGGTGCGAAGGCGGACGCGCGTCAGAGGTTCACGCCGTGCGCGCGGAGATAGGCGACGGGGTCCATGTCGGAGCCGTACTCGGCGGTGGTCCGGGCCTCGAAGTGCAGGTGCGCGCCCGTGACGTTGCCGGTGGCGCCGGACAGGCCGATCTGCTGCCCGGGAGTGACCTGCTGGCCCACCGAGACGCCGATGGACGACAGGTGACCGTACTGGGTGTACGTGCCGTCGTGCATCTTGATGACGACCTGGTTCCCGTACGCGCCGCCCCAGCCGGCCTCCACGACGGTGCCCATGCCGACCGACTGGACGGGGGTGCCGCTCGCGGCGTGGAAGTCGACGCCCGTGTGGCTGCCGGAGGACCAGACGGCGCCGCCGCTCTTGTAGCCGGTCGAGACGTACGAGCCGGGGATCGGGGAGACGAAGGTGTGGAGGCGCTTGCGCTCGGCCTCCCGCGCGGCGCGCTCCTTCTCGGCGCGGGCCTCCTCGGCCGCCTCGGCCGCCTTCTCGCGCGCGGCCTCCTCGGCCGCCTTCCGCGCGGCGGCCTCGGCGGCCTCCCGCGCGGCCTCGTGCTGGGCGGCCGCCTGGGCGTCGATCTTGGCGGCGACCGCGTCGCCCAGGGTGATGACGGGGGTGAGGCCGGTCTGCGCGGCGGCGGGTTCGGCGGCGAGCGCGGGGGCCGCGAAGGAACCGACGACGCCGGTGGTGGTGAGGGCCGCGACGCCCGCCGCACGGGCGGTGCCGCGCTCGATCCGGCTGGGACGACGATGCTTCCCGGTGGCGCGGGTGAACGCCATGTACAGACTGGTCCTTTCCTTCCCTCTCGCCTACCGGGTTAGCTGACGGGTTCGGAGCAGGAAGGTCTCCTACGGACCCCCTCGCGACACGCGCGGGCGTCCGATTCACCCCAGGGACTGCTGGGCCCCTCCAGCCGCGAAGGCGGCGGCAGGAGGGCGGGTCCCCGGCTCCCCTGGCTCGCGCCGTACGGGGACTCGGCGATGGCTGTCCGGTGCCGCGGATGCGGCGCACTGCCCGACGAACAGCCCGGAAGACGCTAAGCGGGGGATCTTCCCATTCCCAAACGGAACCCGGGTTTTGTAGCGCATCCCACAGGGCAGACAGGCAACCTCCACCCCAATTCGGGCATGAGCGGGCCCTGGTGACACATGAGTCACCAGGGCCCCGCGCGTGTGTCCCCCCGACCGCCTACTCGGCCGTCACCACGGTGACCTCACCGATCCCGAGAGCCTCCACGGGCGCCTTGATCTGCGCCGCGTCACCGACGAGGACGGTCACCAGGCGGTCCACCGGGAAGGCGTTGACGACCGCGGCGGTCGCCTCCACGGTGCCGGTCGCGGCGAGCTGCCGGTACAGCTGGGCCTGGTAGTCGTCGGGCAGGTGCTGCTCGACCTGGTCGGCCAGGGTGCTCGCGACGGCCGCGGCGGTCTCGTACTTGAGCGGCGCGACGCCCACCAGGTTCTGCACGGCGACGTCCCGCTCGGCGTCGGTGAGCCCCTCCGCGGCGAGCGTGCGCAGCACCGTCCACAGGTCCTGCAGGGCGGGGCCGGTGTTCGGGGTGTCGACGGAGCCGCTGATGGCCAGCATCGCCGCGCCCGTGCCGTCCGGGGCGGACCTGAGGACCTGTCCGAAGGCCCGGACGCCGTAGGTGTAGCCCTTCTCCTCGCGCAGGACGCGGTCCAGGCGGGAGGTGAGGGTGCCGCCGAGGCAGTACGTGCCGAGCACCTGCGCGGGCCACACGCGGTCGTGCCGGTCCGGGCCGATGCGGCCGATCAGCAACTGCGTCTGGACGGCGCCCGGACGGTCCACGATCACGACCCGGCCGGTGTCGTCGGCGACCACCGGCGGAACGGGCCGGGGCCGGGCCGGGGAGCCCGTCCAGGAGCCGAGCGTGTCGCCGAGCAGCGCGTCCAGGTCGACACCGGTGAGGTCGCCGACGACCACCGCGGTCGCCGTGGCGGGACGGACGTGCTTCTCGTAGAAGGCGCGCACGGCCGCGGAGTCGATGCCGGCGACCGTCTCCTCGGTGCCCTGGCGCGGACGCGACATGCGCGAACTCGCCGGGAACAGCTCCTTGGAGAGCTCCTTGGCGGCCCGGCGGGAGGGATTGGCCAGCTCGTGCGGGATCTCGTCGAGGCGGTTGCGGACCAGCCGCTCGACCTCGCTGTCGGCGAACGCGGGCGCCCGGAGGGCGTCGGCGATCAGCCCGAGCCCCTTGGCGAGCCGCGAGGCCGGGACCTCGAGGCTCAGACGGACACCGGGATGGTCGGCGTGCGCGTCCAGGGTGGCGCCGCAGCGCTCCAGTTCGGCGGCGAACTCCTCGGCGGAGTGCTTGTCGGTGCCCTCGGAGAAGGCCCGCGCCATGATCGTGGCGACACCGTCGAGTCCGGTCGGCTCGGCATCGAGGGGGGCGTCGAGGAGCACCTCGACGGCGACGACCCGCTGACCGGGGCGGTGGCAGCGCAGGACGGTCAGGCCGTTGCCGAGCGTGCCGCGCTCGGGGGCCGGGAAGGCCCAGGGCCTGGCCTCGCCCGGCTGCGGCTGGGGGTGGAAGTCCATCGTGGCGAGCTCGGTCACTTCGCCGCCTCCTCGTTCTCGTCGGTGCCGGCGACTGCGGCGGCTTCCTCTGCGTCCTGCGCTTCGGGGGCGAGGGGCTCGTAGACGAGCACCGCGCGGTTGTCGGGGCGCAGGCGGGTCTTGGCGACCTCCTGCACCTCCTCCGCCGTCACCTCGAGGACGCGCTGGACCGCGGTCAGGGCGAGCTGCGGGTCGCCGAACAGGACGGCGTACCGGCACAGTTCGTCGGCGCGGCCCGCGACCGTGCCGAGGCGGTCCAGCCACTCGCGCTCCAGCTGTGCCTGGGCGCGCTCCATCTCCTCGGCCGTGGGGCCCTCCTCGGCGAACCGGGCGAGCTCCTCGTCGATGGCCGTCTCGATCACCGGCACCTCCACGTCACCGGACGTCTTCACGTCCAGCCATCCGAGGGAGGGCGCCCCGGCCAGCCGCAGCAGGCCGAACCCGGCCGCCACGGCCGTACGGTCGCGCCGTACCAGCCGGTTGTACAGCCGCGAGGACTCGCCGCCGCCGAGGACGGTGAGCGCCAGGTCCGCCGCGTCGCACGCGCGCGTGCCGTCCTGCGGCAGCCGGTAGGCGGCCATCAGCGCCCGCGCGGGGACCTCCTCCTCGACGATCTCGCGCAGCTGCTCGCCGATGACGTCGGGCAGCGAGCCGTCGCGGGGCGCGGGCTTGCCGTCGTGGGACGGGATGGAGCCGAAGTACTTCTCGATCCAGGCGAGCGTCTGCTCCGGGTCGATGTCGCCGACGACGGAGAGCACGGCGTTGTTCGGCGCGTAGTACGTGCGGAAGAACTGGCGGGCGTCCTCCAGGGTGGCCGCGTCCAGGTCCGCCATCGACCCGATCGGCGTGTGGTGGTACGGGTGGCCCTCCGGGTAGGCGAGGGCGGTCAGCTTCTCGAAGGCCGTGCCGTAGGGCACGTTGTCGTAGCGCTGGCGGCGCTCGTTCTTGACCACGTCCCGCTGGTTCTCCATGGACTCCTCGTCCAGGGCGGCCAGCAGGGAGCCCATGCGGTCGGCCTCCAGCCAGAGGGCGAGTTCCAGCTGGTGGGCGGGCATGGTCTCGAAGTAGTTGGTGCGCTCGAAGCTGGTGGTGCCGTTGAGCGAACCGCCGGCGCCCTGCACCAGCTCGAAGTGACCGTTGCCCTTCACCTGGGCGGAACCCTGGAACATGAGGTGCTCGAAAAGGTGAGCCAGGCCGGTACGCCCCTTGACTTCGTGGCGTGAACCGACGTCGTACCACAGGCACACCGCGGCGACCGGGGTCAGGTGGTCCTCGGAGAGCACCACGCGCAGGCCGTTGGCCAGGCGGTGCTCGGTCGCTGTCAGGCCGCCGGAGCCTGCCTGGGCTGTGGCCGTGTGACCCATGGGCATGTACGTCCCTTCGATCGCGGAGGCGGTCGTCGAAACCGCCGTTTCTGCCGGTCCTGCCACTGTATGCAAGCGTGCGGACCGCCGGTGAAGTTCCCGGACGGGGCCGACTACGCCGAGAGCGAGAAGCTGTGAGGCCGGTGACGATGCCGGTGCGAGCCGTGGGGCGGACGAGACATCCGGGGCGCCACCGCCCGGGCGCGTCGCACACGCCGACGGGCACCGGACCGCACGGGCACGGACCACCGCACGACCGGGTCGCGCACCCCGGCCCCGGCACCCGGCCGATCTGCAGGCCCCGCCCCGACGCACGGCAGACCCACAAGGCCCCGCCCCCGCGCACGGCGGGCCGCGAGGCCGCCCCGCGCGGGGCGGCCCACCGGTGGCCTTCGGCCCGGTTCGTGCCGCAACGGCCGTCGGCGCGCGCCGGTGGCGCGGCCGACGTCCGCGCCACCGGCCCCGCCTCGCCGCCCGGCCCGCCGGAGCCCCCGCTCGCGGCGTCCGCGGCACGTGCGCGTACCCTGCTCGCGCCGCCACACCCCGCCCGCGCCGGACGGCCGGAGCCGGGTCCTGGTCCCGCTTGTCAGTGCGACGGTCCACAATGGTCCGCGTCAGATCCCGTCACACGCTTCAGCAAGGAGCCGGCAGCGATGGCCCGCCGCAGCACGAAGACCCCGCCGCCCGACGACTCGTACGAGGAGAAGATCCTCGACATCGACGTCGTCGACGAGATGCAGGGCTCCTTCCTCGAGTACGCGTACTCGGTCATCTACTCCCGCGCCCTGCCGGACGCGCGCGACGGCCTCAAGCCGGTGCACCGCCGCATCGTCTACCAGATGAACGAGATGGGTCTGCGGCCCGAGCGCGGCTACGTGAAGTGCGCCCGCGTCGTCGGCGAGGTCATGGGCAAGCTGCACCCCCATGGCGACGCCTCGATCTACGACGCCCTGGTGCGCATGGCCCAGCCGTTCTCGATGCGCGTGCCCCTGGTCGACGGCCACGGGAACTTCGGCTCGCTGGGCAACGACGACCCGCCCGCCGCCATGCGGTACACCGAGTGCCGGATGGCCGAGGCCACGAGCCTGATGACCGAGTCCATCGACGAGAACACGGTCGACTTCGCTCCCAACTACGACGGCCAGGAGCAGGAACCGGTCGCGCTGCCCGCCGCCTTCCCGAACCTCCTGGTGAACGGCGCGTCGGGCATCGCCGTCGGCATGGCCACCAACATGCCGCCGCACAACCTGCGCGAGGTCATCGCGGCCGCGCGTCATCTGATCAGGTACCCGAACGCCGATCTCGACGCCCTGATGAAGCACGTCCCGGGCCCCGACCTGCCCACCGGCGGCCGGATCGTCGGCCTGTCCGGCATCCGGGACGCGTACCGGACGGGCCGCGGCACCTTCAAGATCCGCGCGACGGTCACCGTGGAGAACGTGACGGCGCGCCGCAAGGGCCTGGTCGTCACCGAGCTGCCCTTCACGGTCGGCCCGGAGAAGGTGATCGCCAAGATCAAGGACCTGGTCGGGTCGAAGAAGCTCCAGGGCATCGCCGACGTCAAGGACCTCACCGACCGCGAGCACGGCCTGCGGCTCGTCATCGAGATCAAGAACGGCTTCGTGCCGGAGGCGGTCCTGGAGCAGCTGTACAAGCTGACGCCGATGGAGGAGTCCTTCGGCATCAACAACGTGGCGCTGGTGGACGGCCAGCCGCTCACCCTGGGCCTCAAGGAACTGCTGGAGGTCTACCTCGACCACCGCTTCGACGTCGTACGCCGGCGTTCGGAGTTCCGCCGCAGCAAGAAGCGCGACCGCCTGCACCTGGTCGAGGGCCTGCTCACGGCACTGGTGGACATCGACGAGGTCATCCGCCTCATCCGCTCCAGCGAGAACTCCGCGCAGGCCAAGCAGCGCCTGATGGAGCGCTTCTCCCTCAGTGACGTCCAGACCCAGTACATCCTGGACACGCCGCTGCGCCGTCTGACCAAGTACGACCGCATCGAGCTGGAGGCGGAGCGGGACCGGCTGACCGCGGAGATCGCGGAGCTGACCCGGATCCTGGAGTCGGACGCGGAGCTGCGCAAGCTGGTCTCCGGCGAACTGGCCGCGGTGGCCAAGAAGTTCGGCAATGACCGCCGTACGCTCCTGCTGGAGTCGGCCGGGACCCCGGCGGCCGCCGTACCGCTGCAGGTGGCGGACGACCCGTGCCGCGTGCTGCTGTCCTCCACGGGCCTGCTGGCCCGTACGGTGAACGACGAGCCGTTCGCGCAGGACGGCGCCGCCAAGCGGGTCAAGCACGACGTGATCGTCTCGGCGGTGCCGGCCACGGCCCGCGGTGAGGTGGGCGTGGTCACCTCGGCCGGCCGCCTGCTCCGGCTGAACGTCGTCGACCTCCCCCTGCTCCCGGAGACGATGCCGACGCCGAACCTCTCGGGCGGGGCGCCCCTGGCCGAGTTCATCTCCCTGGAGGACGACGAGCAGGTCGTGTGCCTGACGACGCTCGACGAGTCGTCGCCGGGCCTGGCGCTCGGCACCGAACAGGGTGTCGTCAAGCGCGTGGTGCCCGACTACCCCTCCAACAAGGAGGAGCTGGAGGTCATCACGCTCAAGGAGGGCGACCGGATCGTCGGCGCGGTCGAGCTGCGTACGGGCGAGGAGGACCTGGTCTTCATCACCGACGACGCGCAGCTGCTGCGCTACCCGGCCGGGCAGGTCCGTCCGCAGGGCCGGCCCGCCGGCGGTATGACGGGCATCAAGCTCGCGGAGGGCGCGAAGGTCATCACCTTCACGGCGGTCGATCCGGCGGCGGACGCGGTCGTGTTCACGGTCGCGGGCTCGCGCGGCACGCTGGACGACTCCGTCCAGACGACGGCGAAGCTGACCCCGTTCGACCAGTTCCCGCGCAAGGGCCGGGCCACCGGCGGCGTGCGCTGCCAGCGGTTCCTGAAGGGCGAGGACTGTCTGGCCCTGGCCTGGGCGGGCCCGACTCCGGCCCGTGCCGCCCAGAAGAACGGCACGCCGGTGAGCCTGCCGGAGCCCGACCCGCGCCGCGACGGCTCGGGCGTGTCGCTGCCGAAGACGGTGTCGGTGGTGGCGGGCCCCGTCTGACCGGACCCGCGGTCACCGCCCGCGGCCCGGTGGGCGGCGACCGCGCGCCGCCCACCGGTGGAGCCCGTGGCTTCCCGCCGGCACGGGAGTCGAACGTCCGGTCCGGCGCGGGGACGTCACCGGTCCGCTGGATCACCGGCCTCTTGCACGTAGCGCAGGACGCCCCACATGCCGTGCTCGTCGGCGTGCGGGGTGCCGTCGCTCCTGCACTCCTCCAGCTCCTTGCGGAGGGCGGTGACGTCGATGTCCGCCCCGATGAGGACGAGCTGCGTGAGCCGCTCCTCGCCTGCCGCCCAGGCCTCGGGGTAGAACCGCAGGAACCGCCCCACGGCGTGCACGGCGTACCGGTTGCGGGTGTCGTGCGGCCCGAAGTCGACGTACCCCTTGATCCGGTACAGCCCTTCGGGGCGGCTGTCCAGGAACTGCATCAACCGCCGTGGATCCAGCGGATGCGCGGAGACGAAGGAGAGGCTGTCGTACGCGGCGTGCAGATGCCCGGCGTGCTCCTCCTCCCCGCGGTCACGGCGGGGCAGATCGTCGAACGACAGCTGCCCGATGCGCTCCTCGCTCGGCCTGCAGTCGAAGAGGAGCTCGGGGTCGACACGGCCGTGCGTGGCGGGGACGACGGCCGCACGGTCCACGAGCGACCGGACCAGCGCCGGCACGCGCGAGGCGTCCGTGACCCGGTCCAGCTTGTTCACGACGACGAGGTCGGCGAGGCCGAGGTGCCGGTCGATCTCCGGGTGCCTGGCCCGGGTGTCGTCGAACTCGGCGGCGTCCACGACCTCGACGAGCCCGCCGTACACGATCCCGGGGTGCTCACTGGCGAGCACCATCCGCACGAGTTCCTGCGGCTCGGCGAGACCGCTCGCCTCGATGACGATGACGTCGACGCCGGCGGACGGCCGGGCCAGCCGCTCGAGGTACACGTCCAGCTCGCTGCCGTCGACGGCACAGCACAGGCATCCGTTCCCGAGCGAGACCGTCGAGTCCCCGAGCGCGCCGGCCACGGCCATGGCGTCGATCTCGATGGCACCGAAGTCGTTGACGATGGCACCGATGCGGCTTCCACCGCTGTGGTGGAGGAGGTGGTTGAGCACGGTGGTCTTCCCGGAGCCGAGGAATCCGGCCAGGACGACCACCGGAATCTGCCGACCGCTGCTCCGCTCCACCGCACGACCTCTTTCACACCCACGCGTACACCGGCTCGCGCCCCGGCACACGGACGAGAACCGACCGACGCCCCAGGATACGAGCGACGAGAACGACCGCGAAGTGAACGATTGCTAACGGACTTGAAGATCGTGCGTCGAGTCGGCGCCTCACCCCGGGAGCGCGGCAGCGCCACCGGGCAGACATGCCCCGACCTCTTCGAGCCGAGCGACGGAAACTTCGCTGTCATCGGTACCGAGGCCACAGCCGTTCTTGGCAGCGAGCTCCCTCCGGACGCCGCACGCGCCGATGACGAACGCATCGTCGTCATCAGCCGGGAAACCCTGCTGCGCGCCAGGGCGGACATCCCCGAAGCACGACCTTCCCGAAGTATGAACCCCCTCTCCCAGGGCCCGTCGCCGCTCCGCCGCGCGCAGGGCCCGGTGGACGCGGGGCGCCCGGCCCGGCGGCCGCGGGTCCGCCGGTGGGCACATCGCGGCGGCACCGGTCGACCTCACCGGGGCAACGGGCGAGGGGACTCCCCCACGTACCGGGCCACCGGCCTGATGATCTTGGAGTCCTCCGCCTGCTCCAGGATGTTGGCACTCCACCCCACCACCCGCGCCGCCGCGAACGTGGGAGTGAACATCTCGCGCGGCAGACCGCAGAGTTCCATGACGACGCCCGCGTAGAACTCCACGTTGGTGTGGAGCTCCCGCCCCGGCTTCAGTTCCGCCAGGATCGCCTCCACGCGCCGTTCGACCTCCACGGCGAAGTCGACCCGGGGGCCGCCGAACCGCTGCGCCACCTCGCGCAGCATCCGCGAGCGGGGATCCTCCGTGCGGTAGACCGCGTGCCCGAAGCCCATGATCCGCTCCCCCGCGAGGACGTGCTCACGGATCCAGGCATCGATGCGCTCCGGCGTCCCGATCGCGTCCAGGGTGTCCAGTGCCCGGCTCGGCGCGCCTCCGTGCAACGGCCCCGACAGCGCCGCCACCGCCCCGGCGAGGCATGCCGCCACATCCGCGCCCGTCGAGGCGATGACCCGGGCCGTGAAGGTTGACGCGTTGAAGCCGTGGTCAATGGTGGAGATCAAGTACTGCTCGATCGCCCGCACCCGGTCCGCGTCCGGCTCCGAACCCGTCAGCATGTAGAGGTAGTTGGCCGCGTACGACAGATCCTCACGCGGCTCCACCGGCTCCAGCCCCCTCCCCAGCCGGTGCAGCGCGGTGAGCAGCGTCGGCACCGCGGCGGCCGCCTCGATCGTGTCCCGTCGGCGCCGGTCGGCGTCGACGTCGTACACCGGCCGGAACCCCTTCGCCGCGCCGAGCAACGACAGCGCCGTCCGCATCCCGGCGAGCGGACCCGAGCGCCCGCCCGCCGCCGCGATGGCGGGCAGTGCCGCCCGCACCTGTTCGGGCAGCCTCCTGAGCGCGGCGGTCTCGGCGGCGAAGGCCGCGCCGCGCTCCGCGTCGGGCAGGTCGCCGTGCACCAGCAGATGCCACACGTCCTCGAAGCCGCGGGTCTTTGCGAGGTCGACGGCCGAGTACTGCCGGTAGTGATAGAAGCCTTCGGCGCCACGGACGTCGCCGACCCGGGTGTCGGTGACGACGACACCCGCCAGACCCCGTGGCACGTCCACGCGTGCGGCCACAGCCCCTTGAACGGACATGGGTTACCTCCTCGGAAACTTGATTCGACTCTCCATGCTTGATTGATGGCTGTCAATCTTGATTGAATCAATACTCAGTTCAGTCGAGACAGGACGGATACCGTGATCCCATGCGCGATCAAGACCCCTCCCCCGTCGACACGGACCGGCGCCTGAGCACCAAGGAGACCGCCGAGCTGCTCGGCGTGAAACCGGAGACCGTGTACGCCTACGTGAGCCGCGGCCTGCTCAGCAGCCGACGGGCAGCGGGCGGGCGGGGCAGCACCTTCGACGCCGAGGAGGTGGAGGCGCTCGCGCGGCGCAACAGACGGGAGAGCAGCGGCGGCGCGGGCGGCCCCGGTGGCGAGCTGTCCGTACGGACCCGCCTCACCCTGATCGACACCGACCGGTACTACTTCCGGGGCGTCGACGCCGTCGAACTCGCCGGCCGGCACACCTACGAGGAGGTCGCCGAGTGGCTGTGGACGGGCCGGCTCCGTCCCGGGGCCTCCTTCACCGCACCCGAGGCCTCGGTCGCCGTGGCGCGTCGCGCCGCGGCGGCGCTGCCCGAACACACCACCCCCACCGACCGCCTGCGGGTCGCCGCGATCGCCGCCGCGACCGCCGACCCGCTGCGCTTCGACCTGTCCGAGGACGCCGTGCTCGGCACGGCCCGCACGCTCATCCCGACCCTCGTCGCCGCCCTCCCGCCGGTGCGGCTCGACCACCGCGACACCGGTCCGCTGGCCCACCGCCTCTGGGCGCGGCTGACCGGCCGGCAGGCCGACGAGGCGCATCTGCGCGTCCTGGACACGGCCCTCGCCCTTCTCGTCGACCACGACCTGGCGGCTTCCACGCTCGCCGTCCGGGTCGCCGCGTCGGCCCGCGCGCACGCCTACGCGGCCGTCTCGGCGGGGCTCGGGGTGCTCGAGGGCCCGCTGCACGGCGCGGCCAGCGGGCTCGCGCACAAGCTGCTGCTCGAGGTGCTCGACCAGGGCAGCGCGGCACCGGTGATCGCCGACGAGCTGCGGGCCGGCCGCCGCATCCCGGGGCTCGGCCACCGTCTCTATGCCGGTGAGGACCCCCGCGCGCGTGCCCTGTTCTCCCTCCTGGAGGAGATCCCGCACGCCGCGCCCGCCCTCGCCGCGGCCCGCGACATCGTGGCCACCACCGCCCGCCACACCCCTCTGCACGCCAACGTCGACCTGGCCCTGGCCGTCCTGACCGCCTCGTGCGGAATGCCGGCCACCGCGGGAGAGACGATCTTCGCCGTCGCCCGTACGGCGGGATGGATCGCGCACGCCCTCGAGGAGTACGGCGAGCGCCCCCTGCGCATGCGTCCCAGTGGGCAGTACGTGGGACCGAAGCCGCCCCGGCCGCTGCCGGAGCAGGACACGAGCGGGGTGAGAAGTCAGCCGTGAGCAAGTCAGGTTAGGCTCACCTCTGTGAGTACGTGCTCAACCGTCTCCCGCGAGCTCGACGAGCCGGTCGCGGGAACCGCGGCCACCGCGAGGACCTGGCTGCTGCTGGAGCAGCCCGGCCCGTGGGGTGCCAAGGCGCTCACGTCGAGCCACCTCGATCCCGCGCTGGGCCGCGCCCTGGAGGCGGCCGCGAAGGGCACCGGGGTGCGCATCGCGCTCATACGCCGTCCGGGACGTCACGCGGACTGCCGCGTACCCACCGCGCGCCGGGTGTACGTGGGCCACACCGTTCCGGGACACGCATGGCTGCACGCCGCCACGACCACGGACCCCGAACGGCTGCTCGGCCTCGACTTCGCCGCACTCGGCAGGGGCGAGCCCGCCACCTTCGACACGGCGCTCGGCGGACGGCCCCACGAAGGCGCCCCCCTCGCCCTCGTCTGCACCAACGGCAAGCGCGACCGCTGCTGTGCCCTCCTCGGGCGGCCCCTGGCCGCCGAACTCGCCGCCTCCGGGGTCGAGGGCGTCTGGGAGGTCACTCATCTGGGCGGTCACCGCTTCTCCCCCACGGTGCTCGTCCTGCCGTACGGCTACGCGTACGGCAGGGCCGGTGCACATGCCGTCGAGGAGGTGCTGCGCGGCGCCCAGGAGGGCCGGATCGTGGTCGAGGGGTGCCGCGGGAGCTCCGCCTGGGAGCGCCCCGGCCAGGCGGCCGAGCTGGCCGTGCGCGGCGCGGTCGGCGAGTACGCCGCACAGTCCCTGAGCGTCGTGCGGACGGACGGCGCGGCCGGGCGCTGGGAGGTGACCGTCGCCCACGCGGACGGGCGCCGGTGGCTGGTCGAGGTCGCCCAGGGCGCGTCCCTTCCGCCCCGCCCGGAGAGCTGCGGGTCGGTGCTGGGCTCGCCCGCGCGGATGGACGTGGTGGCGGTCCGCGAGGTGACCATGACGGCGCTGGCGAGCTGACCTCCCCGCGCACGAGATCCACGCCACACCTCTACGGCACCCCGCACCCGCCCACGTACCGTCATGGGTATGAGCCCCACTCCCCCCGCACGCCGCCTGCGCCTCGGCCTGCCGCGGCGGGTGTTCTCGCAGGTCCTGCTGATGCAGCTGGCGATCGCCGCGGGAGTCGCGGTGCTCGCCACCGGGCTGTTCCTGGCGCCGCTCGGCGACCAGCTGGACGACCAGGCGATGCGGCGGGCTCTTGCGATCGCGCAGACCACCGCCCAGCAGCCGCAGATCGCCCACGACCTGCGGAGCACGGCACCGTCGCCGGACGGACCGGTGCAGCAGGAGGCGGAACGGATCCGGAAGGCCACCGGGGCCGAGTACGTCGTGGTGCTGGACCGGCGGGGGGTGCGCTGGTCGCACACCGACCCCCGGCGGATCGGCGGCCTGGTCTCCACCGATCCGGGCGAGGCCCTGGCCGGGCGCGAGGTCATGGAGATCGACGACGGCACCCTGGGCCGCTCCGCGCGCGGCAAGGTACCGCTGCGCGACGACGACGGCGAGATCGTCGGGGCGGTGTCGGTCGGTATCTCCTACGACAGCGTCCGGGCCCGGCTGATCCACGCCATCCCGGGGCTTTTCGCGTACGCGGGCGGCGCCCTGGCCGTCGGCGCGCTCGCGGCCTGGCTCATCTCCCGGCGAGTGCAGCGGCAGACCCGCGACCTGGCCTTCTCGGACATCTCGGCGCTGCTCGCGGAGCGCGAGGCCATGCTGCACGGCATCCGGGAGGGCGTCGTCGCCCTCGACCGCGACGGTCGCATCCGCCTCCTGAACGACGAGGCGCAGCGCCTGCTGGGGATCGGCGAGAAGGCCGTGGGCCGGTCCCCCGATCAGGCGCTCGGCGAGGGGCGTACGGCCGATGTGCTGGCCGGCCGGGTCACCGGCACCGACCTGCTCACCGTCCGGGGGCAGCGCGTCCTGGTCGCCAACCGCATGCCGACCGACGACGGCGGCGCCGTCGCGACCCTGCGCGATCGCACCGAGCTGGACCGGCTGGGCCGGGAACTGGACTCCACCCGCGGCCTGATCGACGCACTGCGCGCCCAGGACCACGAGCACGCCAACCGCATGCACACGCTGCTGGGGCTGCTCGAACTGGAGATGTACGACGACGCCGTGGAGTTCGTCGGCGAGGTCGTCGGCGAGCACCGGGCCACGGCGGAACAGGTCACCGAGAAGGTCCGGGACCCCCTGCTGGCCGCCCTGCTGGTGGGCAAGGCCACGGTCGCGGCCGAGCGCTCGGTCGCCCTGCGGGTCTCGGACCGGACGCGGCTGCCGGACCGGCTGATCGACCCCCGGGGGCTCGTCACCGTCGTCGGCAACCTGGTGGACAACGCCCTCGACGCCGTCGCGGGCACGCCGCACGCGCGCGTGGAGGTCGAACTGCGCGCGGAAGGACGTACGGCGGTGCTGGTGGTGCGGGACACCGGGCCCGGAATTCCGCGGGAGCACCGCGAGTTGATCTTCACCGAGGGCTGGTCGACCAAGGAGCCTCCGGCACACCGCGAGCGAGGCATCGGGCTGCCCCTGGTGCGCAGGCTCGCGGAGCGGCAGGGGGGCAGCGCGACCGTGGGAGAGGCCCGCGGCGGGGGCGCGGAGTTCACCGTCGTCCTGCCCGAGGCACTGACCGAGCCGGACGCGGAACCCGCTCTCACCGGGGCTTCCGCTCCGCGGACCGCCACGGAGGAGGCGTGATGATCGAGGTCCTGGTCGTGGACGACGACGTCCGGGTCGCGCGGGTCAACGCCGCCTACGTCGAGAAGGTGCCCGGCTTCCACGTCGCAGGAGAGGCGCACAGCGCGGCCGAGGCGCTCGCCGGCCTGGAGACGCCGCCCCGGCCGGACCTTGTTCTCATGGACCACTATCTGCCCGACGGGACGGGGCTCGAGGTCGTCCAGGAGATGCGCCGGCGCGGCCACCAGACCGATGTGATCATGGTGACGGCCGCACGTGACGTGTCCACCGTGCAGGCGGCGATGCGCCACGGTGCCCTGCAGTACCTGGTCAAGCCGTTCGCCTTCGCCGGCCTGCGCGCCAAGCTGGAGGCGTACGCGGACCTGCGCCGCACCCTCGACGGGGGCGGCGAGGCGGAGCAGGCGGAAGTGGACCGCATCTTCGGTGCCTTGTCGGCGCCGGCCGACCCCCAGCTGCCCAAGGGGCACTCGCCCACCACCGCGGAGCTGGTGCGGCAGTCCCTGATGAACGCCGACGGCCCGCTGTCGGCCCAGGAGATCGCCGAACGCACCGGGGTGAGCCGCCAGACCGCCCAGCGCTATCTGAAGCTCCTGGAGCGCACGGGACGGGCCACGCTGACCCTCAAGTACGGTGACGCGGGCCGCCCGGAGCACCGTTACGTGTGGGCGACCCGCGCCTGAGGACACGGCCCGGGGGGTGGGGGAAGGAACCGTGCCCTCCCTCCGTACGGATACCGGCGCCATCTGTCTCCGCCGGTGTCCTACACGGCCCCCGCGCCGGTCAGCGAACGGACCTCGGTCTCCGCGTGCCTGGCCTCGTCGGGGACCTCGGCCGAGGTGACGGTGCCGATCCAGCCCGCGAGGAAGCCCAGCGGGATGGAGACCAGGCCCGGGTTCTGCAGCGGGAAGAGCTGGAAGTCGGCGCCGGGGAAGAGGGCCCCGGGGCTGCCGGACACCACGGGGGACAGCAGCACCAGCACCACGGCCGGGACCAGACCTCCGTAGACGGCCCACACGGCACCGCGTGTGGTGAAACCGCGCCAGAACAGGGAGTAGAGCAGCACGGGCAGGTTGGCCGACGCGGCGACGGCGAAGGCGAGGCCCACGAGGAACGCGACGTTGAGGTCGCGGGCCAGCAGGCCGAGGGCGATCGCGACCACGCCGATGCCGACGGCGGCGAGGCGGGCCACGGCCACCTCGCTGCGCGGTTCACCGCGCCGGCGCCGCAGGGAGGCGTACAGGTCGTGGGCGACGGACGCCGAGGAAGCGAGCGTGATCCCGGCGACCACGGCGAGGATGGTGGCGAAGGCGACCGCGGCGACGATCGCGAACAGAACCGTTCCGCCCGTGGAGCCGGCACCGCCGCCCAGCTCGAGCGCCAGCAGGGGCACCGCCGTGTTCCCGGACGCGTTCGAGCCGCGCACGGCCTCCGGTCCGAGGAGGGCGGCGGCACCGAATCCGAGCACGATCGTCATCAGGTAGAACCCGCCGATGAGCCCGATCGCCCAGACCACCGAGCGCCGTGCCGCCCGCGCCGTGGGGACGGTGTAGAAGCGGGACAGGATGTGCGGCAGCCCGGCCGTGCCGAGGACCAGCGCGAGTCCCAGGCTGATGAAGTCGAACCGCGCGGTCCAGTCCCCGCCGTAGGCGAGCCCGGGCGCCAGGAACGCCTCTCCGTGACCGCTGCGCTCGGCCGCGGTGAGCAGCAGCCGGTTGAAGTCGCCGTGGAACCGCAGCAGGACCAGGACGGTCAGCGCGACGGTGCCGCCGAGCAGCAGGACCGCCTTGACGATCTGGATCCACGTGGTGGCCCGCATGCCTCCCAGTGAGACGTAGACGACCATGAGCGCGCCGACCCCGATGACGGTCCAGGCCTGCGCCGCCTCGCCGGTGCCGCCGAGCAGCAGCGCGACGAGGCTGCCCGCGCCCACCATCTGCGCCACCAGGTAGAGAACGGAGACCGTGACCGACGAGGTTCCCGCCGCGATGCGCACCGGACGCTCCCGCATGCGCGCCGCGACCACGTCGGCGAGTGTGAACCGGCCGCAGTTGCGCACCAGCTCGGCGACCAGGAACAGGACGACCAGCCAGGCCACCAGGAAGCCCACCGAGTAGAGCATCCCGTCGTAGCCGACGAGCGCGATGAGTCCGGAGATGCCGAGGAAGGAGGCGGCCGACATGTAGTCGCCCGCGATGGCAAAACCATTCTCCATCGGCGAGAAGAGCCGGCCGCCCGCGTAGAACTCCTCCGGCGAGCCGTGCCGGTGGCGGCTCACCCATGTCGTGATGCCCAGCGTGACCGCGACGAACGCGCTGAACAGCAGCAGGGCCAGCATCTGATGGTCGGCCGTCATGCCGCGCCGTCCCTCCCCCGCGCCAGCTCCTGGGTGTCCCAGCGCAGTTCCAGCGCCGCCCGGTCCCTGCGCAGCCGTGCATGCCGCACATAGGCCCAGGTGAGCAGGAAGGTGGTCAGGAACTGCCCGAGCCCCGCCAGCATCCCCACGTTCACGGCGCCCGCCACGGGCCGTGCCATCCATTCCGGTACGGTCGTGGCCGTCACGACGTACGCCACGTACCAGGTGAGGAAGAGCGCGACCGCCGGGACCACGAACCTCCGGTACCGGCTGCGCACCTCCCGGAAGGCCTCGCTGCGCTGTACTTCGAGGTAGACGTCGGCGGCTGCCACGGCACTCTCCTCGCGCCGCGCCGGCGGCACCCCCGCGTCGGCCGACTCGCCCCAGCCCGAAGCCAGGGCGTCGTACCAGGGATCGTCGTACCTCACGTCCCCCGAGTTGCTTTGCTGCATGCCCAAGGATGGGCAGAACGGGAAGATCTCTGATTCTTCTTCCCGTTCCGCTTCACCCCATCAGGTGAATCGGCCCGCCGTGAGCGCGCCCGGCGCAACCGCTACGCGTCGATGCGGGACCGGTCCAGGGTCGCCGCGGAGCTGGAGATGAACTCCTTGCGGGGGGCGACGTCGTTGCCCATGAGCAGGTCGAAGACCTGCTCGGCGGCCTCCAGGTCGGTGAGGTTGATCCGGCGCAGGGTGCGGTGACGCGGGTCCATGGTCGTCTCGGCCAGCTGGTCGGCGTCCATCTCGCCGAGGCCCTTGTACCGCTGGATCGAGTCCTTGTACCGGATGCCCTTGGTCTGGAACTCCATGAGCGTGTCGCGCAGCTCCCGGTCCGAGTACGTGTAGACGTACTTCTCCTGGCCCTTCTTGGGCTGGATGAGCTCGACGCGGTGCAGCGGCGGCACCGCGGCGAACACCCGGCCCGCCTCGACCATGGGCCGCATGTAGCGGTGGAACAGGGTCAGCAGCAGGGTGCGGATGTGGGAACCGTCCACATCGGCGTCGGTCATCATGATGATCTTGCCGTAGCGGGCCGCGTCGATGTCGAAGGTCCGCCCCGACCCCGCTCCTATGACCTGGATGATCGCACCGCACTCGGCGTTCTTCAGCATGTCCGTCACGGACGACTTCTGAACGTTGAGGATCTTGCCGCGGATCGGCAGCAGCGCCTGGAACTCGGAGTTCCGGGCGAGCTTCGCCGTACCGAGCGCGGAGTCGCCCTCGACGATGAACAGCTCGCTGCGGTCGACGTCGTCGCTGCGGCAGTCGGCCAGCTTGGCGGGCAGCGAGGAGGTCTCCAGAGCCGTCTTGCGGCGCTGCGCGTCCTTGTGCTGACGTGCTGCGATGCGGGTCCGGGCCGCAGCGACGGCCTTCTCCATGACGACGCGCGCCTGCTGGGCGGCGTCCCGCTTGGTGGAGGTCAGGAAGGCCTTGAGCTCGCGGGAGACGACGGTGTTCACGATGCGGCGGGCCGCCGAGGTGCCGAGGACCTCCTTGGTCTGGCCCTCGAACTGCGGCTCGGCCAGGCGGACCGTGACCACCGCCGTGAGGCCCTCCAGGGCGTCGTCCTTGACGATGTCGTCCTCGGCCACGCGCAGCAGCTTCTTCGCGCGCAGCACCTCGTTCATCGTCTTGGCGACGGCCTGCTCGAAGCCGGCGACGTGGGTGCCGCCCTTGGGGGTGGCGATGATGTTGACGAACGACCTGACCGTCGTGTCGTAGCCGGTCCCCCAGCGGAGCGCGACATCGACACCGAGTTCACGGGTGACCTCGGTGGGCGTCATCTGGCCGTGCTCGTCGAGGACGGGGACGGTCTCCTTGAAGGTGCCCTGTCCGGTGAAACGGAGGGTGTCGCAGACGGGCTTGTCGGTGGCCAGGAACTCGCAGAACTCGCTGATGCCGCCGTCGAAGCGGAACGACTCCTCGCCCTTGCTGCCGCCCTCGCCGAGCCCGTACTCGTCACGGACGACGATGGTCAGGCCGGGCACCAGGAACGCGGTCTGGCGGGCACGCTGGTGCAGCGTCTCCAGGGAGAGCTTGGCGTCCTTGAGGAAGATCTGGCGGTCGGCCCAGTAGCGCACGCGCGTGCCGCTGCGGGTCTTCGGGATCTTCTTGGTCTTGCGCAGCCCGCTCCTGGCCTCGAACTTCGCGTCCGGGCTCATGGCGGCGAAGGCGCCGGGGACACCGCGCCGGAAGCTGATCGCGTGGGTGTGCCCGCCGCGGTCCACCTCGACGTCGAGCCGTGCGGACAGGGCGTTGACGACGGACGCGCCGACGCCGTGCAGACCGCCGGAGGCGGCGTACGAGCCGCCGCCGAACTTGCCGCCCGCGTGCAGCTTGGTCATGACGACCTCGACACCGGAGAGGCCGGTCTTGGGTTCGACGTCGACCGGGATGCCGCGGCCGTTGTCCCGGACCTCCACCGAGCCGTCGTCGTGGAGGACCACCTCGATGTGGTCGCAGTGGCCCCCGAGAGCCTCGTCCACGGAGTTGTCGATGATCTCCCAGAGGCAGTGCATCAGACCGCGACTGTCGGTCGATCCGATGTACATACCGGGGCGCTTCCGCACGGCCTCGAGCCCCTCGAGGACGAGCAGGTGCCGCGCGGTGTAGTTGGAACCGTCCCGGTCTGCTCCTGCCAGCAGCGCTGTGGACGGCACGGACGTCTCGGCGGTCACGCGGTTCGCTCCTCGCTGAATTTCAGATGGGGCCCTTGTGGGTAAGGGCGCGGCTTCAGTCACCGATGAGAGGGTACCGAGGCCTGGTAGAGCCGTTGAAACGCCACCCTCGTCGGAGCTCACCCTAGTCGAGAGTCGTATGCTTGTTCGATCCCTCGATGGAGTGAAGCACACATCACGTTCCCTTCCAGGCATGAACCATTTAGGCTCCGGGCACGTCCTCATGAACAACCGGCAACCCAGCCGGGAGGGCGGACCACCCATACGAACGCGAATCCGTACGACACATCAGACACGCACTACGGCACATTCGCCGCCAACCGGCAACGACCAGCCACCTCGGAAAGATTTTTTCGAAAGAGAAGCCACGAGCGGGAACGTTTTGGGGCTGGTTGGATGTTGACCCTGGTACGACAGCTCGTCGAGCTAGAGAAGAGGCGACGTGACTACTGTTCTGACCCCCGCGAGCCCGCTGACGGCCGCCGATCGCTGCGACCGCTGCGGCGCCCAGGCATACCTGCGCGTCGTCCTGCTGAGCGGCGGAGAACTGCTCTTCTGCGCCCACCACGGCCGCAAGTTCGAGCCGGAACTCAAGAAGATCGCCGCTGAGATACAGGACGAGACGGAGCGGCTGACCGCCCCTCCAGCGGCCGCTTCCGACGAAGAGCGCTGACAGAGCGCCGACACTCGCGTCCGACGACGAGCCAGCCCGGCACAGGCCGGCGAACGGGCGGCTGCCTCCCGGAAAGAGGGGAGGCAGCCGCCCGTCTCGCGCTGAGGAGCCCGCCGGGACCGCCTCGGACCCGGCGGACCGGGCGTCCTGTGCGGCCCTCTCGGCGGGCCCGCGCCTACCCGAGCGCCCGCACGATGTCGGACACCCGCGTGTACACCCCGGGGCTGCCCACCCAGCCGCAGCCCGCACCCCAGGACACGAGGCCTATCAGCCGCCCCTGGGCCACCAGCGGCCCGCCGCTGTCCCCCTGGCAGGCGTCCCTGCCCCCTGCCGCTTCCCCCGCGCACAGCATCGTCTCGGCGCGGTACGTCCCTTGGGGACCGCCCGGATAAGCCCTCTCGCACAGCGTGTCGGGCTGCACACGCACGCGTGCCGCGTGCAGGCTGCCCGCGTAGGCACCGGAGCCCGTGGTGTCCCCCCACCCGTAGACGGTGGCCCGCGTACCCGCCCGGTACGCGGGGTCGCCCGCCCCGGCCATGGCGATGACCGAGCTCGAGGGGAGCGGCTCGGCCAGGGTGAGCACGGCGAAGTCGCCGGAGTTGGTGGCACCGTCGTAATCCGGGTTCACCCAGGTGTCGCGCACGGCGATCTCCTGGCCACGGTCCGAGAGCAGGTCCGTGCGTCCCGTGATGACCCTGAGATCGGGCACCCGGTCCGGCGATGTCCCCAGCACCTCCTCGCCCATGCAATGGGCCGCCGTGAGCACGGTGGTCCGGCCGACCGCCACACCTCCGCAGAACTGCCCGGCTCTCGTACCCCCGAACCGGTCACGGCTGGACAGCGCCACGGTCCACGGACTTTCCACCACCTCGACCGGGAAGCCGCCGACGACGATGCTGTCGGCGGCCGCCGGGGCGGCCGAGGCCATCGGTATGACGGCCGTGGCGGCCGCGACGGCCAGAGGCCGGGCCCGGGCCCGGACAAGACGACGACGCATGAACACTCCTCACACTGGGGTGATCGTGGGACACCCAGAGTGATTCACCCCGCCGCGGCCCGCACCCGCGCGCAGCGCGAAGGCCCGGTTCCCGAGAGGGGAACCGGGCCTTTCGTGGCTGCGTCGTACGCCCGCGCGTCGTTGCGAACGAGACCTAGTCGAGGTAGTCGCGCAGCACCTGGGAACGCGACGGGTGGCGCAGCTTCGACATGGTCTTGGACTCGATCTGGCGGATGCGCTCACGCGTGACGCCGTACACCTTGCCGATCTCGTCGAGGGTCTTCGGCTGACCGTCGGTGAGACCGAAACGCATGGAGACGACGCCCGCCTCGCGCTCGGACAGGGTGTCGAGGACGGAGTGCAGCTGCTCCTGCAGGAGCGTGAAGCTGACCGCGTCGGCCGGGACGACCGCCTCGGAGTCCTCGATGAGGTCACCGAACTCGCTGTCGCCGTCCTCACCCAGCGGGGTGTGCAGCGAGATGGGCTCGCGGCCGTACTTCTGGACCTCGATGACCTTCTCCGGGGTCATGTCGAGCTCCTTGGCCAGCTCCTCCGGGGTGGGCTCGCGGCCCAGGTCCTGGAGCATCTGGCGCTGCACGCGCGCGAGCTTGTTGATGACCTCGACCATGTGCACCGGGATACGGATGGTGCGGGCCTGGTCGGCCATCGCGCGGGTGATCGCCTGACGGATCCACCAGGTGGCGTACGTGGAGAACTTGTAGCCCTTGGTGTAGTCGAACTTCTCGACCGCGCGGATCAGACCGAGGTTGCCCTCCTGGATGAGGTCCAGGAAGAGCATGCCGCGGCCGGTGTAGCGCTTGGCCAGGGAGACCACCAGACGGAGGTTGGCCTCCAGGAGGTGGTTCTTGGCGCGGCGCCCGTCCTCGGCGATGATCTCCAGCTCGCGCTTGAGCTTCGGCGCCAGCTTGTCGGAGTTCGCCAGCTTGTCCTCGGCGAACAGACCCGCCTCGATGCGCTTGGCGAGCTCGACCTCCTGCTCGGCGTTGAGCAGGGGGACCTTGCCGATCTGCTTGAGGTAGTCCTTGACCGGGTCGGCGGTGGCGCCGGCGGCGGCGACCTGCTGGGCGGGCGCGTCGTCCTCGTCCTCGTCGGAGAGCACGAAACCGGCGCTCTCGGCGCCCTCGGGCTCCTCCGCGACCTTGGCGTCCTCGAGGACCTCCTCGTCGACCAGCTCGACGTCGTCCTTCTTGGCGGTGGTCTTCTTCGCCGTCGCCTTCTTGGCCGTGGCCTTCTTCGCCGTCGCCTTCTTGGCGGTGGTCTTCTTGGCAGCCGCCTTCTTGGCGGGTGCCTCCTCCTCGACGGCGGGGTCGGCGGCGGGCACCGCGGGCGTGGCCGTGGCGGTGGTCTTCCGGGTGGTCGCCGCCTTGGCCGCGACCGTCTTGGTGGCGGTGCGCTTGGCGGGACTCTTCGCTGCGACGCTCTTGCGGGTGCGCTTGGGTTCTGCGGCACTGACCATCAGCGTCACACCCTCTTCCTCGAGGATCTGATTGAGGCTGCGCAGTACGTTCTTCCACTGAGTGGCCGGAATCTGGTCAGCTTCGAAGGCCCGACGCACGTCATCGCCGGCGATCTGCCCCTCAGCCTTTCCCCGCTCAATGAGCGCCATGACAGAGACGGACTCGGCGATCTCCGGCGGGAGCGTACGGGATGTGCTGGCCGACACGAACAACCTCTCGGAACGTTGGAAAACGGCTTCCGGCCCCGTCCACAGTGGACAGGAGCCGACCGCCGGCTTGGGGATGGGCCGACGGCGCGGGCGGGGGCCGGGAGATGCACAGCGCCTTCGACGGCGTCCGTATTCCCTCCTCGGCTGTCACCTCTTAGGTCATCGCGTTCTTCCCAGGAGCGTTACGCCCAATCCGCGTGGCCCGAGTCACACCCCGTAAGCATTCAGAAGCCGTCAAACAAGGGCAAAAACTTTCATTCAGGAGTGAGGGCGGTACCTCTTCGGGCCTCGCACCCCCTACTCGCCGTCGGACCCCGCGGGATCCTCGATGATCCCGCGGGGTCCGACGGGGGACGGCTCATCGGTGGGGCACCGCCACAGGAGGGGGATGGCATGCCGGACCGCGCCGTCCGCGGAACGCGGTCAGTGCTCGCGCGGGGCGGGCACCACGCGTTCCACCTCGGGATGGATCGTGAGGAGCTGGCGCATGGCCGCCTCGGCCGCCGCGCCGTCGCCGCCGGCGAGGGCGTCGACGATCCTGCCGTGGTGCGCCAGCGACGCCTCGTTGGGCCGCTCACAGCCCGTGACCGGGCCGCCCGAGACCTGTAGCGCGGCGGACACGATCCCGGAGAGGTGCTCCAGCATGCGGTTGCCGGCGATCTGGATGAGCAGCGAATGGAACTCGGAGTCGGCACGGGCGAACGTGAGCGCGTCCCCCTGCCCCATCGCGTGGCCCATGATCTCCACCATGTCGGACAGGCGCTGCTGGACGTCCTCGCGCCCGTGGCCGGCCGCCAGGCGGGCGGCGAGCGGCTCGATCGTCCAGCGCAGCTCGCTGAGCTCACGTCGCTGGTCGTCACGCTGTGGCCCGAAGGCCCGCCACTCGATGATGTCCGGATCGAGCAGATTCCAGTCACTGACGGGGCGCACGCGCGTGCCGACGTTCGGGCGCGCGCTGACCAGGCCCTTGGCCTCCAGGACGCGGAGCGACTCGCGGACGACGGTGCGGGAGACCTCGAAGCGCTGGCCGATCTCCTCGGGCACCAGCGGGCGGTCGGCGCCCAGATCGCCGGAAACGATCATCTGACCCAATTGCTGGACGAGTTGGCCGTGCAGCCCGCGTCCGCGGCTGCCCGCGGCACGCCGGTTCACGCGGCTCAGCTCCGGATCCGCTCCGTCCCAGACAGGGGCCCCGACGCGGTCGGCGGCGGGCGCCTCGCCATAGGGATAGCGGTCGAGTTCGCCCGGGCTCGCGAGGCCGGAGTCTGCGGAGCGGGCGGCGGTCATCATGGTGTGCGCAAGGGTACTCACGCATCCTTTGTCGGCGCCGCTCCCAACTCCCTTGAGGTCTTTGGTGAAAAGCACACGAAAGGGTGATCGCTCACCCCGTCGCAATTGACGCCTTATCGGAAAGAAACGGGCCATTTCCGGTGAGTTGCGACCACGACCGCGCCGATCCAAGCACGGACGGTCGTCATCGAACCCTGCTCCGCAGGGTGGTGAGCAGATAGGCGCAGAGCAGCACCGCCAACGACAACACCAGAGCGCCGCCGACGGGTTGGGCGACCACCCGCAGCACCGCCTCCAGATGGCGCTCTCCCCCGAAGGGCCACCGGAGCGGCAACCCCTCCCGCACCCGCGCCGGGAACCCGGTCGCAGCGGGTGCCGACGGCCCTTCCGCCGCCTTGCGCACGAGGGGTACGACGAGGAGGGGCACGGCGACGACCGTGGCGAGCCCGGCGGTGGTGGACCGGAAGACACCTGCGGCCAGTACACCGGCGCAGGCGCACCCGATCACGAGTCCGAGCCAGCCGGCACCGAGCGAGAACCAGTCGGCGGGAACCTCCACGACCTCCGGTCCGTAGACGAGATAAAGCAGTTCGGCATCGCACCCGACGGTCAGGACGGCCAGCACCAGCGCGGTGGCCGAGGCGACGAGGAGTTTGGCGGCCAGCAGCCCCAGCCGCCGGGGCACGGTGCCGCGGTCCGCCGCCAGGGCGGGGTGGCGGAACTCGTCGCCGAAGGCCAGCGCGCCGAGCAGCCCCGCCCCGAGCGCCGCGGGCGGCAGCGGCAACTCCCGCGGCCATGCGGCCAGCAGGCGTGGCTGCGGAGTGTGCCCGATACGCGCCAGCAGGACGGCGGTGAGCGCGGACACGACGAGTACACCGGTCCCGATGAGGAACCCCGTACCGACGCCCGTGGCGCGGCGGATCTCATAGCGAAGGGGACGGAGAGGGCTGGGAGCGGGCCGGACGGAGAGGGGAGGCGGGAGCTCCGCCCGGGCGTCGGAGGTGCGGTCGGGCCGACCCGTGGGGACTGTGGCGGGGCGGTGGGCTTCCCTGGCGGCAGCAGCCTTTGACGCCTGCCGGTCGGAGGGTGCGGAGGCGGGCGAGTCGTTGTCGGCCGGAGCGCCGGTGTGGTGCCGTGACGCGGCGGAGGGGTCTGATCGCCGGCCGCCCGTCGCCTGCTCCGCCGCTTCCACCGCGGAGGACGATGGTGCGCCGGCGACGGGGAGCTCAGGTGCGTCCGCGACGGGGAGCTCAGGTGCGTCCGCGGCTGGGGCCGCATCTGCGCCGGTGATCGGAGCCGCTGGTGCGCCGGTGGCCGGAGCCACCGGTTCGTCTGTGGTCCGTCGCGGGGGGTCGGTTCGGGCCCGCGCGTCCTCACCGGCGGCCCGGGGCAGGTCGGCGACGCCCGCGCCAGGCCCCATGTCTCCGACCTCGTCGGCGAGTTGGTGCACGACGATGCCGTGCCGGAACGCGGTCTCACCGACCTCCGCGCAGGTACTGCCGTAGACATGGAGGCGGTTGCCGCCTTCCGGCACGATCTCCACGGAGCGCCGTGCGGTGCGCGCCTCCTTCGCGAGCAGCGCCGAAAGGCGAGTGGCGTGCGGGCTGCGGACGGCGACGCGGGGGCGCAGCCGGGTGCGCGAGAAGTCCCCGGCCTCCTGGTCGGCAACGAGCCTTCCCCGCTCCAGCGTGACCACGCGGTCCGCGATCCGCGCGGCCTCCTTGGGATCGGCCGTCGTGCACAGGACGGTGCCCCCCTGGGCCGCGTACGCCCGGAGCATGCCGTAAAGCCACCGGTTCTCGCGGACGGAGAGTCCGTGCGCGGGCTCGTCGAGCACCAGCGTGTGCGGGTCCGCCAGCAGCGCGCAGGCCAGTCCGAGCCGGCGGTCCGTGCCGCGCGACAGGGTGCCGAGGCGTTCGTCGCGCAGGCTCACCAGCCCCACCGCTTCGAGGACTTCGTCGGCACGTCGGGCCGGGACGCCCGCGGCGGCGCACAGCATGCGGAGGTGTCCGCGGACCGTGCGGGCGGGATGACCCGGCACGTCGCCCAGCAGCACGCCGACTTCACGTGCGGGATGGGCGATGCGGTGCAGCGGGCGCCCCCTGAAGTGAGTGATTCCACGGCCCGGTTGGAGTTCGAGCATGAGTCTGAGCACTGTCGTCTTGCCGGCCCCCGGTGCTCCGAGCAGCGCGGTGACGCGACCCGCATGAGCCTCGAAGGAGACGTCGTCGACGGCGGGCGGAAGCTCTTTGCGAGGGCTGCTGGTCAGTCCGATGGCCTGGATCACCCGAAGCAAGATAGCGTGCCATATCGGGTTTTTCGGGCACCGCAGGGCCCGCTGTCGACGGGGAGAACGGCCCTGTCAAACCCGTGTTCGCCGTTCATTTCCCCGCGCGGCCGCGCTCCGTGCGTCAGACCTCGGGGCGCAGCATCGGGGGGTTGAGCAGGGTGGCTCCGCCGGCTCGGAAGAGCTGGGCGGGACGACCGCCCTGGCGGGTGGTCGTGCCACCGGTGGGGACCAGGAAGCCCGGTGTGCCGGTCACCTTGCGGTGGAAATTGCGCGGGTCGAGGGCCACGCCCCACACCGCCTCGTAGACACGGCGCAGCTCGCCGACGGTGAACTCGGGCGGGCAGAAGGCCGTCGCGAGCGACGAGTACTCGATCTTGGACCGGGCACGCTCCACTCCGTCCGCCAGGATCTGGGCGTGATCGAAGGCGAGCGGCGCGACCGGCTCGCCGTCCCGGCCGTAACCGCCCTGCTGCAGCAGTTCCTCGACCGGCGCCCAGCGTGCGTTGCTGGCGTCCCCGCCCGCCCGGGGTGCGGGCAGATCGGGGGCGAGGGCCAGGTGTGCGACGCTGACGACACGCATCCTCGGATCGCGTCCGGGATCGCCGTACGTGGCGAGCTGTTCCAGGTGAGCGCCGTTGTCCTGGGCGGGGACGGCCGGATCGTGCACACGCAGCCCCGTCTCCTCGGCCAGTTCCCGCGCCGCCGCCTGTGCCAGGTCCTCGTCGGCCCGTACGAAACCGCCGGGAAGGGCCCAGCGCCCCTGAAAGGGGGGTTCTCCCCTGCGCACCGCCAGCGCACACAGAGCATGGCGGCGCACGGTCAGCACGACCAGGTCCACGGTGACGGCAAAGGGCGGAAAGGCTGACGGATCGTAGGGCATGCGGCGATCATAGTCGTCTGCCTGACGATAAACACTCCCTTCACCGTCCGCATCGACGGCTGATGTGCTTCGGTCCGGCACGGTCCTCGGCGTGCGCTGCGGGCCGCCCGGCGGTACCGCGCCCACCTGGTCACACTGCCGGCCGCGGCTCGTCTGGCCACACCGCCGGCCGCGGCTCATCGGCATTTTCTTCGTCCGTGGCAAGACCGAGCCGGCTGCTTTCCGGCGCCCCTCCTGGGCCCGCCCCTTTCGATCACCGGTTCTCCCGGCCCCTTCCTCCGTCCCCTTCGCCGCCCCGCCCGTCGGACCGTGCGCCTCCCGGTGAAGCAGCGCGACGGCGTGCGGCGTCCGGCTCCGCCGTGCCCGGACGCGCGCCGCCCGGACGCGTACGGTCCCCGGCTCCGGGGCGCGTGCTCCCCGCCGACGCGCGCGGACGCGGAACCCGTGTGCTCCGGCGGGTCCTCTCCGTCCGTCCCCGGAGAGGGGGACAGTCGCCGGAGCCGGGGACACGCGTGCGGCGTCGACGGCGTGAGGAGGTCATCCCCGGACCGGAAGCCGCACGTTCGGGCGCGGCGGGCTCGGACGCGGCGGGTGGGGAACCCGCGGGCTCCGGAGCCCTGGATTCGCACCCGCTGTCCTCCGTGGCGCCCGTGGCGCCCGTGGCCGGTCCGTCGGATGCCGCCTGCCCACGTTCCTCGCGTCCCGCGCGCAGGCAGCGGCGGATCGACTCCGGGTCGAGGCCCTCGTTGCACGCCTGGTGCAGGAGACGGGCGAAGAGGTAGTCGGGGTCGGCGCCCAGGGCCATGGCCAGTGCCTCCCGGGCCTCCAGCTCGTCGCCGGTGGACCAGGCGACCCAGCCGGCGAGGGTGAGGGGGGCGGCCGCGTGTTCGCCGTACGCTCCCACACAGCGGCGCGCCAGGGCCCGCCACAGACGGAGGGCGGCGCCTGCTGCGTCACCCTCCATCCACTCGGCCGCACGGTCGCGCGTCGTGCGGTCCTGCAGGCCGAGGATCAGGGCCGCGGCCTCGTCGTGTCCGAGCAGGGCGTCGTCCCGCCGGTCCGCCTGGAGCACGCCGGTGACAGGCGGGACGCCGGCGAGACGGCCCATGACCCGCTCGGCGAGCGTCAACGTCTCCTCGGCGACCTCCTGCCGCCCCGCCGCGTCGAGGATCCTGGGGACCAGCGCCAGGCCGGCGGCGTCCAGGGCGGCCTCCTGTTCGAGGGCGGCAGAGTTCTCCCACGGCAGGAGCCTGGCGCGCAGCTCGCGCAGAGTGCCGCGGACCTGGATCCCCGCGTAGGCGGCAGCGGCGGCCAGGACCGAGGTGCCGGGCAGGCCCATCGGCGTCCCCTCGGCCGGACAGCAGCCCTCGTTGTCGCAGCAGTAGGACCAGAAGCGGCCGCCCGAGAGGCACAGGGCCTCCACCACCGGGACATCGAGGGCGCCGCACTCCAGGCGCAGCGCGTGGGCGAGTGGTCCGAGCCGCTCCTTGACCTGCCGACCGGATTCGCCCTCGGCCGGCTCGTGGCAGAGGAAGACGACCATCTGCTCGGGCCGGGCGCCTCGGCGCTCGCCGCCCGTCACCAGGCCGTGGGCCAGCTGCCGGGCGGCGGAGGGCCAGTCGTCCGGTTTCGCGGGGATACCGAGCCGGGCGCGGCCGCCGAACCGGCCCCGTCCGTCCTTGTCGTGCAGTGCGACCAGCACGATGCTGTCCTCGGGGCGGTACCCGAGCAAGTAGGGCAGCGCGTCGGCGAGTTCGGCCGGGGTGCGCAGGGTGACCTGCTGCGCGTCGCCGTGGTTGTCGTACGCGGTGCAGGTGATGTCCGCGGCGCGCGGTACGCGGCCTTCCTCGTCGCCGCGCCCACGGGGACCGGTGGGCTCGGTGCGGCCCGCGGGTTCGTAGCACTCCGGAAGGTCGGTGCGCTTGCTCCCGTCACGCCCGGAGATGTCACCGTTTTCGGAGGATCCAGCCGTTTCGCTGTGGTTCGTCATGCGAAGACGATCTCGCAGAATCCAAGACTCCGCTTCACCCTGTGGATAAGTCCGATCAGGGACACATCACGTGTCAGCGGTGGTGGACGGCCGGCGGGCGGCCGTTGACTTCGTGCACCTGGACCGGGGTGTCGAAGATCCGGGTGAGGAGGTCGGGTCCATCAGCTCGGCCGGGGAGCCGTTGGCGACGATCGCGCCGTCCCGCAGCGCGTTGGCACGGCCGGAGTATCCGGCCGCGATGTCGATGTCGTGCACCACCGGGACCACGGTCTTGTTCAACCCGTCGGCGGCGGAGCGAAGTTGCTCCGCCATCCGGACCGCGTGCCTGATGTCGAGGTTGTTCAGCGACTCGTCGAGCAGCGCGTAGCGGGTGTCCTGGGCCGGCACCATGGCGACATGGGTGCGCCGCCGCCGGCCGCCGGGGAGCCGGTCGAGGTGGCGGCCGGCCAGGTCGCCCGGATCGAGGAAGTCCAGGTCCCGGGCGGTGAAGTGGTTGTCCCGGCACAGGGGGAAGGCGGTCAGCCCGCCGTGGCCAGCACCAGCGGCAGAACCTGGTCGGCCCCCGCCTGCCTCAGCAGGCGGGCGGCGACCGCGAGGGTCCAGCCGGAGTCCGTGCAGTCGTCCACGAGCAGGACGGGCCCGGAGGCGCCGGCCAGCGCTCCGGCCAGTTCCCCGGGGACGGTGAAGGCTCCGGACAACGCCCGGAGGCGCTGGGCGGAGTTGCTCCGCCGCGCCGCGTGCGCGCCGCTCGGCCCCGTGTACGCCAGGGTGCCCAGGAAGGGCAGGCGCCCGATGTCCGCCACTCCCCGAGCCAGGGACGCGACCAGGAGGGGGCGGGTCAGGGACGGCACGGCGACGACGCCCACCGGCCGGGCGAGGGCGTCCGGGTCGTTCGTCGCCCAGCCCCCCGGAGAGCGCGCCCAGTCGGCGAGGACCGTCACCGCGGCCCGCAGGACATCGTCGGGGACCGGTCCGTCCGGCGCGCCCTCGGCCAGCAGCGGGCGCAGCCGGTTGCCCCAGCCGATGTCCGAGAGCCGTCCCAGGGCGCGCCCGGTGGAGCACTGCTCCCTGGCCGGGATACGGCCCTTGAGGTCGATGCCCAGTGCGGGCATCCCCGTCGGCCACATCCGGCGCGGCTCGACCGCCACCCCCGGGCGGTCCAGCTCCTTCACCGCTCCCGTCAGCGCCTCCGCCGAAACCGAGGGGTCGGCCCAGGCGCCCGCGCAGTTGTCGCAACGGCCGCACGGGGCCGCTCCCTCGTCGTCCAGCTGCCGGCGCAGGAACTCCATCCGGCACCGGGTCGTGCTCACGTAATCGCGCATGGCCTGCTGCTCGGCGGCGCGCTGCCGCGCCACCCTGGCGTAGCGCTCGGCGTCGTACACCCAGTCGGCTCCCGTGGCCGTCCAGCCGCCCTTCACCCGCTTGACCGCGCCGTCGACATCGAGCACCTTCAGCATCGTCTCCAGACGGGTGCGCCGAAGGTCCACCGCCGCCTCCAGTGCCGGTACGGACAGGGGCCGTCCCGCATCGGCGAGGGCCGAGAGGGTCTGGCGGACCTGCGCCTCGGGCGGGAAGGCGGTGTCCGCGAAGTAGCGCCAGATGGCCTCGTCCTCCTTGCCCGGCAGCAGCAGCACATCGGCGTGGGCCACACCGCGGCCCGCACGCCCCACCTGCTGGTAGTAGGCGATCGGCGAGGACGGCGAGCCCAGATGGACCACGAAGCCCAGATCCGGCTTGTCGAAGCCCATGCCCAGCGCCGATGTCGCCACCAGCGCCTTGACCCGGTTCTCCAGCAGGTCGACCTCGGCCTGCAGCCGGTCGGCGTTCTCCGTACGACCCGTGTAGGAGGCCACCCGGAAACCGCGCTGCCTCAGGAAGGCGGTGGCCTCCTCGGCCGCGGCCACCGTCAGGGCGTAGATGATCCCGGACCCCGGCAGCTCGTCCAGGTGCTCGGCGAGCCAGGCCAGGCGGTGCGCGGCGTCCGGCAACCGGACGACTCCGAGCCGGAGGCTCTCCCTCTCGAGCGGGCCCCGCAGCACCAGGGCCTCGCCCGCGCCGGTACCCAACTGCTCGGCCACGTCCGCGGTGACCCGCGCGTTGGCGGTCGCCGTCGTCGCGAGCACCGGCACGCCGGGGGCGAGTTCGGCGAGCATCGCCCGCAGCCGACGGTAGTCGGGCCGGAAGTCGTGCCCCCAGTCGGAGATGCAGTGCGCCTCGTCGACCACCAGCAGGCCGGTCGTGGCCGCGAGCTTGGGCAGCATCTGCTCGCGGAAATCCACGGAGTTGAGGCGTTCCGGACTGATGAGGA
Organism: Streptomyces sp.; assembly: GCF_031181555.1. Taxonomy (GTDB): domain Bacteria; phylum Actinomycetota; class Actinomycetes; order Streptomycetales; family Streptomycetaceae; genus Streptomyces; species Streptomyces fimbriatus. The sequence goes on along the minus strand of NZ_JAPSKQ010000036.1, from coordinate 12,415 downwards.
GAACGTCGGTCCCGCCGCGCTCGACCTCCTCGTGGATGGCGTCCCACTCCTCCGGGTTGGCCGAGTTGATGGTGCGCGCCCGGATGCCGGCCCGCGCCGCCGCCTCGACCTGGTTGCGCATCAGCGCCAGCAGGGGCGAGACGATCACCGTCGGGCCGGAGCCGCGCCGGCGCAGCAGGGCGGTGGCCACGAAGTACACCGCCGACTTGCCCCAGCCGGTGCGCTGCACCACCAGTGCCCGCCGGCGCTCCCGCACCAGGGCCGCCACCGCCTGCCACTGGTCCTCCCGCAACCGCGCCGAGCCCTCCGGGGCTCCGACGAGCTCGGCGAGGATGGCATCGGCTTCGGTGCGGAGCTCCAGGTCGTCCATGCCCCCATGCAACCCGACGGCACTGACAATCGGCCACCTCACCCCGTGTGACGATCCGCTCACGAACGCTCCTCGAGAGCGCACCCCTCTGGAAAACCGCCCTCCCATGACGTACGAACGTGTCGTGGTCGAACGCCGCATGCGCGCCCCGGAGGGGCAGCGTGTGGGGATATAAGCCGTACTTCACCCGATAACGGTCGGCTGCTCCGATTGCTCGTTGCCGCATCCAAGTTCGACAGGAAGAATTGAAGTCCGCACCCGCACGGCTCGTCCGCCGATCAGGTAGGGCTCTGTTGCGTGCGCGCTCCCCCGAATCCGACCCCGCCCGCAGTGTGGGCGTAGCCGAAGGGAGGACCGTGACCTTCGGATTCGCTCCGTCCTCGGCGGCATCGCTGTCGACGTCCGCCGCTTCCGCCACCCGTGTGCTCGAACCTGCGGAGTGGGCCGCCGCGGGAATTCCGCTGCTGCGCAACCCTCGCGAGGTCGTCAGCGGACTGCATGTCCGGCACCGCCCCGGGCCGGCGACCGCGGTGGTCGCCGTGCTCGACCCGGACGAGCGGCTGCGGGCGAGCGCCTCGTTCACCCGCCGCCCCGCCCCCGCGGACGGCTGGATGTTCCGCAACGTGCTGCTGGCCCAGTTGCGCCGGGTCATCCCGCACGACCTCCGGCGCCGCACCCCGGTACGCACCGCCGTGCTGCTCTACTGCCGCGACGGTGACGCGCGTTGGACCGAGGAGGACGGCGCGTGGATGTGGGGGCTGCGAGACGCCTGCACACTGCACGGGCTGCGTTGCGGGGCGTACATCACGCTGACCCGTGACGGCTGGCAGGTGCTCGGTGAAGGCCGCGGCGGGCGCCACCCCAGCGCCGGCTCGGCACCGGAGCCGTTCGCCACGTCCGAGGCGCCGCCCCGAATACCGCGCACCGGCGGCGCCCCCTCGGAGGTCCTGCGCCGCGCGGCGGCACGCTGACGCCGCGCACGGACCGCCCGGCCTCTCCGGCCCGCTCCCCGGGACGGGGCGAGTGGCGGAACGGCACAGCACGCCCGCACGACGCCGGGCTCGGCCCGGCACGGAACAGCACGGCTGTGCGCCCACCGGCCCAGCCGGTCCTGCGGATACGCCGAGCCCCCGGGCGTGCGGACGCCGCGACCGGGGCGCTCGCGTCACCCCTCGGCGTCCGTCCCGACGCCGTGGTGCCGGTTCAGACGCCCGCGCCCAGGACCGAGTTGATCCGCTGCGGATCGCCGCAGACGATCAGCAGGGCGCCGGCCTTGGCGTGGGCCACCGACAGGGCGGAGGCGGCCACGGACTCGGAGCCACCGTTGACGGCGACCACCACGACGGGCCGCGCACCGGCACGCCCCGCGACGCCGGCGTCCGTGTAGAAGACGTCGTCACCGGCATCGTGCTGGGCCCAGTAGGAGGCCTCGCCGAAGGACAGTTCGTGGGTGGCCCACGGGTGCGGCTCGCCGGTGGTGATCACCAGCACGTCGCCGGGGGCACGGCCCGAGTCCAGCAGCAGGTCCACGGCCTCCTCGGCGGCGTCGAGCGCCCCTTGGACCGAGGCCGGGATCAGCTGGATCTGCGGGGTGCCCCCGGCGGGCGCGGCCGGACCCGAGGGGCCGGGCTTGGCCGGAGCGGCCGCGTCACGCGGCGTACGTTGCACCGGCGGAGCGGGCCGCGGCGGGCCGGGGCGGCCGGGACGCGACGGAGCCGCGGGGCGGGGACCGGGTACGGGGCGGGGGGTCGGCGCGGTACGGCCGCTGGCCGGAGTGGCGCGGGGACCCTGGGCACTCTCGTGAATCTGAGGCTCCTCGGGAATGAGAGGCATGAGCTGATTTTTATCAAACGTTGGTACGGCTCGCGCCGCCGGGTGGCGCATGAGTGCGAGCGGAACCGTCAGAAATCGAAGCCGAGCTGACCCTCGATTCCCGGAACACTTCCGTTCGCCCAGCTGCGGACCTTCTTGAGGTGCCGCCACTGGGGCAGCGCATCAAGATACGCCCACGACAACCGGTGGTGCGGGGTGGGTCCCCGGACCTCCAGGGCTGCCTTGTGCACGGGCGACGGATACCCGGCATTGTCCGCGAAACCGAAGTCTGCATGGTCGACGCCCAGTTCGGCCATCATTTTGTCGCGCTGGACCTTGGCGATCACCGAGGCCGCCGCGACCGCCACGCACGACTGGTCGCCCTTGATCACCGTACGGACCTTCCAGGGCGTGCCGAGGTAGTCGTGCTTGCCGTCGAGTATCACCGCGTCGGGCCGGACCGGCAGCGCTTCCAGCGCCCGCACCGCCGCCAGCCGCAGCGCGGCCGTCATCCCCAGGTCGTCGATCTCCCCCGGAGACGCGTGCCCGAGCGCGTACGACGTCACCCAACTCCGCAGCGTCTCGGCGAGCTCTGCGCGCCGCTTGACGGTGAGGAGCTTGGAGTCGGTGAGCCCCTCGGGGGGCCGGCGCAGTCCGGTGATCGCCGCGCAGACGGTGACGGGGCCGGCCCACGCGCCGCGCCCCACCTCGTCGACACCTGCAACGATCTTCGCCCCGGTCGTGGCGCGGAGAGAGCGCTCGACGGTGTGAGTAGGTGGTTCGTACGGCATGGCGCCCTTAGCGTACGCCGCCCGGAACGGCCCGCGACACCCCGGTTCCCCGAGCGGCGTCATCGTCTCGGCGGGATCCGGTCAGGAGCCGCTCGGCCGCAGCAGCGGAACCATCAACCGGTCGATCATTTCCTCCAGGTCGGCATCCGTCCATTCACTTCCGCACATCTTGGAGCGGTACATCATCATCGCGGGGATGACGTCGAAGACATATGCGTTCGCGGCGTCGGGACGCACCTCCCCCCGCTCGATTCCGCGCTCGATCACCTCGCGCAGCATCTGGATGGTCGGTTCCACGACCCCCTCGACGATCACCGCGTGGAAGCGCTCGGCCTGCACGGTGTCGCACTCGTGAATCACTGAACGCAAGGCGACTCCCGGCCGGGAGAACATCGCGTCGCGCGCCCGGCGGCACAGCGCCAGCAGGTCCTCGCGCACGCTCCCCAGGTCGGGTGCCGCGTCGAAACGCGGCAGGCCGGCCCGCAGGGCGTCCACGACCAGGTCCTCCTTGGACGGCCAGCGGCGGTAGACGGCGGCCTTTCCGGTCTGGGCGCCGGCGGCGACACCCTCCATCGTCAGGCCGCTCCAGCCGACCGTGCTGAGCTGCTCCAGGGCGGCATTGAGGATCGCGCGTTCCAGCACGGCACCGCGCCGACGGGAGGCGGCCGTCTGAGCGTGGGCGGCCGCCCAGCTCGAAGTAACCATCTGACTCTCTCCAACGAGCAGAGGAAGCGGGCATTCGGGGATGGGCACGGGCCGCGCGGCACCTACGGGGGACATGCCGAGCGACATCACATTTAGTGGACGCTTGCGTTCACTGTCGGGGGCTCCTACCGTTGACGCAACAGTGAACGCGAGCGTTCACTGACGCATTCGTGGGGGACCCATAGTGACAACCTCTCCGTTGATCCAGGACCAGAAGCCAGGTGCGGCCCGCCGGGAGGGACATCCCGGCATCGCGCTCACCGTCATCGCGGCCTGCCAACTCATGGTGGTACTCGACGCGACGATTGTGAACATCGCGCTGCCGCACATTCAAAACGCTCTCGAGTTCAGCACCACCGACCTCACCTGGGTGGTCAGCTCCTACACCCTGACCTTCGGCGGCCTGCTGCTCCTCGGCGGCCGGGCCGGTGACATCCTCGGCCGCCGCCGCGTCTTCATGACCGGCATCCTGCTGTTCACCCTCGCCTCGCTGCTCGGCGGATTCGCCCAGGAGCCGTGGCAGTTGCTGGCGGCGCGCGTTCTGCAGGGTGTGGGCGGCGCGATCGCGTCGCCCACCTCGCTGGCGCTCATCACCACCACGTTCCCGGAGGGTCCCGAGCGCAACCGGGCCTTCGGTGTCTTCGCCGCGGTCTCCGCGGGCGGCGGCGCCATCGGTCTGCTCGCGGGCGGCATGCTCACCGAGTGGCTCGACTGGCGGTGGGTGCTCTTCGTCAACGTGCCGATCGGTGTGCTGATCGCCGTACTCACCCCGATGTACATCAACGAGTCCGAGCGGCACACCGGCCGTTTCGACATCGCGGGCGCGGTGACCTCGACGGCCGGTATGGCATCCCTCGTCTACGGCTTCATCCGCGCGGCGGAGGAGGGCTGGCGGGACGGTGTGACCATCGGCTCGTTCGCGGCCTCCGTGGTGCTGCTGGTGGCCTTCGCGCTGATCGAGTCCCGGGCCAAGGAGCCGATCACCCCGCTGCGGATGTTCGCCGACCGCAACCGCTCGGGCACGTATGTGATCATGCTCAGCCTGGCCGCGGCGATGTTCGGCATGTTCTTCTACATCGTTCTCTTCGTGCAGAACGTGCTCGGATACAGCCCGATCGAGGCCGGTCTGGCCTTCCTGCCGGTGACCGTCGTGATCGCGCTCGGAGCAGGACTGTCGCAGCGGTTCCTGCCCGTCTTCGGGCCCAAGCCGTTCATGCTCATCGGCTCGGCACTCGCCGCGACCGGACTGGCCTGGCAGACGCTGATCAGTTCCGACAGCTCCTACGCCGGCGGCGTCCTCGGCCCGATGCTGATCTTCGGCTTCGGCATGGGCCTGAACTTCGTGACACTGACGCTCACCGCGGTCTCCGGTGTGGCCCAGCACGAGGCCGGCGCGGCGTCCGGGCTGCTCAACGCGACCCAGCAGGTGGGCGGGTCGGTGGGACTGGCCCTCCTGACGACGGTGTTCGGCACGGCCAGCAGGGACGAGGCGGAGAAGCAGGTCCCGAACTTCCTCGCCGAAGGGACGCCGGAGCAGAAGGCCGAGTTCGCGCAGACCCAGCAGCTGCCCGCCCCCTGGGGGCACGAGGTGCTCGCGCAGGGCATCTCGACGGCCTTCGTCCCGGCTGCCGCGATGGCCGCGCTCGCCCTGGCCACCGCGTGGCTGGTCATCCGGGTCCGCAAGAGCGACCTGGAGGCGCTCTCCGGCTCGGCCGGTCCGGGCATCGGCTGACAGGGGAACGCCACGGGTCCGGCCCGGCAGCTCACCGACGGAGGTCACGGGGATCGGTCGGAGAGCGCCGGGCCGCCCCCTGTCCGGCCGGCGCCGGCCGGACCCGCGCCGGCGCCCGGAGGGCCGGCACCACCGCCCGGGTGCCCCGGCCGGGACACCGGACCGCGCCACCGCAGCCCTCAGGGCGAGCAACACAGTGAGCAGTGCTTTCACGATTCCCCCGACGGCACTCTTCGACGACGCTCCTCGCACCCCGCCTGCATGTGCCGGACCTCATGGCTCACACGGCGGATGTCCCGACAACGCGCGGGCGGCCACGGAGAGTTCCCGGGACCGCACGGAGAGTTCTCGACGCCGGGGACTCGTGCCGGCCGTCCCGGAGCTCACCGGCACCGTTCGGGCGGCCTGCGACCGGGGTGAGCCGGTGGACAGGCCCTCAGACCGAGGTCGGCATCCAGTCCGGCAGCGGCTCGACCCGGTCGGCCCACTCGGCGGGCGGTGCCCCCGCCTTCCCGGCGGCGATCACCCCGCCCACGATGGCACAGGTCGTGTCGACGTCCCCGCCCGCCTGTGCCGTCGTCCAGAAGGCCCGCTCGTAGTCGCCCAGTGCCCGGGCGGCCGACCAGAGCGCGAACGGCACGGTGTCATGGGCCGTCGTGCGCCGTCCGCAGCCCAGCACGGCGGCGACGGTGGCCGCGTCACCGTAGTCGAGCATGTCCCGGGCCCGGCGCAGCCCGGCGCCGACCGCGCTCCTCGTGGGCACCAGTGCGATGACCCCGTCGAGGAGGGCCTCCGCGCCGGGCGGCCCGCCGGGGGCGGCGGCGAATGCGGCTGCCGCGGCGACGGCCATGGCACCGACCACGGCCTCGCGGTGCTGATGGGTGGGGTAGGCCGAGATCTCCGCCTGGTGAGTGGCCTGCTCCGGGTCGTCCGCGTACCAGGCGCCCAACGGGGCGATCCGCATCGCGGCGCCGTTGCCCCAGGAACCCTGTCCGTTGAAGAGCGCGGCGGCGAGCTCGCGCCAGTCGCCCCCTTCACGGACCAGTCGCAGCAGCCGGCCGACCGCGGGGCCGTAACCCCGGTCGAAGTCCTGGTGCTCGGCGAAGGACTGCGCGAGGGCGTCCTGGTCGATCCGGTGGTGGGTGGCCAGGACGGCCACGACGGAACAGGCCATCTCGGTGTCATCGGTCCACTGCCAGGGTCCGTGGGGCAGTTCGCGGCGCTTGAGCAGCGGGTAGTTCACCGGAACGAAGAACTGCGAGCCGAGCGCGTCCCCCACCGACAGTCCGCGCAGGCTGGCCAGGGCGCGCTCCAGGCGCCCGGCGGGAGAGGAATCAGCGGTCATCGCCCTGCCACTCTATCCGGTGATCCCGTACGGTTCCGGATCTCGCCAGCGCTCGAAGGGGCGGTCGAGGGTGTACTTGCCGTTCTCCCCCAGAACGAGCACCCGCATCTCGGCGTTCCCCGGGTTCGACAGCGACTCGAACTCCGCCACGGTCCAGTGGAACCACCGCATGCAGAACAGCCGCATGGCCAGACCGTGGGTGACGATGAGGACGTTCGGCGGATGATCGGGCGCCTCGAAGCTGCGGAACAGGCTCTCCAGGAAGCCGCCGACCCGGTCGTAGACGTCGGCTCCGGACTCGCCCTGGGCGAAGCGGTAGAAGAAGTGCCCGTAGGCGTCCCGGTAGGCCTTCTGCAGACGTACGTCGTCGCGGTCCTGCCAGTTGCCCCAGTCCTGCTCGCGCAGCCGCGGCTCCTCGCGCACGCGTATGAGCCCCGGGTCGAGGCCGAAGGCGCTCAGCGTCTGGTGCGTCCGGCGGTACGGGGAGACGTAGACGCTGACGCGTTCCCGGCCGAACAGTTCCCGCAACCGCCTGCCCGTGTCCTCCGCCTGCCGCCATCCCCGCTCGGTCAGGGCCAGGGCGTGGTCGGGTTCGCGCTCGTAGACGGAGTCGTCAATATTGCCCGTTGATTCGCCGTGCCGGACAAGGACGATGCGCCGTGGTCGTGCCATGCCAAAACCCTAGATCGGGTGACGCGTCGGCGAGCACTCGTACGGGCCCCTTACGGCACAGTTCACACATGTCCCGCGTCACGGGCCGCACGAGGGCGCGCCTCCGGGCGTCCGGGAATCAAACCGTCCAGGCAGGTTCCATGTCCACGACGTCCCCCGTGAGGGCCACGACGTCGGCCTCCGTCTGCGCCCGCAGGGCGAGGCGTTCCACTCTCTCGGTGCGGTACTTGCCGTGCTCGGCCGCGGACCGCCACATCGACAGCACCAGGAACTCGTTCCCGGGCGCCTCGCCGAACAGCCCGCGGACCATCCCGGGCGAGCCGGCCATCGCCGGGTTCCAGACCTTCTCCTGCATCAGCACGAAGTGTTCCGCCCGCTCCTCGCGGACCCGGCACAGCGCCGCTCTGAGCAGGTCGGCGTCCGTGAAGCGCGGTTCGAAGCCGGTCTTCACGTCGAAGCGGTGGTCGAAGAGCCTGACCTGAGCGTCCTTGAAGGTGCCCGACTGGGCCGAGGCGAGCCGGTCGTGGGAGCGCGCCATGAAGGAGTCGTAGAAGGCACGGCTCTCCCAGAAGGAGAAGATGTGCGCCACGTCCGGCCGCCCCCGGCTCCAGCCCCCGCCCTGTCCGCGAAACCCCGGCTCCCCCAGAAGCCCCGCCCACTTCCGCTGCCCCCGTTCGAACCCGCGGCGGTCCACCACGGTGCAGCGAATCCACTTGACCAGCACCGCGCCATCGTAAGGCCAGGAAGCGTGGCGTCGGTCACCCTCGGGTGGACTGCTTTCCCGCGCGTGCCACCGTGTGCGTGGCAGGATGGACAACCCGCCGGGACCGCCCGGTGGTTGGGGTGGGCGGCAGGACGGCCACGGGGAAGGGGAAAACTGGTGAACGGCCTCAACAAGGGCATCCGCAAGGTCGAGATCGCGCTGAGGTGGGACCCGAGTCCCTCGGGGGAGCCGTCGACCGACCTGGATCTCGTCGCCGCGCCCTATCCGGCGAGCGACCCGCACGGCGATCCCGCCTACGTGGTGCACTTCGACAGCCGCTCCCCCGACGGCACCATCACGCTCAACCGGGACAGCAAGGACGGCAGGGGCTTCGGCTTCGACGAGGTCATGACGCTGGAGCTGGACCGCCTCGACGGGCGGTACGCGCGCGTGGTGGTCGGCGTCGTCATACAGCAGCACCAGGCGCGGCGCACGTTCTCCGGTGTGGGCAACCCGGGTCTGCGCATCCGCGAGGGGTACACCGTCCTGGCCGAGGACGACTTCGGCGGTGTCCCGGGGGCCACGGCGGCGACGGTCGCGGAGTTCGTCCGGGACGGCTCCGGAGCCTGGGACTTCCACCCCGGTGTCCAGGGCTTCGAGGGCGACCCGGCGATCTTCGCCCGCGTGATGGGAGCGGCGCGCCGGCCCTGACCCGGCGGTTGGTGCCCGAGCCCGGCCCCTGCGTGCCGTACTCACCGGTGGCACGGCTCTTGCACGGTCCCGGCCCACCTGTGAAGATCACCGCATGAACAAGCGAAAGGACACCCGGGTCCCCGTCCGGTGAGCCGCCCGCAGTCGTGGGACCTGGGCGGGACCCTCAGTGGCCGGCCTTCCCTCTACAGCCGTGCCCTGGCGGCCGAGCGTCAGCACCCGGGGCAACCACGCCATCGGCTTCCTTACAAGCAGCCCCGGCCGAGCCGCCGCGCCAACCTCTCGAAGGACGCTGCCGCGCGGATAGCCGCCACCGCCACGCGGCTGATCCGTTCCGGTCCCGATCGCCGGGCGGCGTCCGTCCTGGACAGACAGCTCCGGCGCATCGTGTGGCGGGATCACGAGCGAACCCTCGGGGTGACCCTGCGCGAGCGGTCCCTTCCCTCCGACCGCGTGCGCCGGCTGGGCCGGTGGTTCGCGACACACGGTGAGCACCCCAACGCCGTCCGGTTCGGCATCCTGCTGCTGGGCATGGCCGGGACCGACGACGACAGCGACGTCCTGAAGACTCCGGGTGCCCTCTGGGCGTTCTCGTCCGAGGCCCGCGAGGCCTTGGCGCGCTCCCGGACCGACCCCTGCCGGGCCCTGTTCGAACTGGCCCGGCAGGCGGAGGGCTGGGCTCGCGTCGATGCCGTCCGTCGGCTCGAAGGGGCGTCCGATCCCGAGATCCGGGAGTGGTTGATCCGTGAGGCGTGCACGGGCGACGTGCTGGACGGCTATTTCGCCCTGACCGCCGCGAGAGTCGGTGATCTCGCCGGTGTCCTGGCCCGCGGGACATTGGACGAGGAGACCCTGGACGGCGCCGGGAGGATCCTCCGGGCGCTCACCGATGTCGACGGACCGGGGCCGGCGCTGACGTCGTACGACGGCGCGGCACGCGCGCTGAACGGTTACCTGCTCCACTCCACGGCCGGAGGCATCACGCTGCGGCGGCTCCGGAGCCTCTTGCCGATCGACCGGTTCCTGAACGAGACGCACGGGGGCGCGAGCTGCCGGGGGAACGACGAGTGGCGGCGCGTTCGGCACCGACTCGCGGAGCTGGTCGCCGATCCGGCGTCACGGGACGTCGTACTCGCCGGCCTCACCGCCGAGGAGCCGGGCACGCGTCGTCTTGCGGCATGGGCGGCAAGGTGGATGAACCTCCCGGCCCGCCCGGCCCTCCTGCGAGGGCTGGAGTCGGAGCCTCACGACAGCACCCTCTGGTTCCTGCTCGTCGACGACTGCCCGAGCGAGGACATCTCGGCGGTCGTCGAGGCGGCGGCACGCCTCCTGCCCCTCCGGGACCTGCGAACCGGTCCGACGACCGGGCTGGGTCTGGGGACGGAGTACGAGCTCGACGGGATCCTCGACATCATCGTGAGCCGGCTGGGCGGCCACCCGGGCCACGGCTGGGAACTGATAGAAACCGCCCTCAACAACCGAACGAGCAGGAATCGCCGCACGGCGCTCCGGGCGCTCAGGGGCTGGCCGACCGAGTTCGTTCCTCCTGCGGCCCGCCGGGTCCTCCTCGCCGCCGCGGCGAGGGAGCCCGTCCCCGAGCTCAAGGCGGAGATGGAGCAAGAGGCCCGACGGCTGTGAGACCGCCGCAGAGCACGCCGGGGGACAGATGCCGCGAGGCGGGGAAACCTCGTCGAGGTCTCCCCGCCTCACCACTCGGTCAGCGCCCCTTCGGCGCGCCCGGGATCAGCTGCAGCCGCTGGTCGAGCCGCAGCCCTCGCAGATGTAGCAGGAGCCGGCCCGCTGCATCTTCGTGCCGCAGGAGAAGCACAGCGGGGCGTCGGCCTGGATGCCCAGCTGCATCTCCACCAGCTCGGCGCTGGTGTGGGCCTGCTTCGGGGCGGGCTTGGCCACCTCGGTCCCGGCCTTCGGCGTGGCGACGGCCTTCAGTTCCTGGGCCCGCGGCGCCGACTGGGCCAGGCCCTCGACGTCGACCTCGTCGTCGTCGAGGGACTGCTCGTACGAACCGGTCTCCAGGTGGCGCTGGCGCTCCTCGGCGGAGTGGATGCCGAGCGCGGAGCGCGTCTCGAAGGGCAGGAAGTCCAGCGCCAGGCGGCGGAAGATGTAGTCGACGATCGACTGCGCCATCCGCACGTCCGGGTCGTCCGTCATGCCGGCCGGCTCGAAGCGCATGTTGGTGAACTTCGAGACGTACGTCTCCAGCGGCACGCCGTACTGGAGGCCGACCGAGACGGCGATGGAGAAGGCGTCCATCATGCCCGCGAGGGTCGAGCCCTGCTTGGACATCTTCAGGAAGACCTCACCGAGACCGTCGTCCGGGTAGGAGTTGGCGGTCATGTAACCCTCGGCGCCGCCGACCGTGAAGGAAGTGGTGATGCCGGGACGACCCTTCGGGAGACGCTTGCGGACCGGGCGGTACTCGACCACCTTCTCGACCGCGGTACGGATCGTCTCCTCGGCCTTCTCGGTGATCTCGGCCTTCTCCTTCTCCTTGGTCTTGGCGGAGAGCGGCTGGCCGACCTTGCAGTTGTCGCGGTAGATGGCGAGCGCCTTGACGCCCAGCTTCCAGGCCTCGAAGTAGATCTCCTCGACCTCCTCGACGGTCGCCGTCTCCGGCATGTTGACCGTCTTGGAGATGGCGCCGGAGATCCAGGGCTGGATCGCGGCCATCATGCGGACGTGGCCCATCGGGGAGATGGCACGTTCGCCCATGGCGCAGTCGAACACCTCGTAGTGCTCCTGCTTGAGACCGGGGGCGTCGATCACATTGCCGTGCTCGGCGATGTGGGCGACGATCGCCTCGATCTGCTCCTCCTGGTAGCCCAGGCGGCGCAGGGCCTGCGGGACGGTGCCGTTGACGATCTGCATCGAGCCGCCGCCGACCAGCTTCTTGAACTTGACCAGCGCGAGGTCGGGCTCGACGCCGGTGGTGTCGCAGGACATCGCCAGGCCGATCGTGCCGGTCGGGGCGAGCACGGACGCCTGGGAGTTGCGGAAGCCGTTCTTCTCGCCGAGGCGCAGCACGTCCTGCCAGGCCTCGGTGGCGGCGGCCCACACCGGGGTGTCCAGGTCGTCCATGCGCACGGCGGTGCCGTTGGCGTCGGCGTGCTGCTTCATGACGCGCTTGTGGGCGTCGGCGTTGCGGGCATAGCCGTCGTACGGGCCGACGACCGCGGCGAGCTCGGCGGAGCGGCGGTAGGCCGTACCCGTCATCAGGGAGGTGATGGCGCCGGCGAGGGCACGGCCGCCGTCGGAGTCGTAGGCGTGGCCGGTGGCCATCAGCAGGGCGCCGAGGTTGGCGTAGCCGATGCCGAGCTGGCGGAACGCGCGCGTGTTCTCGCCGATCTTCTGCGTCGGGAAGTCCGCGAAGCAGATCGAGATGTCCATCGCCGTGATGACCAGCTCGACGACCTTCTGGAAGCGCTCGGTCTCGAAGGACTGGTTGCCCTTGCCGTCGTCCTTGAGGAACTTCATCAGGTTCAGCGAGGCCAGGTTGCAGGACGTGTTGTCCAGGTGCATGTACTCGCTGCACGGGTTCGACGCGGTGATCCGGCCG
>NZ_JAPSKQ010000191.1 GCF_031181555.1 Streptomyces sp. | reverse complement strand
CGATCATCGCCATCGCCTCGTCCTCGGACAGGCCGCGGCTCATCAGGTAGAAGAGCTGGTCCTCGGAGACCTTGGAGACGGTCGCCTCGTGGCCCATGGACACGTCGTCCTCGCGGACGTCCACGTAGGGGTAGGTGTCCGAGCGGGAGATGGTGTCCACGAGCAGCGCGTCGCACAGCACGTTGGACTTGGAGCCCGGGGCGCCCTCGCCGATCTCGATCAGACCGCGGTAGGAGGTGCGGCCGCCGCCGCGCGCCACCGACTTGGAGACGATGTTGGACGAGGTGTTCGGGGCCATGTGGACCATCTTGGCGCCCGCGTCCTGGTGCTGGCCCTCGCCGGCGAAGGCGATGGACAGCGTCTCGCCCTTGGCGTGCTCGCCCATCAGGTAGACGGCCGGGTACTTCATCGTCACCTTGGAGCCGATGTTGCCGTCGACCCACTCCATGGTCGCGCCCTCGTAGGCCACGGCGCGCTTGGTGACCAGGTTGTAGACGTTGTTCGACCAGTTCTGGATGGTCGTGTAGCGGCAGCGGGCGTTCTTCTTGACGATGATCTCGACGACCGCGGAGTGCAGCGAGTCCGACTTGTAGATCGGCGCGGTGCAGCCCTCGACGTAGTGCACGTAGGCACCCTCGTCGACGATGATCAGGGTCCGCTCGAACTGGCCCATGTTCTCGGTGTTGATCCGGAAGTAGGCCTGGAGCGGGATCTCGACGTGCACGCCCTTCGGCACGTAGATGAAGGAGCCGCCGGACCACACGGCGGTGTTCAGCGCGGCGAACTTGTTGTCACCGGCCGGGATGACCGTGCCGAAGTACTCCTTGAAGAGCTCGGGGTGCTCCTTCAGGGCCGTGTCCGTGTCCAGGAAGATGACGCCCTGCTCCTCCAGGTCCTCGCGGATCTGGTGGTAGACGACCTCGGACTCGTACTGGGCCGCGACACCGGCGACGAGGCGCTTCTTCTCGGCCTCGGGGATGCCCAGCTTGTCGTACGTGTTCTTGATGTCCTCGGGCAGGTCCTCCCAGGACTCCGCCTGCTTCTCCGTGGAGCGCACGAAGTACTTGATGTTGTCGAAGTCGATGCCGGAGAGGTCGGAGCCCCAGTTCGGCATGGGCTTCTTCTCGAACAGGCGCAGGCCCTTGAGGCGGAGCTTGGTCATCCACTCCGGCTCGTCCTTCTTCGCGGAGATGTCCCGGACGACGTCCTCGCCCAGGCCGCGGCGCGCCGACGCACCGGCGTCGTCACGGTCGGCCCAGCCGTATTCGTACTTGCCCAGGCCCTCGAGCTCGGGGTGGGCAGTCTCCGTGGGGAGAGTCATGCGGGGTTCCTCCCGGACGTGCTTGCGGATGCGTGGTGGGAAATCTTGGGGATGAACGTCGTGCAGACGCCGTCGCCGTGCGCGATGGTCGCCAGTCGCTGCACATGCGTACCGAGAAGCTCGGCGAAAAATTCCGTCTCGGCCTCGCACAGCTGCGGGAACTGTTCGGCGGCGTGGGCGACCGGGCAGTGGTGCTGGCAGAGCTGCTCGCCGACCGGTGCGCTGCGCGCCGTTGCAGCGTACCCGTCCGCGCTCAGGGCCTTGGCCAGTGCTTCCGTCCGCTCCTCGGGGGGCACGGCCTCGACCGCCTTCCGGTACGCCTCCGCCTGGGCGGCGATCCGGGCCCGGGCGAACGCGGCGATCGCCTCGCTGCCGCCCTCCCGCTCACCGATCCACCGCAGGGCGTCCACGGCGAGCTTGTCGTACGACTGGTCGAAGGCGTCCCGCCCGCAGTCGGTGAGGGCGAACACCTTGGCCGGGCGCCCGCGCGTGCGCGCGCCGTAGACCCGGCGTTCCCGCGCCTCCACGACGTTGTCCGCGGCCAGCGCGTCCAGGTGCCGGCGGACGGCCGCCTGCGTGAGCCCGAGCCGCTCGGCCAGCTCGGCGACGGTCGACGGGCCGTGGTCCAGGATGGAGCGGGCGACCCGGTTGCGGGTGGACCGCTCTCCGGTCGCCAGTTCCTCGTGGGGAGCCTCGCCAACGTTTTTCACAACGCCATTGTTGCGTAATTCCTCCGAACCCGGCAAGCCGCGTCCGGACGCCCCGAAGGTGCGCTGCATCACTTAGGTAGACCTAATCTGACCTGCAGAAACGATCTTTGATCGATCAATTCGGTGGCATCCGGCGACGGCTTACGGAAGACTCCCGGACCATGTCCACCCCCTCCCCGACCGGCCCTCTCGTCACCCGGGACACCCTCGCCGCGCAGCTGCGCGAGCTCGGGGTGCGGCCGGGCGAGACCCTCCTCGTGCACTCCTCGCTCAGCTCCCTGGGCTGGGTGAACGGCGGCCCGGTCGCGGTCGTCCAGGGTCTGCTCGACGCGCTGGGTCCGGACGGCACGCTGGTGGTTCCGGCCCAGTCCGGCGGCCTCTCCGACCCGGCGCTGTGGCAGGCCCCGCCCGTGCCCGAGGAGTGGTGGGAGACCATCCGGGCCACCATGCCCGCGTACGACCCGCTGATCACCCCCACGCGCGGGGTCGGGGTGGTCCCGGAGACCGTGCGGACCTGGCCGGGCGCCCTGCGCAGCGCGCACCCCCAGACGTCGTTCGCGGCCGTGGGACCCCGCGCGGCGGAGATCGTCGCGGGGCACGCGCCCGACTGCCGGCTGGGTGAGCGCAGCCCGCTGGCGAAGCTGGAGCGTACCGGCGCGCGGGTGCTGCTGCTCGGAGCCGGATACGACAGCTGCACCTGCTTCCACCTCGCCGAGTACCGCGTCCCGTCCCCGCTCGTCGAGGTCGGACGGCCCGGCCCGGACGGCTGGGAGACGGTGACCGAGGTGTCGATCACCTCCGAGCGCTTCGACGAGCTGGGGCACGACTTCGAGCGGGACCGCCCCGTGGTGCGCGGCCGGGTCGGTGCGGCCGGGGCGCGGCTGTTCCCGCTGGCGGACGCGGTGGCGTACGCCCAGCGGTGGCTGGAGCTGCACCGGCCCCGTACGGAGGAGTTCCAGCACCCCGCGGTCTGAGGGCACGCACGGCTCCCTAGACTCGTGACCCATGCGAAGTGAGCCCGTGGTCCAGGTCCAGGCCCTGGTGAAGCGGTACGGAACGAAGACCGCGGTGGACGGCCTCGACCTGGTGGCCCGGCAGGGCGTGACCGCCGTGCTCGGTCCCAACGGAGCGGGCAAGACGACCACGGTCGAGACCTGCGAGGGGTACCGGCGGCCGGACTCCGGCACGGTGCGCGTCCTGGGCCTCGACCCGGTGAGGGACTCGGCGGCGCTGCGGCCCCGCGTCGGCGTGATGCTCCAGTCCGGCGGCGTCTACTCGGGCGCGCGGGCGGACGAGATGCTCCGGCACGTGGCGAGGCTGCACGCGCATCCGCTGGACGTGGACGCGCTGATCGAACGGCTCGGGCTCGGCTCCTGCGGCCGTACGACGTACCGGCGGCTCTCCGGCGGCCAGCAGCAGCGGCTCGCGCTGGCGATGGCCGTGGTGGGGCGCCCCGAGCTGGTGTTCCTGGACGAGCCGACGGCCGGTCTGGACCCGCAGGCCCGCCGCGCCACCTGGGACCTCGTCCGGGACCTGCGCGCCGACGGCGTCTCCGTCATCCTCACCACCCACTCCATGGACGAGGCCGAACAGCTCGCCGACGACGTCGCGATCATCGACGCCGGCCGGGTCGTCGCCCAGGGCTCCCCCGAGGAGCTGTGCCGGGGCGGCGCCGAGAACACGCTCCGCTTCACGGGCCGCCCCGGCCTGGACGTGGCCTCGCTGCTCAAGGCCCTGCCCGCCGACTCCTCGGCCGACGAGCCGGCGCCGGGCTCGTACCGGATCGTCGGCAAGGTGGACCCGCAGCTGCTCGCCACGGTCACCTCCTGGTGCGCCCAGCACGGGGTGATGCCGGACCGGATCTCGGTGGAGCGGCACACCCTCGAAGACGTGTTCCTGGAACTGACCGGCAAGGAGCTGCGCTCGTGACGGCCACCGGCACCCACACCCCGAAGCCGGGGGCCGCCCCCCTGCCCCGCATGATCGCCGCGCAGGCCGCCCTCGAGACCAGGATGCTGCTGCGCAACGGCGAGCAGCTGCTGCTGACGGTGATCATCCCCACGCTGCTGCTGGTGCTGTTCGGCACCGTGGACATCGTGGACACCGGCGAGGGGAAGGCGGTGGACTTCCTCGCCCCGGGCATCCTCGCGCTCGCCGTGATGTCGACGGCGTTCACCGGGCAGGCCATCGCGACCGGCTTCGAGCGCCGCTACGGGGTGCTGAAGCGGCTGGCCTCGTCCCCGCTGCCGCGCTGGGGCCTGATGACCGCGAAGACGCTGTCCGTGCTGGTCATCGAGGTCCTCCAGGTCGTCCTGGTCACGGTGATCGCCCTCGTGCTGGGCTGGTCGCCGCAGGGCAGCCCGTTCGCGGTGCTCCTGCTGCTGGTGCTGGGCACGGCCGCCTTCTCCGGGCTCGGCCTGCTGATGGCGGGCACCCTGAAGGCCGAGGCGACGCTGGCCGCCGCCAACCTGGTGTTCCTGCTGCTGCTCGTCGGCGGCGGAGTGGTCGTGCCGCTGGACAAGTTCCCGGACGCGGCACAGGCGGTGCTGGGCCTGCTGCCGATCTCCGCGCTGTCGGAGGGACTGCGGGACGTGCTCCGGCACGGGGCCGGGATGCCGTGGGGCGACCTCGGGATCCTCGCCGTCTGGGCGGTCGCGGGCCTCGCGGCCGCCGGGAGGTTCTTCCGCTGGGAATGAGCCCGGGTGAGCCGGGGAGCGCGGCGGGGGTGGACCCTCGTGAAAGCGTGCACAAGCGGCGCCCTACGATGGGACGCGTGCCAAACGTGACCCGCGCCGACGCCCAGGCGGCCGTGCGCAACCCGCTCGCCTTCATCGCCGCACGCTGGACCCCGGACCCCCGGACGGTCCGGCGGGCGGCCCTCGCCGCGCTCGTCATGTCGGTGGTCATCGTCGTCACCGGCGGTGCCGTACGGCTGACCGGTTCGGGCCTGGGCTGCCCGACCTGGCCCAAGTGCACCGAGGACTCGCTCACCACGACCAGCGAGATGGGCCTGCACGGCGTCATCGAGTTCGGCAACCGCCTGCTGACCTATGTGCTGTGCGCCGCCGTCGGCTGGGCGATCATCGCCGCGCGCTCCGAGAAGCCGTACCGGCGCAGCCTCACCCGGCTGGGCTGGACGCAGTTCTGGATCGTCATGGGCAACGCGGTCCTGGGCGGCATCGTGGTGCTCGTCGGCCTGAACCCGTACACGGTCGCGGCGCACTTCCTGCTCTCCTCGGCGCTGATCGCGGTCGCCACGGTGATGTGGCAGCGCACCCGCGAGGGCGACGCGGAGCCGCGTCCGCTGGCCGGCAAGGCCGTGCAGCAGCTGGTGTGGTGCCTGGTGGCCGCCTCGGTGCTGCTGATCGCGGTCGGCACGGTGGTGACCGGCGCGGGCCCGCACGCGGGCGACTCCAGCGAGGTCGAGCGGATGCCGCTCGACTGGGAGACGGTCAGCAAGGTGCACGCCGTGCTGGCGTGGATCGTGGTGACGCTGACGTTCGCCCTGTGGTTCGTCCTCAAGGCCGTCGACGCCCCCAAGGGTCCGCTGGACCGCACCCGCGAGCTCTTCCTGATCCTGCTCGCGCAGGGGGCGATCGGTTACGTGCAGTACTTCACGGACCTGCCCGAGGTCCTGGTCGGCCTGCACATGTTCGGCTCCTGCGTGATGTGGATCTGGGTGCTCCGGGTCCTGCTGTCCCTGCGCGAGCGTCCGGAGGCACCGGTGCCCGGCCCGGCGGCGCCCGCGGCTCAGCCGTCCCGCGCGACCAGCGCGTCGATCGCCGGCCCCAGGTAGTCCCGGGTCAGCCGGGCCCGGCGCACCGTCCACTCCCCGGCGGGCGGAGCGGGGCCGTCACTCCTGCCGTAGCGCCGTCTCCTGATGTCCGCGACGACCTCGGCGGGCGCGCCGAGGCCGGGCAGCACCTCCAGGGCCTCCCGCTTGGAGATCAGCCGGCCCTCGCGCAGGGTGACGGTGGCGCGGGCGAAGGTCAGCAGTCCCAGGTCGACCCATACGTCCTGCTGCCAGTGGGCGGCCCCGTCCACCGCCCGCCGCCAGAAGTCGCGCTGGTCGCGCACCACGAACGCGGCGAGTTCGCCGTCCGGCACCGGCGGCAGCACGTCCGCGGGGGGCGCCCCGTGCAGGACGCGTCCGAAGGTGTGCAGCTCGGCCCGGGTGACCGGGGTGACCGGCCGCCGGAGGAGCCGCTCGTGCGCCCAGGTGAGGTGGCGCCGCTCGGCGTCCGCCGCCGTGTCCGGCGTCAGATAGGTGCAGTGCAGCCGGTCGGCGAGCGGCTCGGCCCGCAGCCGGGCGTGCAGCAGCGCCACCCGCCACACCGTCCGGGCCGTGATCGGGTGGTCCAGGACCGCGATCAGGTCCAGATCGCTGCGGCCCTCCTGGTAGTCGCCGCCGGCCAGGGAGCCGTGCGCCCAGACGGCGACGGGGGTGAGCGGCGCGAGGCCGGTGAGGAAGCGGTCGAGCAGGGCGTCGGTCGGCATCCGCCCAGTCTTCCCGCCTCACTCCAGTCCGTACACCCTGCCCGCGTTCCCCGAGGCGATCATTCCGCCCACCCGTCGGGCGTCCGCCGGTGCCCACGCGCCCTCCGCCACCCAGGTGCCGAGCACCCGGCCGAGCGCCTCGCGGAACAGCCGTGCGCCGACGACGTGCAGCTCGGGCAGGCCCCGGGCGCCGGTGGAGAAGAGGATCTTGCCGAAGGGGGCGAGTTCCAGGATCTCCGCGAGGACGGTCGCCGCACGCGCGCCGGTGCGCACCAGGGCGGCGCCGGAGTCGGCGTAGACGTGCGGGAAGGCGCCGGCGAGGTGGGCGGCGTGGCGGTGGTACGGGTAGCCGTGCAGCAGCACGAGGTCGGTGCCGAGGCCGGCGGTGGCCCGGACGAAGTCGGTCAGCAGCGCGGGGTCGGTGCGGTCGGCGCGGGCGCCCGGTGCGCCGAGCCCCGCGTGCAGTTGCAGGGGGCGGCCCGAGGCGACCGCGATCCACAGCAGGTGGCGCAGCAGCACCGGGTCGCTCAGCTCGTCCCCGACCCGGCGTGCGGCCAGCCAGCGCCCGGCCGCGCCGCGCACCTCCCCCGGTCCGGGCGGCTCGGGGGCGAGGGCCGGCCCGTGCCGCAGGCCGGCGACGGAGGTGAAGGCGACGGCGTGCGCGGCGGCACCGTGCACGGACTCGGCGAGGTTGGCGAGGAAGGACTCGACGGTGCCGGAGGTGTCGGCGACCTGTTCGGCCAGTTGCTCCAGGCGGACGATCTCGCGGGCCTCGGCGCCGGCGGCCGTGGCCAGCTCGGCGGGACCGGTGAGGTCGCCAGGCAGCCCGGTGTCGACCAGGTAGGTGGTGATGCCGCTGCCGCGCAGCAGCCGGCGCCCCGCCTCGATCGCGCCCAGTTCACGGCGCCGGGCGAGATACCGCGCGGGCGGGCAGTGCGGCTCCAGGCCCAGCAGGGGCGGGCACCAGCGGCGTACGGCGAACCCGGTCTGGGTGTCGAAGAGGGTGGTGCCCGGGGCGGGCGGGCCCTCGGTGCGGGCCAGCTGGGCCTCGAAGGTGCCGAGGCCCAGCTCCGTGCGCAGTACGCCGTGGCAGTACTGGTCCACGAGGGACGGCGTGTCGATCATCCGGGACTCCCCGTGTGGACGCTGTGCTGCCTACAGGTCCTAACGGGTGAAACGGCGCAGAGGTGTTGCGGTCGGCCGGTCAGCCGTTGGACGGGCCGCCCACCTGGATGCCCGCCATGCGGCTCCACTCGTACGGGCCGGTCCTGACCTTGGCCGCGAACTCGCCGTCGAAGTCCTCGTGGACGGTGATCCCCGCCTTCTCGACCGCCTTCTCGGCGATCGCGTAGGAGGGCGCGACCAGGTCGCCCCAGTCGCCGTCCTCGCCGACGAGCACGATCCGGGCACCGCGCTGACCGAGGTACGCGATCTGTCCCTCGGCGCCGCCGTGCGCCTTGGCGAAGCTGCTGATCTGCTGGGCGAGCCGGGCCGCCTTCTGCTCGGCCTTCGGGTCCGCCTGCTGCGTGTCTGCCATGACCAGGATGCTACCGACGGGTAGACCGAACGGCGACGGGCGGGGTCCGTGGCCTTGACCACTCACCCCGCCCGTCGGACGTCCCGGTTGCGGCTACCGCAGGAACGGGTCCACCGCGACCGCCACGAAGAGCAGCGACACATAGGTGATGGACCAGTGGAACAGGCGCATCTCCTTGAGCTTGGCGCCGGTCACCTCGGCCTTCGCCCGGTTCTGCAGCGCGTGCGCCTCCCACAGCCACCAGCCGCCCGCGGCCAGCGCGACCAGCAGGTAGAACCAGCCGGTGTAGCCCAACGGGGTGAGCAGCAGGGACACCGCGACCATGACCCAGCTGTAGATCACGATCTGCTTGGCGACCGCCTTGTTGCCGGCGATGACCGGCAGCATCGGCACGCCCACGCGCGCGTAGTCGTCCTTCACCTTCATCGACAGCGGCCAGTAGTGCGGCGGCGTCCAGAAGAAGATGACCATGAAGAGGATGACCGGAGCCCACGCCAGCGAGTTCGTCACCGCCGTCCAGCCGATCAGCACCGGCATGCAGCCCGCGATGCCGCCCCACACGATGTTCTGCGACGTACGCCGCTTGAGGATCATCGTGTAGACGACGACGTAGAAGAGGAGCGCGCCGAGGGCGAGCCAGGCCGACAGCCAGTTGACGGTGAGGCCGAACAGCAGCGTCGAGACGACCGCCAGGGTGATGCCGAAGGCCAGGCACTCGCGCGGGCTGACCATGCCGGTCACCAGCGGGCGCTGGGAGGTGCGGTCCATCAGGGCGTCGATGTCGCGGTCGATGTACATGTTGAGCGCGTTGGCGCCGCCCGCGGACAGGTAGCCGCCGACGCAGGTCAGCAGCACCAGCCTCAGGTCGGGCACACCCTGCTGCGCCAGGAACATCACCGGGACGGTGGTGATGAGCAGCAGCTCGATGATCCGCGGCTTGGTGAGAGCCACGAACGCCATGACACGCGCCCCGAACGGCCGATGGGCCGGGCTCTGGCTCGTCCCGAGCTCCCCCACTGCCCTAAAGGCGTGGGCGGTACCCCCACCCGCTGGACGGGATTCAACGGCCGTCACGCACACCCCTACAGAGATTCCAGCAAGCCCCCGCATGGGAAACGGCGGTAAGGGCTCGCGCGTACCACGCCACTGTAGACGTTGCCCAGACCCGGACATTCGCGGGGGTCGGGTCGTGTTGAGCGGCACCCTCCGAGGTGCGTGTCCGAGCTCGATTGAGCACCCGGATGAGCGGCCCCGTATTCATCTGCCGAATACGCGGACGACCCCGTCAGGAGGCGGATCCGCGGGAGTGCCCACAGTCTGGAATGACTCGAAAAAACGCACGTCCCACGGGGGTAGGCTCGACCCCGCCGGTGGGCAGTCGCCGGCATCCGACATGTGGAGAGGAGCCCTGACTCAGGGTGAGCACCAAGCCGACCACCACAGACCTCGAGTGGACCGAGTTGGACCAGCGGGCCGTCGACACCGCCCGCGTCCTGGCCGCCGATGCCGTACAGAAGGTCGGTAACGGCCATCCGGGTACGGCGATGAGCCTGGCGCCTGCCGCCTACACCCTCTTCCAGAAGGTGATGCGGCACGACCCCGCGGACCCCGACTGGGTCGGGCGCGACCGCTTCGTGCTGTCCGCCGGTCACTCGTCCCTGACCCTCTACACCCAGCTGTACCTGGCCGGCTTCGGCCTGGAGCTGGACGACCTGAAGTCCTTCCGCACGTGGGGCTCGAAGACGCCGGGCCACCCGGAGTACGGGCACACCAAGGGCGTGGAGACGACGACCGGCCCGCTGGGGCAGGGCGTCGCCAACGCCGTCGGCATGGCGATGGCCGCCCGCTACGAGCGCGGCCTGTTCGACCCGGAGGCCGCCCCCGGCGAGTCCCCGTTCGACCACTTCGTCTACTGCATCGCCGGTGACGGCTGCCTGCAGGAGGGCATCTCCGCCGAGGCGTCCTCGCTGGCCGGCCACCAGAAGCTCGGCAACCTGGTCCTGCTGTGGGACGACAACCACATCTCGATCGAGGGCGACACCGAGACGGCCGTCTCCGAGGACGTCGTCAAGCGGTACGAGGCCTACGGCTGGCACGTGCAGCGGGTGGCCCCGAAGCCGGACGGCGACCTGGACCCGAACGCGATCTACGACGCGATCCAGGAGGCCAGGAAGGTCACCGACCGGCCGTCGTTCATCGCGATGCGCTCGATCATCGCCTGGCCGGCCCCGAACGCGCAGAACACCGAGGCCGCCCACGGCTCGGCGCTGGGCGACGAGGAGGTGGCGGCCACCAAGCGCGTCCTGGGCTTCGACCCGGAGCGGACCTTCGAGGTGACCGACGAGGTCATCGGCCACACCCGCAAGGCGCTGGAGCGGGGGAAGCAGGCCCGGGCCGAGTGGGAGAAGTCGTTCCAGGAGTGGCGGAGCAACAACCCGGAGCGCGCGGCCGAGTACGACCGCGTCGCCGCCGGTGAGCTGCCCAAGGGCTGGGAGGACAAGATCCCGGTCTTCGAGCCGGGCAAGGGCGTCGCCACCCGCGCCGCCTCCGGCAAGGTGCTCCAGGCGCTGGGCGCGGTGATCCCGGAGCTGTGGGGCGGCTCGGCCGACCTGGCCGGCTCCAACAACACGACGATCGACAAGACGTCGTCGTTCCTCCCGGCGGACAACCCGCTGCCCGAGGCCGACCCGTACGGCCGCACGATCCACTTCGGCATCCGCGAGCACGCCATGGCCGCGGAGATGAACGGCATCGCGCTGCACGGCAACACCCGGATCTACGGCGGCACCTTCCTGGTGTTCTCCGACTACA
>NZ_JAPSKQ010000190.1 GCF_031181555.1 Streptomyces sp. | reverse complement strand
CGGACTTCGACGCGGACAACCCCGGACTGTGGATGCTGCACTGCCACAACATCTACCACTCGGAGTCCGGGATGATGACGACCCTCGCGTACCACAGGTGATCCGGCCCGTTCCGGAACGCCGCCCGCTCCCGCTCCGCAGTCGGTGCCGTGGGAGTGGGTCGCCCCCACACCGCACGACCCGGAATGGGGAGCTGATGCTCCGGCACGGCGTGACCGTCTCCCACGAGACGGTGTGGCGGTGGTGTCTGAAGTCCGGGCAGGCCTGTGCCGACGGACTGCGCTGCCGCTTGTCCCCGGCCGGGGACAAGCGGCACCTGGGCGAGGTCTTCATCGGGATCAATGGCGAGCGGAGGTACGGGTGGCGGGCTGTCGTCCAGGACGGCAGTGTCCTGGACGTCCTCGCGCAGAACCGCCGGGACGAAGTCGCGGCCGGGCGGTCATGCGGTGACGGTCGCGACCGGCGGGGTCCAGCGGCGGGTGCGGGGCACCGTGTCGCTGACGCCGTAGTCCTTCTTCAGGTGCTCGGGGACGGCGTAGTGCATCACCCGTCCACGGGTGAGCGAGGACAGCTCCAGGACGGTGGTGAGGTGGCCGAGCCGGTCCAAGGCCCACGCGCCGAGCGGGGAGCGGTCCTCGATGGTCTCCAGGACGCCGAGGAGGTGGGGCACGGCCTTGACGACGGTGTCCCACGCGGTTTTCGGGACATCGAGCCAGTCGGCACAGGTGTCGCCGATGAGGTAGCGGATCAGGGCGGAGACGATCGGGTCGAAGAAGGTGCCTGGCACGACTTCCTCATAGAGGTCGATCAGCTGCCGCGTCAGGTGCGCGCCCTCTTGCGAGGGGCCCATGTGCCGGATCATGTACAGGTCCAGGAACCGGCGCGCGTCCTCGAGGGTCCTGGGTACGGCGTCCTGGTCGATGCCGAGCATGGCGCCGACCACCCGCCAGGCGTAGAAGTAGGCGTTCGCGCCCTCCTCGGACATGTGGATGCCCAGGCGGTGCAGGCTGTCGAGGACGAGCAGGGAGAAGAACATCTGCCCGCCGATCATGTCCTCCTGACAGATCGGCACTCCCAGCCCCGCCGTGTCCCAGCGGTTCTCCCGTGCCAGGTGGTGGCGGATGGCGGCGTGCAGCAGGCGGACCTTCTGTGCGGCCGGGATGAAGCGGCTGCCGGCCTCGAAGGCGTCGGGCTGCATGAGGTAGACGGTGAACTGGCCTGTCTCGGCCATGCGCTTTGAGGGGTATTTCAGCGAGTGCGTGGCCGACAGCAGCTTCGCCACGTGCGGCACGACGTAGCAGGCGGGCATGGACGCGAAGGACAGCGCGGTGGAGATGTGCACGTTGTTGTCGATGAAGAACAGCCGTGCCTTCTCCATCTCCCCCCAGTCCACCCACGCGGGCGGCAGGCTGGTCGCCTGAAGGTAGTCGCGGGCGACGTCGGGCAGCCCGTCCGGCAGCGGCGCGCCCGCGGTGGAGACGTACCGCATCAAAGTGTTGAACTTGCCCACCTCCCCGCGCTCGAAGAGAGTGGCCACGGTGGCGTCGGCGAGTTCGTCGCCCACCTCGCGCAGAACCTCCAGCGACGCCTCGGTGTAGCCCATGACAGCGCTCCTTGTCTGAGCCGGTCACACAGCGGACCGGAAAAGCGGATCAGTACTGGCGATGCGCGGCCGAGCACGCCAGGGCGCGCAGGGCCGTGGTGGCGGGCGCGGGCAGACGCGCTGCGTCCAGGGCGGCCAGCGCCTCGTCGACGCGTTCGGAGATCATGACTTCCACCCGGTCCGGCGCCTTCAGCCGACGCATCAGCTCCCGCACCTGCCTCAGACACTCACCGTCGGGATCCGGGCGGCCCAGCAGGGCACGCATCTGCCCCCTCTCGGCGTCGTCGGCCGTCCGCCACGCCTCGGCGAGCAGAGCGGTGGGACGGTGCCCGCGCACGTCGTCGGCGCTGGCCTTGCCGGTGACCTGCTCGTCTCCGAACAGGCCGAGCAGGTCGTCGCGCAACTGGAACGCCTCGCCCAGCGGCAGACCGTAGGCACGGTAGCTGGTGCGCAACTCCTCGCCGGCCCCAGCCAGGGTGCCCCCGATCAGCAGGGGGTGCTCGACGGTGTACTTGGCGGTCTTGTAGCGGATCACCTTCAAGGAGGCCACGGTGTCCGGGGTGCCGGCGGTGTGCAGGATCTCCAGGCACTCTCCCGCGATCAGCTCCCGGGCCAGAGCCCCCCACAACGGGCGGGCCCGGCCGAGATAGGCGGCCGGCAGGCCACTGGTGGCGAACAACTGGCCCGCCAGCGACATCAGCAGATCACCCACGAGCATCGCCAGCGACCGTGCCGCACGGGCCGCGCCGGGACGGTGCGCCACGGCGGACTGCAAGGCCACGTGGACCGTCGGACGACCGTGCCGCAGGGGGCTGTCGTCGATGAGGTCGTCGTGGACGACCGCCGCGGCGTGCACCAGCTCCATGGAGGCAGCCGCCCGCACCATGGCGTCGCTGTCCGGCTGTCCGGCCGCCCGCCACCCCCAGTAGCAGAACGCCGCTCGCAACCGCTTGCCCTGCGCCACCGCCGACTCCAGCTGCCCCGCCACCGGTGCGAGATGCGGATCGATGTCCGCGAACCGGTCCGCCTCCGCGCTCACGAATGCGCGCAGTACCTCATCAACGCGTGCCTTGAACCCGGCCGCATCCCACCCCTCAGACACCGCCGCCTGCCTGCCGGGCCAGGACGTGCTGGGCCAGAACCTCGAGATGGGCCGGCGGCACGGCCGCGTACCGGTCCAGGGCCAGACGGCCACGCGCCCGCAGGTCCCGTTCGGCATCCGCCGCCAGCTCGGTCGCGTCCGAACGCCGCAGCAGCCCGCGTACCGTCCCCCACGCTGTCCCCAACGTGCTCACCGCCAGATCGGCGAGCCCCGCCGCCAGCAGCACCGCCCGCTCGTCCAGGCCGTCGCGGCGTCCACCATCCCCAGCCACGTGTGTTCTCCCCTCACACAGCGCACCGAAGCGTCATGCGGCGCGGCACGCACCACCACGCTCAGCCTCGTTCCGTGAACAGGACAGCGGGGGAAGAACTCACCAACGGGTGACCATCTCGAAAGCGTGTACGCCATGTTCTGCACGCGCACCACCACCCCAAGCCTCGTCGGCTGCCTGGCCGGTCGTCACAGGTCGAGTCGAGCTGCGGGTCCCGTGCTTGACGATCTCGGCCAACGGGCTGTCCCCGGTGCGTTCTGATCTCGTTCCTGACGACCTGTGGGAGCGGGTGGCTCCGCTGCTGCCGCCAGCTCACGAGCGGCGGCGCCGCTGTCCGGGACGGTTGCGTGTTCCGGATCGAACGGCGCTCGCGGGCGTCCTGGACGTGCTGCGGACCGGTGTCGCCTGGCGTGCTGTCCCCGAGGAGGCGGTGGGCTGCTCCGGGGTGACGGCCGGGCGCCGGCCGCGGGACCGGACCGGGGCCGGCGTCTGGCCCCGCCGCAGACCCCGGCGGCTGTGCGCCGGCCGGGGCTACGACTTCGACGAGTACCGCCGCCTGCTGCGGAAGCGCGGCAGAGAACCCGTGATCGCCCGCCGCAGCACCGCTCACGGCTCCGGACCGGGCAAGGTCCGCTGGGTGGTCGAGCGCGCCCTCGCTCACCTGCACCGGTTCCGCCGCCTGCGGATCCGCTGGGAGATCCGTGACGACGTCCGCGAAGCCTTCCTCACCCTGGGATGCGCGCTCATCTGCCGGCGACGCCTGTCACAGCAGACCCAGGCCCGCGCTCTCCCGCAGTAGCCGTTCCCTGGCCGAAGGAGCACGGTCGAGCAACTGGCTGACCTGGTTCTGTTCTTCCGACGTGTTGCGAAGGGCAAGCGGCTCAGCGTGGGGTCAGGGCCTTCGGCTCTGTGCAGGGTTCGGGTGCTTCGCCGCCGGCGAGGGCGGCGAAGTCGGCGTGGGCCTGTCCGGCGGCTTCCGGGTACGCCTCGCGCTGGGTGTGCTCGGCGAGCGCTCGACAGGTACCGGTCCCGAAGGGGTGGCGTTCCGTGGGCCGGCCGGCCAGGTGGCCCCGGGCCGCGTTTCCGTGCGGGTGCCGGGGCTCTGGCGTTGGGGTGGACCAGGGTGGCGCGCTTGCCGACGAAGCCGCCGGCAGTGTACGAGTCGCCCAGCGCCGCCCACTCGTACTGGTCGGCCGCACCGGCGGAGCCCGAGGGCAGAAGCGCGGACACCGCCAACGCGAGCCCCACGGCCAGTGTTCGCGTTCGCAGGCGGGAGACGGGGTGCCGCATGGATCCTCCGGGACCGGTCGGTAGCGGGGTTGTCGAGGCGAGGGCAGCCAGTCGGCCCATGGATGTCGGACGCCCCCTGGCCTTCCTTCACTCCACGCAGTCGCGTCACTACGCCCTGAAGGTAGGTGAGGGCATGCGACCGATCGGCGGGTGCGCCGGGTAAACCACCCGGGCGTACTGCGCTGAGGTTCTGGCCACGGGGAGTGCGCCGGGTGGCCACCCCCCCTGACAGCGCAGAGAGGTGCCACAGATGACTGGAGGCGTGGGACCGCACCGGGGGTACCTGGGGGTACCGGCGGGCAGCCTGACCTTTTCCGCGTGCGGGGCCGCCCGCTCCCCCACGTCGCCGGGAACAGGATCAGCACGCACACCGGGCACACCCCGGCCAAGACCGTCGAGTGAAGACCCGCAGGATCAACTCATTCTGAAACGGTCAGCAAGCAGGCGTGTCCGCCAAATCGCAGTGCCCCGGATCCATCCGTCGCTGGAACGGGTGCCGGGGCCGCGGTTGCAGCACCCGGCCGTCCTCACGCTGCTGGAACGGTTCGGATCCCCGGCCCGGATACGCAAGGCCGGCCGACGGCGGTTGGTCACCATGGGCCGCAGGGGAACCGCACCGGGTCGGTGAGCAGGCGGCAGATGCCGGTGACGACGGAGAAGACCCGCACGCTCGTGAACGCCGCGCCGACGGACCCCTCAGTCGAACCGGCCGTCCCTCTCGGGACCTCGCTCGCGCTGCGCGAGGGCTTCAGGCCGAGCCGCCGTGTGCCGGCCAGGCTGTGTCGTCGGCGGCCAGCCACGGCTCGTTCGCGGCGGCGGTGGGGGTTGTCCCGGTGAACGCGCGGACGTCGTGATGGAGGTGGGACTGGTCGGCATAGCCACAGTCCGCTGCCACCCGCGCGGGGGTGTGCCCGCGGACCATGCGGTGGACGGCCTGATCGAAACGGACCAGCATGGCGGCGCGTTTGGGTGTCAGGCCGATCTGCGAACCGAAGCGTGACCACATGCGCTGGCGGCTCCACCCGGTCCGGGCCGCGAGGTCGTTCACCCGGGCTCGGCCACGGCTGGCGACGATCCGGCGCCAGGCCCAGGCCACCTCGGGATCGACCGCCCTGCCCGAACGGAGCCGGACCGACAGTTCTGTGTCGATCAGCGCGAAGCGCTCCGGCCAGGTCCGCGCGTGGTGAAGTCGTTCCCGCAGGCGCGACGTGTCGCGGCCCCACAGGTCGTCGAGCGCGATGACGCTCCCGCGCAACTCCACGAGCGGGAGCCCGAACACGGCGTGCGCGGCAAGCGGGGACAGGCGTATCTGCACACACTCGACGTTCTCGGCGCGCACCTGGAACGCGCTGAAGGCGAGTCCGGCGGCCAGGCTCTCCGACCGCATCCGGCCGGCCGCGCCGTGGATGTCGAACAGGTGGTCACCGAACTCGACGGCCACGGTGACGGCCGGGTGGGGGATGGCCCGTAGTTCGATGGGGCTGTCGCCGTGGATACGGAATCCGGCCATGTCGACACCGGGCAGCGCGGCTGCGCGCGACGGTCGCGCGATCTCCCAGGCAGCGATGGGATCTGCCGTCCGGCGTAGTGGTCGCACGTCTCAACTCTACGAGCGGCTCGGCGGCGGGATCAATCACGCGCGGAGGCGGACATTTCTCCAAGACCCGTCGCGTGGGCCGCCGGGAGGGTGATGGCACCACGAACCGAGCGACGGAGGGGCCATGGAGGAGACGACCACCCCGCAGGACCAGCACACCCACAGCCGCGCAGACGCGACGCCGAGCGTCCTGCGCGGACGGCGGGCGTGGAGTCGACGGCGGCGGATCACGCTGCTGGCCGCCGGCGTGCTGACCGTCCTCCTCGCGTGGAACACGGTGTCCGTGCGCACGGAGACGGCCGAAGCCTCCGGCGGGCAGATCGTGCGCCTGCCCGGTGGGGACATCCACGTCGTGCAGGAGGGGCCGCGCGACGCACCCACGATGGTGCTCCTGCACGGCCTGGCCGGCTCGACGGCATGGTGGGATCCAGTGCTGCCGGCGTTGCGGGACCTGCGCGTGGTGCGGGTGGACCTGCTCGGGCACGGCGGATCGGCCAAACCGGCCGAGGGCTACGGCATCGCGGAGCAGGCACGCCGGGTCGGGGCCGTACTCGATCGGCTCGGGGTGCGCCGCGCAACCGTCGTCGGGCATTCCACCGGCGGCGCCGTCGCCACGTCGCTGGCCGAGCAGCGCCGCGACCTGGTGGCGGCGCTCGCGCTGATCGACACCGGCCCGCGGGCGGACGCGTTCCTCGGCGACAGCTTCGTCGCCCGCCTGATGACCACGCCGGTGGTAGGGGAACTGATCTGGCGGCTGCGCACCGACAGCACGGTCCGCGACGCGCTGAGCACCGCGTTCACCCGCGAGGTGCGGATCCCCGACCGGATCGTCGCCGGCGTCCGGGGTATGACCTACCGCAGCCTCACCGCGACCGACGAGGCGTCCGGCGCGTTCCTGAAGGAACGGCCCGTCCCCGACCGGCTCGCCGGCCTCGGCCTGCCGACCCTGGTGATCTTCGGCTCCCAGGACCGGCGATGGCAGCCGTCCTCCGCCCAGGACTACCGCCGAGTCCCCCACGCCCGGATCGAGGTCCTCGACGGTGTCGGCCACACACCCATGTTCGAGGACCCCGACACCACCGGAGCCCTCCTGCTCGGCCTCGCTCTCGAAACCGCACCACGCTGACCCGGCATCACCACTCGTCCGTCCCGGCCGCCGCGCCTTCGGCGAGCTCCTCGAAGTCCGCGATCCATCGCCCCGGTCCCGCGGCCCGGGGCGCATACGGCTCGCACAGTCCCGGTGGGGCGGAGCGGCCTCCTGCCAGCAGCGGTGCAGCCGGGCCGCGGTCTGCGGGCCGCGGGCGACGAGAGGCCCCGAACGCCACAGGCCGTCGAGGGGAGGGAAGAGGCCGGCGTCCACGTGCTCGGCGTCGCTGTCGCCCTCGGGACCCGACCGGATCAGGGCTTCCAGGGGGTCGTCCGGAGCCGTCCGCAGCGCGGCGTCGGCGAAGTACCGTACGTCCTCCCACGCCTGCGCGGCCCAGAAGTGCGGCTTGCGGGAGCCGAGCGTGCCGCCGAACCCGTACCGGCCCGGCCAAGATCTGCCCGGCTCGCCGGGCCGCACCCGTCAGAGGAGGCCGGCCCGGCCGTGGGCATGGGCCGGCCGCTCGCCCCGGGACGAGCGGGAGCTCCACGACGCCCCTCTCAGTCGTGGTCCGGGCGGAGCCTGCGGTTCGTGCCGGAGCGGCTGATGTCCAGGTCCAGGAACGAGGTCAGGGGGGTGCCGCTGTTCCAGAAGCCGAGCAGGTTGACGTCGATCAGGCACAGCCGGTGGCGGGCCGCGAAGTCGCGGGCCGGCTTGGTGAAGACGCAGGACGCGACGAAGACCGGCGTGTCGGCGCCGTGTTCGGCACGGGCGGTGCCGTTGAACGTCTGGATGTCGCGGCTGCCGACGGTGCGGTGCTTGGCGTACCGCTTGCACTGGATGACGAAGCGGCGGCCGTCGGGCAGGCGGCCGGTCACATCGGCCCCGAGGTCGCCGGCGCCGCCGACGCGCCGCACGTCGGTGCAGCCGTCCCGACGGCACAGGTCGGCGACGTACTCCTCGAACCGGCGATCGTCCATCGCCCAGATCGCGTCCAGCGACCGGCGCGCCTCCCTCCCGGCTTCCCGGACGAGCCGTGCTCGTTCGGCTCGGGCCTCGCGCCGCCCGGCGCGCACCAGGCGTGTGACCACGACCGCGGCCACCCCCGCTGCCAACGCCACCAACAGGATCGTCCCCATGGGTCTCCCCCTCCGTCGTCCGGCTGTGCCGACTTGTCACTCCCCGTCCCGGGCCCGGTCCATCCGCCGAAGGGCGACCACGGCGCGCAGGTCGTCGATCTGGACGACAAGGCGGTCGTGGGTCTCGTGGTCGAGGAGTCCGATGACGACGGCCTTTCCCGGCTACTCACGTTCCGGAAGAGGCGTTCGCCGTCGCGGCGGAAGTGGCCGGCGGTGATGAGCGCCGGGGCAGTCGACGCGCGCCGAGACGCTCCGAGCCGCGTCAGGCAGAAGCTCTTACCGTTGAAGTATGACCAGCGGCGACGTGGTCACGCTCTTCCTGTGCGGCGATGTGATGCTCGGGCGCGGTGTCGATCAGATCCTTGCCCGGCCCGGCGATCCCGCGCTGCGGGAGGTCCATGTCACGGATGCCCGGTCCTATGTGCGCATGGCCGAGTCGGTGAACGGCCCGGTACCGGCCCCCGTGCCCCCGTCCTGGCCGTGGGGTGAGGCACTCCGGCTGCTGGAAGCGGCCGCCCCGGACGTCCGGATCATCAATCTCGAGACATCCGTCACGCGCAGTGACGCGTTCGCGCCCGGCAAGGCGGTCCACTACCGCATGCATCCGGCCAACGTGTCCGCCCTCACGGTGGCCCGGCCCCACGTCTGCGTCCTGGCCAACAACCACGTGCTGGACTTCGGCCGGGCGGGCCTGGAGGAGACGCTGGACACCCTCGGCCGCGCGGGCCTGCGGGTGGCGGGCGCCGGCCGGAACGCCGACGAGGCGTACATGCCGGTGGCCGTCCCCGTCGGAACCGGTGGCCGTGTCCTCCTCCTCGCCCTCGGAGCGGGCTCCAGCGGCATCCCGCCCGGCTGGGCGGCGACCGCGGCCCTCCCCGGCGTCGCCCATGTCCCCGACCTGTCGGCCGCCGCGGCCGACGCGGTGGTGCGGCGCGTGCAGCGGGCGAAGCGTGCGGGCGACATCGTGGTCGTGTCCGTGCACTGGGGTTCCAACTGGGGGTACCGCGTTCCCCGCGAGCAGACCCGTTTCGCGCGCGCCCTGGTGGACGGCGGCGTCGACCTCGTCCACGGGCACTCCTCGCACCACCCCCGCCCCATCGAGGTGCACCGGCAGAGGCTGATCCTGTACGGCTGCGGCGACTTCATCGACGACTACGAGGGCATCAGCGGTTACGAGGAGTACCGCGACGACCTCCGGCTCGCCTACTTCGTCACGGTGGCGGCGGACACCGGCCGGTTTCTCGGTCTGCGCATGGTGCCCCTGCGTTCCCGGCGCATGCGGCTGGAGTCCGCCCCGTACCGGGACGCCTCCTGGATGCACGCGACCCTCGACCGCGTCAGCGCCGACGTGCACCCGGTCCTCGAGCCCGACGGCACGCTCTCGCTGGAGCCGTCCGCCGCGGAGGCCGGCTCGTGAGCCGTGGGCTTCGGCGGGGGCCGCCTGGCCGGCCGGAGCCGCCGCGGCGGCCCGGAACCGGTCGTGTCCGTGTCCGCGCGGGCCGTCGGCGGCAGGGCAGAACCGCCCCGGCGACGCCGGCCGGTCGCCCCCTGCCCCGAACGCCCCGCCCGGCCACCACTGTCCGCTGTCAGCGCGCCTGCGGTGCCGCGGGAGCGGTGAGGGCGGCGAGCAGCAGGTCCGCCGGGAGCGCCGGCACGGTCCGGCCGCCGAAGCCGGTGGTCGTCGTCGCGGCGAGCAGGGAGTTGAGCACCGCCTCCTCGACCCCGTCGAGGACCGCTTCGAACAGCGGCCCCAGTTCGGCGTCCGCCACCGGAGCACCGGCGCCCGGTCGCGTACCGAACGCCACGGCGTAGTCGCCGCTGCCGTGGCTGTAGGACGCGCCCGTGCGGGCCAGGGCGAACACCGCACGCCGCGCGACACGGGTGAGCTGCCGGGCGTCGAGAGGGGCGTCCGTGGCCACCACGATCATGCAGGAGCCGGTCTCCGCGACCGGTGCCGGACCGTCGGCATCCAGCCCCATGGACTGCGGGGTGACGGCGCGGCCGAGCACCCGCAGCGTGCCGCCGAAGTTCGCCTGCACCAGGACACCCGCCGTGAAGCGCCGGCCTCCCAGGTCCGGGGTGCGTGAGGCGGTCCCGATGCCGGCCTTGAAGCCCAGTGCGACCGTGCCGGTTCCCGCGCCGACGCAGCCCTCGGCCACCGGCCCGCCGGACGCCGTGTCGAGGGCCGCCCGGACGTGCTCCTCGTGGACGGGCCGTGCGCGGATGTCGGACAGGAAGCCGTCGTTGCACTCCCCCACGACGGGGTTGAG
Source organism: Streptomyces sp. (assembly GCF_031181555.1). Lineage (GTDB taxonomy): Bacteria > Actinomycetota > Actinomycetes > Streptomycetales > Streptomycetaceae > Streptomyces > Streptomyces fimbriatus. Next base: position 560 of record NZ_JAPSKQ010000190.1, on the reverse strand, counting down.
GCTCCGCACCTCCTCGCATCCGGGCCGCTGGAGCATCCAGCCGACGAGGGCGTCGGCGACGCGGAAGGCCGACAGGGTGGAGGTGAGCAGTACCGGGGTCTCCAGCGTGCCGAGTTCGGTGAGCTGGGTCGTGCCGGTGAGTTTGCCGTAGCCGTTGCCGGTGAACACCCCTGCGGGCAGCGGTGTACGGGGGCCGACGGCATCGGGCACGACTGCGGTGACCCCGCTGTGCACGTCGGGCCGCCGGCGGACGGTGGTGTGCCCGACGCGGACGCCCGGCACATCGGTGATCGCGTCGAAAGGCCCGGTGGCGGTGTGCCCGATGACGATGCCGAGGTCACGGGCCCGGCGCCGGGTGCCGGGGGCGGACTGTGGGTGAGCCAGTGGTTCCATACGGCCGGACGCTACGCGTCCGGCCCGTCGAGGGGTGTGGGCGGAGCCGCGGCCGTGGCCGGGCATGCGGCCGAGCGCAGCGGTGCCGGGACGGCCTCGGTCCGGTCCGGCGGCAGGTCGTGGCGGACGTACTCGGCCGCATGCCCGGCGCGGAGGAGAGCTGCCGT
>NZ_JAPSKQ010000189.1:1994-10991 GCF_031181555.1 Streptomyces sp. | reverse complement strand
CTCCGCGACAGCGGTTGCGTGGAGGGTTCTCGCGGACCGCGGTCAGTGCACGCCCAGCCAGCCCTCGATCGGGGCGAGGGCGAAGTAGACGAGGAAGATCAGCGTCAGGCCCCACATGAAGGCGCCGATCTCCCGGACCCTGCCCTGGCCGGTCTTGATCGCGACGTAGGAGACGACCCCGGCGGCGACGCCCGCGGTGATGGAGTACGTGAACGGCATGATGACGACGGTCAGGAAGACCGGGATCGCGGTGGCACGGTCGGCCCAGTCCACGTGACGGGCGTTCATCATCATCATGGCGCCGATCACCACCAGGGCCGCCGCGGCGACCTCGCCCGGCACGATCGCCGTCAGCGGGGTGAAGAACAGGCAGGCGGCGAAGAACAGCCCGGTGACGACGGAGGACAGGCCCGTGCGCGCACCCTCGCCGACACCGGTGGCCGACTCGACGAACACCGTCTGCCCGGAGGCGCCGGAGACGCCGCCGATCGCACCGCCGGCACCGTCGATGAACAGCGCCTTGGACAGGCCCGGCATCCGGCCCTTGTCGTCGGCGAGCTTCGCCTCGGTGCCGACGCCGATGATCGTCGCCATCGCGTCGAAGAATCCCGCGAGCACCAGGGTGAAGACGATCATGCCGACCGTCATGGCACCGACCTCGCCCCAGCCGCCGAACTCGACCTCCCCGAAGACCGAGAAGTCGGGCATGGAGACCGCGCTGCCGTGCAGCTCGGGGGCGCCGCTCGCCCACTGCTTGGGGTCGATGACCCCGAACGCGTTGAGCGCGACGGCCAGTACGGTGCCGCCGACGATGCCGATCAGGATGGCGCCGGGGACGCCCCGTGCCTGGAGCATGAAGATCGCCAGCAGGGTGACGGCGAACAACAGCACCGGCCAGCCGGTGAGTTCGCCTCCCGGGCCGAGGATCACCGGGCCGCCGCCGGGCGCCGCGTTCTCGTGCACGAACCCGGCCTTCACCAGGCCGATCAGGGCGACGAACAGTCCGATGCCCATCGTGATCGCGTGCTTGAGCGCGAGCGGGATCGCATTCATGATCATCTCGCGCAGGCCGGTGACGACCAGCAGCATGATGACCACGCCGTACATCACGCACATGCCCATGGCCTGCGGCCAGGTCATCACGGGCGCGACCTGGGAGGCGAGCACCCCGGACACGGACAGGCCGGCGGCGAGGGCGAGCGGCACCTTGCCGACGAAGCCCATCAGCAGCGTGGTGAGGGCCGCGGCGAACGCGGTCGCGGTGATCAGGGCGGTGCGGCCGAGGGTGTTCCCGGCCGCGTCCTCGCCGGACAGGATCAGGGGGTTGAGCAGGAGGATGTACGCCATCGCCATGAAGGTGGTGACGCCGCCGCGCACTTCACGCGCGAGCGTGGATCCTCTGTGCGATATGTGGAAGTACCGGTCGAGCCAGGACCGTCCGGCCGGGACGCGGGTTCCCGCGCCCGCGTCGTCGGCGGTGGTCCTCGGCTCCACTGATTGCTGGGTCATGGTGCCATCTCCCAAGGTTCACAGGGGCACCCGGCGCTGCGCCTGCGGCGCAACGCGGGATTTGGGAGGTGCCAGACCCGGGGGACGGCCCGGTACTGCACCTGGGGTGGGGACCGGCGCCGGGGTGGCCGCGGGTGTGGGGTCGCCCGGCGTCGGGGTGGGTCACACGGGTCCGGTGAGGTGTTCCGGGCGGACCGGTGTCCTGTTCAGCTCCAGGCCCGTCGCGTCACGGATCGCCGCGAGGACCGCCGGAGTCGACGACAGGGTGGACGCCTCACCGACGCCGCGCAGCCCGTACGGCGCGTGGTCGTCGGCGAGTTCGAGCACGCCGACGGGGATGGTCGGCGCGTCGAGGAGGGTGGGGACGAGGTAGTCCGTGAAGGAGGGGTTGCGCACCTTGGCGGTCCTCGGGTCGACGACGATCTCCTCCGTGACCGCCACGCCCAGGCCCTGGGTGGTGCCACCCTGGATCTGGCCGACGACGGACAGCGGGTCGAGCGCCTTGCCGGCGTCCTGGGCGCAGGCCAGTTCCACCACCTTCACCGGGCCGAGTTCGGTGTCGGCCTCGGCGCCGGCGGCGAGCAGCGCCGGGTGGGCGTCGCCGGCCGGGGAGGCGGTGCCGAGGTTGCCGCCGACGCCGCCGCGGTTGCGGTTGCGGATCTGCGGGGAGGCGACCGTGCGGGAGGCGAGGGCGCGGCCCGGCAGCCCGGCGCGCAGGTGCTCCATGATCCCGGAGTGCGGGACGGAGGCACCCAGCCGCACGCTCTCCTCGCCGGCCTCCCAGTCGTAGAGGTCACCGATGCGGTTCAGGTCCATGAGGTACCCGGGCCGGCGGTGGTCGAAGTTGATCTCCACCATCACGTCGGTACCCCCGCAATCGGCACAGCGGTGGGATGCTCGGCCTTCGCGGCGAGCGCCTCCTCCCGGCCGGCGGGGCGCAGGAAGTCCATGACCGGCTCTCTTCCTCGTCTCGTGGGGCGTACGGATCAAGCCAATCCGTGTGCTGCGGGCCCGGCTCGTTCGTGTGCGGTTCACTCGGAGTGGGCCCAGTACACCGCCGGGTGTTCCGCCGGGGTCAGTCACGGAAACCATGAAGGAGTTGGCTGGCCAGCGAGGACATCTTGTAGATTCGTATGAACGGAGGTCCTCGGAAACCTCCCCACCTTCTCCGGAAACAGAGGACACAGTCCAGGAAACGGCCGGCACCGCTGATCGGCCACCCGCCGGGCCCTCACCGGAAGATCCCTCCACGCTCCATCGTAGATATCGAGACAAGAGAACGGCGGCGACGAGAATGCGGCTGCGCGCACTGCTGGACACCGACGCGCTGGGCCTGAAGCTGCTCGGCGGCGAGGACGAGCTGGACCGCACGGTGCGCGGGGTGATGACCACCGACCTGAGGGACCCGAGCCGCTATCTCTCGGGCGGGGAACTGGTGCTCACGGGCCTGGCCTGGCGCCGGGACGCCGCGGACTCGGAGCCGTTCGTGCGGATCCTGGCGCAGGCCGGGGTGGCCGCCGTCGCGGCCGGCACGGCGGAGCTGGGCGACGTCCCGGACGACCTGGTCGTGGCCTGTGCGCGGCACCGGCTGCCGTTGTTCGCGGTGCACGAGTCGGTGGCCTTCGCGACCATCACCGAGCACGTCGTGCGGCAGGTGTCCGGCGAGCGCGCCGGGGACCTCGCGGCCGTGGTGGACCGGCACCGGCGGATGATGACCGCGGGCCCGGCGGGCGGCGGCCCGGACGTGGTCCTCGACCTGCTGGGCTCGGACCTGGACCTGCGGGCCTGGGTGCTGTCGCCCACGGGCCGGCTGATCGCCGGGCCGAAGGCGGCGGGACCGCAGGCGGCCGGATCGAGGACGGCGGACCCGTCGGCGGAGGGGCCGGCGCTGCCCGCCGACGTGTGCGCGCGGCTCGCGGCGGAGCATCTGGCGGCCACCCGCACCGGGCGGCGCGGACCGCACCGGGTGACGGTGGGGCAGACGACGTACAGCCTCTTCCCGGTGCGCTCCGGCGGGCGTGCACAGCAGAGCCCGCCGTCCGCGCGGGACGTGCGGGACACGCGGGACGCACGCGAGACGGTGCTGTCGGACTGGCTGCTGGCCGTCGAGGCGGACGCCGCGGACTGGGCCGAGGAGCGGCTGGACCTGCTGCACGGGGTCACCCAGCTGATCGCGGTCGAGCGGGACCGCCGGGACGCGGCGCGCACGGTCCGGCGTCGGCTCGCGCAGGAGGTGCTGGAGCTGGTGCAGGCGGGCGCCGCGCCGGCCGAGATCGCGGCACGGCTGCGGGTGGCGGCCCCGGTGCTGCTGCCCGGGCTCGGGACCGCCCCGCACTGGCAGGTGGTCGTGGCCCGCGTCGACTGGGACGGCGGGGAGGTGGCCGGCGGTCCGGTGGCCCAGGCGCTGCTGGAGGAGATCCTGGTCGACCCGTCGGCGACCGGGCCCGAGCACTCGGACCGCATCGCGGTCGCCCACACCGGGGACGAGGCGGTCGCGCTCGTTCCGCTGCCCTCGGTGGCGGGCGAGCACGACGGTTCCGAGGCGGGGATCCTCGCCGACGCGCTCCTGGAGTCCGTACGGGACCCGCTCACGGCGGGGCTGGAGGACGACGGCCGGGTCACGCTCGGGGTCAGCGCGGCCGTGCACTCGGCGGAGGGCCTGCGCGGGGCCCTGGAGGAGGCGCGGCACGCGCGGCGCGTGGCCGCGGCCCGGCCGGGCCTGGTCTGCGCGGCCGGCCACCAGGAACTGGCCTCGCACGTCCTGCTGCTCCCCTTCGTCCCCGACGACGTGCGCCGTGCCTTCACCGCCCGCCTCCTGGACCCCCTGCGGGACTACGACCGCCGGCACCGCGCCGAGCTGATCCCGACGCTGGAGGCGTTCCTCGACTGCGACGGCTCCTGGACCCGGTGCGCCTCCCGGCTGCACCTGCACGTCAACACGCTGCGGTACCGGGTGGGCCGCATCGAGCAGCTGACGGGCCGTGATCTGTCGCGCCTGGAGGACAAGCTGGACTTCTTCCTGGCCCTGCGGATGAGCTGAGGCCCGCGGCACCGGGGGCGCGCAGGACGGCGCGGCCCGGCGGCGGGCGCCGCGGGGTGGTGCGCGGGCGCCGCAGGCGGGTCCGGCCTTCGCGCCCGCCGCCCCACGGCTTTGTGAAATTTTTCACCCACCCTCTTGGCCCGGCCCCGCTGTTCGTGCTGAGATGCGGCCACCACTCAACAGCTCGATGGCGTGCTCGGGGAGGGCAACGTGGCGCATTCCGCCATGTCTGGTAACGGAACGACCGCCGGTGACGATCCCCTCCAGACCGCGGTATGGCGGCTGCGCTCGCGCGCCTGCTGGGCCGACGCCGCCGCCCTGATCGTGCCCGACACCCCGGCCGCCGCCCTGCAACGGGCGTCGCTGCTGGTGGAGCGGTGCCTGTACACCGAGGCGGGGTGGGAGGAGGCCGAGGACGCGCTGCGCACGGCCGAGGCGCTGGCCCACACCGACGAGGAACGGGGTGCCGCCGCTTGTGAACGCGGGTACGTGGCCTACGCCGCCACGCTGTTCGGCGTGCGCGACCGGTCCGACGAGGCGCGGGCCGCGCTCGGCCGGGCGGCCGCGCTGATCCCTCCCGGGGCGGCGGGGCGGGCGCTGCTGGACTTCCGGCGCGGGCTGATCGCCGAGAACCTCACCCGGTCCCCGCAGGCGGCGCGTGCCGCGTACCGGCGGGCGCACGCGGGCGCCACCTCCCACGCCGACCCGCTGCTGCTGTCCGGCACCTGGCGCCACCTCGCCGGACTCGCCCTGCGCGAGGGGGAACTGACGGAGGCGCGGCGCGGCTTCGCCGAATCCCTGCGGATCCGCGAGGAGTTGGGCTATCTCGTGGGCACGGCACCGGCCCTGGTCGCGCTCGCCGACACGGAGACCGAGCCGGAGGCGTCCCGTCTGCGCGAGGAGGCCCGCCGTCTGTTCCGCCTCCTGGGCGGCGTCCCCACCTGGCTGGCCCACCGCCTGGCCCCACCGGGCACGGGAGCGGCGACGGCGTAGCCCGCGCACGCCCGCGGCCCACGCCCACGCCCACACCCGCGGCACGCACCACCGGCCCGCTCAGGCCGCCCCGTTGAAGTGCTCCCCCACCAGTGAACGCACCACGTCGAGGTCCCCCGCGATCAACGCGTCCAGCAGGGCCGTGTGCTCATGGGCGTCGGCCACCAGTTCCGCCCGGCCGCGGGTCCGGGGAACGGCGCCGACCAGGGGCCACTGGGCGCGGCGGTGGAGGTCCTCGGCGATCCGGACCAGCTGCTCGTTCCCGGCGAGGGCGAGCACCGCGCTGTGGAAGGCGCGGTCGGACTCGGCGTAGGTGGCCCGGCAGCCGGAGGAGGCGGCGCGGACCGTGGCCTCGGCGAGGGGGCGCAGCTCGGCCCAGCGCTCGGCGGGCACCGTGCGGGCCAGCCGCAGCATCACCGGGACCTCGATCAGCGCCCGGACCTCGGCGAGCTCGGCCAGCTCCCGCGCGCCCCGCTCGACGACCCGGAAGCCCCGGTTCGGCACCACCTCGACCGCGCCCTCGAGCGTGAGCTGCTGCATGGCCTCCCGGACGGGCGTCGCGGAGACGCCGAACCGCTCGGCGAGCACGGGCGCGGAGTACACCTCGCCGGGCCGCAGGTCGCCCGTCACCAGCGCGGTGCGCAGGGCGGCGAGGATCTGCCCGCGCACGGACGACCGCTGGACGGCGGGCCGGGGACGCGGAAGGACCGATTCGCCGTGCGTGTGCTCGCCGCGCACGGCCCCGCCCTCGGCGCTCCGCGACCGGTCGCGCTCCCGGTCCGCGCCCTGCGTGCGGGGCTGGGCGGGCACCCGGAAGCGCCCCGCGCCGGCCCGGCCGGCGCCGGTGTCCTCCGTCGTGTCCTCCGTCCCGGCGGAGCCCTGCGTGTCCTGCCTCACGGGGTCCTCCTGCGGACGTATCGGTACTTGGGGTCATTACGGCGGGTTGGCGCTCGTCCGTCAAGCACCCTAAGCGCACCGGCCGCCGGTTCACATATCGGCGATCTTCGGTAAGGTGAGCCTTACCTTTATTGGCCCGGCTCTCCGAGACGTGGCCCCACCCGTCGTGAAGGGGAATGGCATGCCTGTGCCCGGTTCGGCCGTCGCGGACGCGTACGCCCGCCTGGCGGAGGTCTTCCCCGCGCTGGCCGTCACCGAGCTCGGCCCCGGCGAGGAGCTCCCCCGCGGCGGCGGCTGGGTCGCCGCGTCCGCGCTCGCCGAGGGCGGGGCCGGCCTGGAGAGGTTCCTGGCCTGGGACGACACCCAGGTGCTGCGGGACTACGGACAGCGGGCCCGACCGGACGTGATCGCGAGCTTCGGCCTGCACCGCTACGCCTGGCCCGCCTGCCTGCTGATCACCGTGCCGTGGTTCCTGCACCGCCGCGTGCCCCGCTACCCCGTGACGCACGTCTCGTTCGACCGCACCGCCCCCGGCCTCGCCGTGGGCCGCATGGCCGTACGGCCGGACGGCTTCGCCTGCCTGCCCGGCGATCCCGCGGCCGCGCTGCCCGGTGCCCGGGTGGTGCCCGACGAGGAGGCGCTGCGGGCGGAGGTGCGGGCGGCGGTCGCCGGCCACCTCGAACCGGTCCTGGCCGGCTTCGGCCCGCGCATGCGGCGGCGCGGCCGGGCCCTGTGGGGCATGGCGACCGACGAGATCGTCGAGGGCCTGTGGTACGTCGCCCAGCTGCTCGGCGAGGAGGAGCGGGGCATGCGCGAACTGGAGCTGCTGCTGCCGGGCGCGACCAAGCCGTACGTCGGCGCTGCGGCCTTCCGCCGGCTGACCGGCCCCGGCGGGGAGCCGGTGCGCACCCGGGACCGGGTCAGCTGCTGCATGTTCTACACCCTGCGCCCCGAGGACATCTGCGCCACCTGCCCGCGTGCGTGCGCGACGGACCGGACCGACCGCCTGGTCGCGCAGGCCGGCTGACACGGGGTCGGACAACGGCACCCCCCGCCGTCCTCTAGGATCACCGGTCATCGGGACACCCCGCGGTCACGGGTGATTCACTCTTTCCTCACCCGCCGCGGGAACTTTCCGTGGAACCATCCGTACGGGTAGTCTTATTCGAACTCAACTCCCGCCCCTCAAGCGACAGTTCGAGCAGAACACCGCCCTGGGCACACCCTCACGCTTCCTTGGCGGCCTCTTGCCCCGAAACCCCCTGAGAGCCGGTGGGATTGGGCCACTATGGCGGGCGTTACGCCCTATCCCAATGCAAGGGACCCCTAGATGAGACTGACCGACATATCGCTGAACTGGCTGCTTCCGGGCGCCGTGCTGCTCCTGGGCATGCTGGCGGCGGTGGCGGTGCTGGCGCGCGGCAAGCGCTCCTCGGTCAAGGACACGCGAGCGGACGACTCGTGGGAGCGCAGCGAGGAGCGCCGCAGGCGCAAAGAGGCCGTCTACGGCACCGTCTCCTACGTCCTGCTGTTCTGCTGCGCGGCGGTGGCCGCCGCGCTCTCCTTCCACGGGCTGGTCGGCTTCGGCGAACAGAACCTCGGCCTGTCCGGCGGCTGGCAGTACCTCGTCCCGTTCGGCCTGGACGGCGCGGCAATGTTCTGCTCGGTGCTCGCCGTGCGCGAGGCCAGCCACGGTGACGCGGCCCTCGGCTCGCGGATACTCGTGTGGACGTTCGCCTTCGCCGCGGCCTGGTTCAACTGGGTGCACGCGCCCCGGGGCGCCGGACACGCGGGCGCCCCGCACTTCTTCGCGGGCATGTCCCTGTCGGCGGCGGTGCTGTTCGACCGCGCCCTGAAGCAGACCCGCCGGGCCGCGCTGCGCGAACAGGGCCTGGTGCCGCGTCCGCTGCCGCAGATCCGTATCGTCCGCTGGCTGCGCGCCCCCCGGGAGACCTACCGGGCCTGGTCGCTGATGCTGCTGGAGGGCGTGCGCAGCCTCGAAGAGGCGGTCGAGGAGGTGCGCGAGGACAAGCGCCAGAAGGACGAGGAGCGTCGGCGCAGGCGCGACCAGCAGCGGGTGGAGCGGGCGCGGCTGAAGGCGATCAGCCGCGGCCACCGCGGTTTCGTGGGCCGGGGCGGCGGACACCGGATGGAGGCGCCGGCGGTGGAGCGCGGCTCCGACCTCGACGTGGTCTCCGCGGAGCCTGCCATATCGGCGACGGAGGCCCTGCCCGTGCGCGCGCGTCCCTCCCTGCAGCCGGTGCGCGGCGGCTCTGACGCGGTGACCGTCGACCTCACCGCCGAGGACGACACCCAGGCGCTGCCGCGTCTGGACTCCCTGGAGCGCAAGCTCAAGGACCTGGAGCAGCAGTTCGGCTGACGGCACGGAAGACGTACGACGGGACGGGGTGCGGCCTGCGCGGGCCGCACCCCGTCCCGTTCGCACGCCGGGCGGGCGTCAGGCGGCGTCCGCGCCGAGTGCGAACCAGACCACCTTGCCCACCCCGTGCGCCCTGACCCCCCACGCGTCGGCGAGGGACTCGACCAGCACCAGGCCC
>NZ_JAPSKQ010000189.1:0-1894 GCF_031181555.1 Streptomyces sp. | reverse complement strand
CCGTCCCGTTCGCACGCCGGGCGGGCGTCAGGCGGCGTCCGCGCCGAGTGCGAACCAGACCACCTTGCCCACCCCGTGCGCCCTGACCCCCCACGCGTCGGCGAGGGACTCGACCAGCACCAGGCCCCGGCCGTGCGTACCGTCGTCGGCGTCCGGTACGCACCGCCGGGGCTCGCGGGCCACGAAGTCCCGCACCTCGACCCGCAGTCCACGGGGTCCGACGGTGGCCGTCAGGACCGCCTCCCGGTCGGTGTGGACCAGCGCGTTGGTGACGAGCTCACTGGTGAGCAGTTCCGCGATCTCGGACTGCTCCGGTCTCCCCCACGGTCTGAGCAGTTCGCGCAGCGCCCTGCGGGACTCGGGCACCGCCCGCAGGTCCGCCCGCCCCAGCCGGCGCCTCAGCTGAGCCGCCGGCGTCTGCGCCGCCGCGCCGTCGGCCGCCACGTTCACGGTCCTCACCGAGGAGGTTCGGACCGTGACGGAATCGCCCCCTCGTACCTGCCTCTCCATGCTCCCCCGCCCGCGTGCCGCTGTCGGTTCCCCCTGCTGCTCGAACACGTTCACGGGAATGTCTGCCCCGTCACCCACGCGGCAGTCATGCCGAACCGTCAACGACCGGTTGTTGGCCGAAGTGCGATGGCCACGCACCTGCGCGGGGCCGTCCTTCCGACCCCCGTGGCGGAAGGACGCCCCCGGCTTCTCGCGGTGGGCGCGCGGTCAGTACAGCTTGTTGACGGCCTTCGTCGTCGTCTTCTTGAAGGCGGCCACCGGGGCGTCGTCGAAGTCGCCCATCTGCCCCCAGCCCACGACGGTCACCGTCCCGCCGTCCCGTCCCACGGACAGCAGATGGACGTCCGTGGCGCCCCAGGACGCGGCGGTGTGCAGACCGTGCACCTGCGCGCCCTCCTCGACCGGCAGCGAGCCGTAGAACCGGCCCTCGGCCTCGATCTCCGGGTCGGACTGCTCGATCCGGTCCGCGCAGGAGCGGATCTCCCTGTTCAGCAGGGCGGCCAGCGCCCTGCCCTTGGCGGCGGAGCCCGTGACGACGGTGACCTGCACGGCACCGGTGTCCAGGTCGGTGCGGAAGAGCCGGTGCCGGTAGTCGTAGGCCGGCACGCCCTCGCCCAGGCAGTGGGCGAGCTCCACCGGGAAGCCGTCGGTGACCGGGCCCGCGGTCCAGTCGGACGACGGGTGCGGCGGCAGTTCGGACGCCGCGAGGAACGCGGGCGCGGTCTTCTTCGGCGCGGCTCCGGCGGGCGCCGTCAGTGCCGTGCCGGCGGCGAGGGCGGCGACGGTGAGGGCGGCCAGGGCGGCGGCTCGGGTGCGCATGGGCATGGGTGTCCCCCGTGAGGAGTGCGGAGTGGAATGCGTGGTGACATGCGGAACGGTGCGCCGGGAGGCGGCCGGACGGTTCGTCCGGCGCCGTCGGGGCGGTGCCAAGAGCATCGGCCGTCCCGGGAGGCGGACGCAAGCGCCGTCGCCGGGTGCACCGGCATGGAACCGTCCCACCCCCTCCGACGTGCAGGTATATGAGGTGCCTGGGATGCCCGGGAGGCCCGCGGGAGACGGTCCCCGGGCCGGGCCGGGCCGGACGAGTGCGGGGTGACGGTGTCGGCACAGGACGACGTGGCGCGGTTCGCGGCGCTGCTGCGCGAGCTGAAGGAGCGTACGGACCGCAGTTACGGCTCGCTGGCCCGCCGCCTGAACATGAACACCTCCACGCTGCACCGCTACTGCGCCGGCGAGGCGGTCCCCGTCGACTTCGCGCCCGTGGAGCGCTTCGCCGCCCTGTGCGGTGCGTCGGGTGAGGAACGCCTGGAACTCCACCGCCGCTGGCTCCGCGCGGTGGCGGCACGGCAACGGCCGCGCCCGGCGGTGGCGGCCGGCGGTGCGG
>NZ_JAPSKQ010000188.1 GCF_031181555.1 Streptomyces sp. | reverse complement strand
GCGAGCGCGCGCAGGACCCGGCGCTACTGGCGGAACTCCCGTACTGGACGGACCTGGCGGGCGCCGACGAGCCTCCGCTCGGCCGTCGCCCGCTGGACCGGTCGCAGGACACCACCGCCACCGCCCGCCACCTGACGGTGACGCTGCCGGAGACCCGCACGGCACCGCTGCTGTCGTCCGTCCCCGCCGCCTTCCACGGCGGCGTCAACGACGTCCTGCTGGGCGCGCTGGCCCTCGCCGTGCGCCAGTGGCGCGAGGCGCGCGGCGCCGATGCCGCCGACGGAGTTCTGATCGACCTGGAGGGCCACGGCCGCGACGGCGACCGCGTCGGCGCGGACGTGGATCTCTCCCGTACCGTCGGCTGGTTCACCCGCGTCCACCCCGTACGACTCGACGTCACCGGCTCCGGGGACGACCCGGCGGACGCGGTGAAGCGGGTCAAGGAGCAGCTGCGGGCGGTCCCCGGCGACGGCTTCGGCCACGGCCTGCTGCGCCGCCTGAACACCGGCACCGCGGACGCCCTGGCCGCGCTCACCGAGCCCCAGATCGGCTTCAACTACCTGGGCCGTACGGTCTCCGTGTCGGCGTCCCCGGGATCCGCGGCCGACTGGACGCCGCTCGACCGGCCGGGCGGCCTCGAGGGTCCGACGACGCCGCTGCCGCACGCGCTCGACATCAACGCCATCGCGAAGGACGGCCCCGAGGGGCCGGTGCTGTCGGCGACGTTCGCGTGGGCGGGCGGGCTGCTGGACGAGGCGGAGGTGCGGGACCTGGCCGAGCGGTGGCTGCGGGCGCTGGAGATCCTCGCGGACACGGGCGCGGAGAACGGCGGCCACACGCCGTCCGACTTCCCCCTCGTACCGGCGCTCACCCAGGAGCAGGTCGAGACCCTGGAGGCCGCCTACCCCGGCCTGGAGGACGTCCTGCCGCTCTCCCCGCTCCAGGAGGGCCTGCTCTTCCACGCCGTCTACGACCACGAGGGGACCGACGTCTACACCGCCCAGGTCGAACTCGATCTGGAAGGACGGCTGGACGGGGCGACGCTGCGCGAGGCGTGGACGGCGCTGCTGCGCCGGCACGCCAACCTGCGGGCCGCGTTCGTACCCGACACGGCCGGCGTGCCCGTCCAGGTGGTCGTCCGCGACCCCGAACTGCCCTGGCGGACCGTCGACCTGCGCGCCCTGCCCGAGGCGGACGCGGAGGCGGAGGCCGGCCGGACGGCCGCCGAGGAGCGCGCACAGCGCCTCGACCCGGCGCAGGCACCGCTCATGCGCCTCACCCTCCTCCGCCTGGGAGACACCCGCCACCGCCTGGTGCTGACGAACCACCACATCCTGTTCGACGGCTGGTCGGTGCCCGTCCTGGCGAAGGAACTCTTCACCCTGTACGCCGGTGGCGTCGGCGCGGAACTGCCGCCGCCGACTCCCTACAGCGACTACCTCGCCTGGCTCGCCGCCCAGGACGGGCAGGCGGCCGAGCGGGCCTGGGCGGACGCGCTCGACGGGGTCGAGGAGCCGACCCTGCTGGTCCCGGACGCCCCGACCGATGTCGCCGGCGCACCCGGCGTGCCCGCGAGGATCGGCGCGGACCTCCCCGCGCCGACCGTGACGGCGCTGCGCCGGCTGGCGCGCGACCGCGGCCTGACGGTCAACACCCTGGTGCAGGGCGCCTGGGCGCTGCTGCTGTCCCGGCTGACCGGCCGCGACGACGTCGTCTTCGGCACGACGGTCTCCGGCCGTCCGCCGGAGATACCCGGCATCGAGTCCATGGCGGGCCTGTTCATCAACACCCTCCCGGTCCGGGTCGTCCTCGATCCGGCCGAACGGCTGGCCGATCTCCTGCTGCGCGTCCAGGACGCCCAGTCGAAGCTGCTGGCCCACCAGCACGTCGGCCTGAGCCGCATCAACAGGCTGTCCGGCCTGCCGCGGCTCTTCGACAGCCTCGTCGTCTTCGAGAACTACCCGGTCGCCGAAGGGGCCGTCCCCTCCTCCGGCCTCACCGTCAGCGGGTCGAAGGTCCACGACGCGACCCACTACCCGGTGACCCTCGCCGCCGGACTCCGCGACGACGACCGACTGTGGCTGCGGCTCCACTACATGCCGCACCTCCTCACCGAGGAGGCCGCGCACACGCTCACCGGACGGTTCCTCGCCCTGCTCCGGACGCTCGCCGACGACCCCGCCCGCCCGTCCGGCACCGTCGAGGTCCTCACGGCCGAGGAGCGGCACCGCATCCTGACCGACTGGAACGACGTCGACGCGGACTCGGTGAGACCCGCGACGAGCGTCGCCGAGGCGTTCGCCGCACAGGTGGCGCGGACGCCGGAGGCCGTGGCCGTCCGCTGGGACGGCGGCGTGCGCACGTACCGCGAACTGGACGAGCGGGCGGACCGGCTCGCGGCGCGGCTGCTGTCCCTGGGCGTCGTCCCGGAGGAGCGGGTCGCGCTGCTGATGGAGCGATCGCCCGAGGTCGTGACGGCGGTCCTCGCAGTGCTCAAGGCCGGAGCGGTCTACGTGCCCCTCGACGGGAAACTGCCCGAGGCCCGGCTCGCCTCGATGACACGGCTGACCGGATGCCGCGTCGTGATCACGGACGGCAGCACGGCCGCCGGCAGACTGCCCGGCGTCGAGCACGAGGTCGTGATCGGCGACGACGACCGACCGGAGGAGGCAGCCGTCCAGGTGCCCGCCCCGCGCGTCCTGCCGGACAGCGCCGCCTACGTGATGTTCACCTCCGGCTCCACCGGCGAGCCGAAGGGCGTGGAGATCACCCACCGCGGAGTGGTGAGCCTGGCCACCGACCGCCGTTGGAGCACTGGTGCCGCGTCCGGTGCCGACGCGCGCCCGCACCGGGTGCTGCTGCACTCGCCGTACGGCTTCGACCCGTCCACCTATGAGCTGTGGATGCCCCTGCTCGGCGGCGGCGAGGTCGTCGTCGCACCACCCGGTGACCTCGACGTCCCCACCATCGCCCGTACCCTCCGCACCCACGGTGTGACCTCGCTGCTGCTGACCGCCGGGCTCTTCCGCGTGGTGGCGGAGGAGGACCCCGGCTGCCTGGCCGGCGTCCGCGAGGTGCTGACCGGCGGAGACGTGGTCTCGTCGGCGTCCGTGCGGCGTGTCCTGACCGCGTGCCCGGACACGGCCGTCACCGACATCTACGGCCCGACCGAGATCACCCTGTTCGCCACCCAGCACACCCTGCGCGACGCGGCCCGGGTGCCGGGCAGCGTTCCCATCGGCCGCGCCCGCGACGGCATGCGCGCCTATGTGCTCGACGGCCGGCTGCGTCCGGTGCCGCCCGGCGCGCCCGGGGAGCTGTACATCGCCGGTGACGCGCTGGCCCGCGGCTACCTGAACCGGTTCGCCCAGACCGCGGAGCGCTTCGTCGCCGACCCGTTCGGACCGGCCGGTACCCGCATGTACCGCACCGGAGACCTGGTGCGCTGGACACCGGACGGAGTACTGGACTTCCTCGGCCGCGCCGACCAGCAGGTGAAGATCCGCGGCTTCCGCATCGAACCCGGCGAGATCGAGGGCGTCCTGGGCCGGCAGGACGGAGTCGCCGACGCCGTCGTCCTGGTGCACCAGGCACCCTCCGGCGCCAAACACCTCACCGGCTACGTCGTGCCCGAACCAGGCCGCGTCCCCGACACCGGCACACTCCGGGCGGCCCTCGCCGAACGACTCCCGGAGTACATGGTCCCCTCCGACATCCTCCTGCTCGACGCGCTGCCGATCACCTCGAACGCCAAGCTCGACCGCGCGGCTCTGCCCGTGCCCGACTTCACCGGCACGGCGGGCGCGGGACGAGCACCCCGCACTCCCGCGGAACGGACCCTGTGCACGCTGTTCGCGGAGGTACTGGGCCTCGGCAGCGTGGGCGTGGACGACGGCTTCTTCGCCCTGGGCGGGGACAGCATCATGTCGATCCAGCTGGTCAGCCGGGCACGGCGGGCCGGTCTGGTGCTCACCTCGCGCGACGTCTTCGAGCACCGGACACCGGCCGCACTCGCGAAGGTCTGCCGCACCGCCGGCGAGGAACCGGCGGACGCCGCCGAGGACGACGGCACGGGTCCGGTGGAGCCGACTCCGGTGATGCGCTGGCTGCGGGACTGGCGGGGCACGGCGGCCGGCTTCCAGCAGTCGGTGCTGCTCCGGGTCCCGCCGGGGCTGGGCGAGGAGCGGCTGACGGCGGCCGTGCAGGCACTGCTCGACCACCACGACGCGCTGCGGCTGCGGGTGTCCGTCGACTGGGCGTCCGAGGTGGGTGAGCGGGGTTCGGTCGATGCGGCCCGGTGCGTGCGCCGTGTTCCCGCGGCCGAAGCCGACATCGCCGGGGAGGCGCGGGCGGCGGTGGCGCGGCTGGCGCCGGAGTCGGGCGTGACGGTGCAGGCGGTGTGGTTCGACGCGGGGCCCGAGGACTCCGGCCGGCTGCTGTTGACCGTGCACCACTTCGCCGTGGACGGCGTGTCGTGGCGCATCCTGGTGCCGGACCTGCGGCAGGCGTGGGAAGCGGTGGCCGCCGGTGAGCCGGTGCGGCTCGACCCGGTGGGCACGTCGTTCCGGCGCTGGGCGGGACTGCTCCGCGAGCAAGCACATGACCCGCAGGTCAGCGCTGAACTCCCGTACTGGCAGGACGTATTGAGAAGCGGCGGGCCGACGCTCGGCAACCGCGACCTGGCCCCCGCGTGCGACACCGCCGGCACGGCACGGCGGCTGACGGTGACGCTGCCCGGTGCGCACACGGGCCCGCTGCTGTCGTCCGTCCCCGCCGCCTTCCACGGCGGCGTCGACGACGTCCTGCTCGGCGCCCTGGCTCTCGCCGTGCGGCAGTGGGGTACGGCTCGCAGGGCCGACGCCGACGTCGAAGGCGGTGTGCTGATCGACCTGGAGGGCCACGGCCGTGACACCGGCCGGGCGGACGTCGATCTGTCGCGCACGGTGGGCTGGTTCACCCGCGTCCACCCCGTACGGCTCGACGTCACCGGCTCCGGGGACGACCCGGCGGACGCGGTGAAGCGGGTCAAGGAGCAACTGCGGGCGGTGCCCGGCGACGGCACGGGGTACGGCCTCCTCCGCCACCTCAACGCCGGCACCGCGCCCGCGCTCGCCGGTCTCCCCCGGCCCCAGATCGGCTTCAACTACCTCGGGCGCACCCCGACGACGTCCGCCTCCCCGTCCGCCGCGTCCGACTGGTCGCCGGTCGCACAGCCGGGGGGACCCGACACCGATCCGGCCACGCCGCTCGCGCACGCCCTGGACGTCAACGCCGTCACGGTCGACGGTCCGGACGGCCCGGTGCTGTCGGCGACGTTCACGTGGGCGGGGAAGCTGCTCGACGAGGCGGAGGTGCGGGACCTGGCCGAGCGGTGGCTGCGGGCCCTCAGGACCCTCGCGGACACGGGCGCGGGGAACGGCGGCCACACGCCGTCCGACTTCCCCCTCGTGCCCCTGACCCAGCACCAGGTGGAGAACCTGGAGGCCGCCCACCCCGGCCTGGAGGACGTCCTCCCGCTCTCCCCGCTCCAGGACGGGTTCCTGTTCCACGCGCTGTACGACGCCCAGGGCACCGACGTCTACACCGCCCAGCTCGTACTGGACCTGGAAGGCCCCCTGGACGCGCCGGTCCTGCGCGAGGCGTGGACGGCGCTGCTGCGCCGGCACGCCAACCTGCGCGCCGGGTTCGTGCACGACGACGCCACCGGCGCCCCCGTCCAGGTCGTCGTGCGCGACCCCGAACTGCCGTGGCGCACCGTGGACCTGACCGGTACACCCGCAGCGGAGCAGGCCGTCCGGCGCGACCGCGTCGCCGAGGAGGAGCGGTCGGCACGGTTCGACCTGTCGCGGCCTCCGCTGCTGCGCGTGGCGCTGGTCGAGCTGGGCGAGGAGCGCCACAGCCTCGTCCTGACGCCGCACCACATCCTGCTCGACGGCTGGTCCATGCCCGTGCTGCTGCGCGAGATGTTCGCGCTGTACGCGTCGCGGGGCTCGGCGGCCGGACTGCCCGCGGTCACCCCGTACGGCGACTACCTCGCCTGGCTCGCCGTCCAGGACCGGGACGGGGCGCGTGCCGCCTGGACCGCCGAGCTGGCCGGACTGGACGAGCCGACGCTGCTCGCCCCCGGGGCGTCGGGCGCGCCCGCGGCCGAACCCGGCCACGTGGCGCTGGACCTGCCCTCCGGCACGGTCGCGGCCCTGCACCGGCTGGCGCGGGAGGCGGGCCTGACGGTCAACACCCTGGTGCAGGGGGCCTGGGCGGTGCTGCTGTCCCGGATGACGGGCCGTGACGACGTCGTCTTCGGCGCCACGGTCGCGGGCCGCCCGCCGGAGGTCGCCGGGGTCGAGTCCATGGTCGGCCTCTTCATCAACACCCTGCCGGTCCGGGTCGCCCTGGACCCGCGGGCGACCGTCCTGGAGACGCTCACCGGACTCCAGAGCAGGCAGTCGTCCCTGACGGCCCACCAGCACCTCGGTCTGAGCGAGGTCACGCGCCTGTCCGGCCACCCCGTCCTCTTCGACACCCTCGTGGTCTTCGAGAACTACCCCGTCGACCGGGAGTCGTTCGCCCCGCGCGCAGGCGCTTCCGGGCCGCGGCTCACCGGGGTGAAGGGCCGGGACGCCACCCACTACCCGTTGAGCCTCATCGTCGCCCAGGGAGCTCACGACGGTGCCCTCACCCTCCGCCTCGGCTACCAGCGGGCCCACTTCGACCACGCGGCCGTGACCGCGTTGGCGGACCGGCTGGGCCTGCTGCTGCGGGAGTTCTCCGCCGATCCCGGCCGGAGACTGGCGGCCCTCGACGTCCTCCGCGACGAGGAACGCGAACGGGTTCTCACCCGGTGGAACGACACGGCGGTGCCCGTCGCGCCGGCCACCCTCCCCGGGCTGTTCGCCGCCCAGGCCGCCCGCACACCGGACGCGCCGGCCGTCGTCCACGGCACGCGGCGGCTGACCTACGCCGAGCTGGCCGCCCGCGCCTCCGCGCTGGCCGGCCGTCTGCGCCGGGCCGGAGCCGGACCGGAGACCCGTGTCGCGGTCGCCGTGCCCCGCTCCGCCGACCTGGTCGTCGCCCTCCTGGCGGTCCTGGAAACGGGCGCCGCGTACGTGCCCGTCGACCCGGGTCTCCCGGCGGAACGCATCGCCCTGCTGCTGGAGGACACCGAACCGGCCGGAATTCTGGTCACCGGGGCAGTGGCGGCACGGTCCGCGCTGCCCGCCGGCGACGCGCCCGTCCTCGTCGTGGACGCCGCCGACGACGACGGGGCGTGTGCACCCGCCCCCGCATCCGCTCCCGACCCGCGCAACCCCGCCTACGTCATCCACACCTCCGGTTCCACCGGCCGGCCCAAGGGCGTCACCGTCTCGCACGAGGCCGTCGTCAACCGGTTGCTGTGGATGCAGGACGCGTACCGGCTCACCGCCGAGGACCGGGTGCTGCACAAGACGCCGACCGGCTTCGACGTGTCGGTGTGGGAGCTGTTCTGGCCGCTGATCACCGGCGCGGCCCTGGTCGTCGCCCGGCCCGACGGGCACCGGGACCCGGCCCACCTCGCGGAGCTGATACGCGCGGAAGGGGTGACGACGGCGCACTTCGTGCCGTCGATGCTCGGCGCGTTCCTCGACGAGCCCGCCGCGGCCGGGTGCACCGGACTGCGCCGGGTGGTGTGCAGCGGCGAGGAACTCCCCGCCGACCTCGCGGCCCGCTTCCACACCGTGCTGCCCGAGGTGCGGCTGCACAACCTGTACGGCCCCACGGAGGCGGCCGTGGACGTCACCCACTGGGACTGCGAGCCGGACGCCCCGGGCCCCGTGCCGATCGGCCGGCCGGTCTGGAACACCCGGGTGTACGTCCTGGACGCCGCGCTGCGTCCGGTGCCGCCCGGGGCCACCGGCGAGCTGTACCTCGCCGGGGTGCAGCTGGCACGCGGCTACCACGGCAGGCCCGCGCTGACCGCCGAACGCTTCGTCGCCGACCCGTTCGACCCGGACGGCGCCGGCGGTGGACGCATGTACCGCACCGGTGACCTGGTCCGCTGGCGCGCCCGGGGGTGCCCCGGGCCGGAGGCCGGAGGAGGTGTCCTGGAGTACCTGGGCCGCGCCGACCAGCAGGTCAAGGTGCGCGGGGTGCGGATCGAGCCGGGCGAGGTCGAGGCGGTCCTGCGCGCCCACCCCGGCGTCGCCCGCGCCGCCGTCGTCGTACGGTCCGACGGGCGGGGCGGGGCACGGCTGATCGCCTACGCCGTGCCCGCCGCCGGTCCGGCTCCCGCCTCCGCCTCCGTCGAGCCGGCCCTGCTGCGGGCTCACGTCGCGGACCGCCTCCCGGAGTACATGGTGCCCGCGGCCGTCGTCACCCTGCCGGACCTGCCCCTCACCGTGAACGGCAAGCTGGACCGCAAGGCGCTGCCCGAGCCCTCGTTCACCGCGTCCGGCGGCGGGCGCCTGCCGCGCGACGCCGAGGAACGGCTGCTGTGCGAGCTGTTCGCCGAGGTGCTCGGCGTGGAGCGGGTAGGCCCCGGGGACAGCTTCTTCGAGCTGGGCGGGCATTCGCTGCTCGCGGTCCGGCTGCTGGGCCGTATCCGCTCGGCCACCACCGCCGGTGCCTCACCCGCCCTGGGCATCCGCTCGTTGTTCGACGCACCCACCCCCGAGGCGCTGGCCCGTCTGCTGCGTACCGGCGACGGGCGGGGTACCGGGAACGGGGCCGAGGAGTCCGCGCGCGCCCTGGAGGTGCTGCTGCCCCTGCGCACCACGGGCACCCGGCCGCCGCTGTTCTGCGTCCACCCGTGGGCCGGACTGAGCTGGCCGTACGCCGGTCTGCTCCGCACCCTCGGCGACGACCGGCCCCTGTACGGGCTCCAGGCCAGGGGACTGGCCCGCGCGGAGGAACCGCCCGCGTCCATGGGCGAGACGGCCGAGGACTACCTGGCGCGGATCCGCGCGGTCCAGCCCGAAGGCCCGTACCACCTGCTGGGCTGGTCCTTCGGCGGCCTGGTGGCCCACGAGATGGCGGTGCGGCTGCGCGAGGCGGGTGAGGAGGTCGCGCTGCTCGCCCTGCTGGACTCCTACCCGCCGGAGGCGACCCTCGCCGCAGGGTCCGCCGAAGCCGACGGGCCCTCCTCGCAGGAGTGGACGGACGGCGACGTCCTCGCCGGGCTGCTGCGCTTCCTCGGCCACGAGGCGCCCGGCCTCGCGGACGGCGGCCCGGTGGACGCGGAGACGGCCCGCGAGGTGCTGCGGCGCGAGGGCGCGCCCCTCAGCGGCATCCCGCCGCACACGCTGCGGGCGTGGCCCGGCATCGCCGCCCGTCACGCCCGTCTGCAGAGGGAGTTCGTTCCCCGGCATTTCGACGGTGATGTCCTGCTGTTCACCGCCGAACCGGATCCTGGGGCGGACGCGCCGGACCCGGCTTCGTGGACGCCGTACGTCGGCGGTCACCTGGACGTACGTCCCGTCGCCTGCGGCCACCACGACATGACGCTCCCCGGCCCCCTCACCGAGATCGGCCGAGCCGTCGCCGGGCGCCTGGAACGCACCGACCGCCCCCGCACCCCCTGACCCGGACACACCCCGGCCCGACCCGGGTCGGATCGATCCGCCCCGCCACCGATCCCCTGATCCCGAGCACGGAGCACGGAGCACGACCATGACGACCAACCCCTTCGAGAACGACGACGCCCAGTACCTGGTCCTCGTCAACGACGAACTCCAGCACTCCCTGTGGCCGGTCTTCGCCGACGTCCCCGCCGGCTGGACCGTGGCCCTCCCGGCCGCGAGCCGTCAGGAGTGCCTGGACTACGTCGAGAAGAACTGGACGGACATGCGGCCGAAGAGCCTGGCCGACGCCATGGCCGGGCAGTGACCGCCCCTCACCCCGCCCGCCGCCCTTTCCCACTCCGTGAGGAGAACGACATGACGGACCACACCCCCGCCACTGCTCTGCGCGTCAGCCACGTCGAGCTGTACGTCACCGACGCCGAGGCCGCCGCGTCGGCGTTCGTCGACGGCTACGGCTTCCGGGTCTGCGCCACCGCCGAACGCGGTGGCGGCCCCGAGGGCGCCTCCCGCTCCCTCGCGCTCCGCCAGGCCGGCATCGTCCTGGTCGTCACCCAGGCGCTCGACGACACCCACCCGGCCGCCGCCTTCGTGGCGCGGCACGGTGACGGCATAGCCGACATCGCGCTGAGCGCCGCTGACGCCCGCGAGGCCTTCGCCGACGCCGTCTCCCGCTCCGCCGTGCCCCTCGCCGAGCCCGCGGAGCGGGACGGCTGGGTCACCGCCGCCGTCGCCGCCGGCTTCGACGACGTACGCCACACCCTGGTCCAGCGGCCCGCCGGCCACACGGACACGGCCGTCCCGCTGCCCGGCTTCGAGCCGGTGGCCGAGCCCGCCGAGGTGTCCGGGGAGCCGGTGGGGCTCACCGTCCTCGACCACGTCGCCGTCAGCGTCCCCATGGGGCAGCTCGCCGAGAGCACCGGCTACTACGAGCGGGTCTTCGGCTACGCGTCCGTCTACGAGGAACTGATGGTGCAGGGCACCGAGGCCATGGACTCCAAGGCCGTCCGCAGCCCCGCCGGCGACCTCACCTTCACCATCCTCGCGCCGAGCCCGGAGCACGACGCGGGTCACCTCGGCGACTTCCTGGAGCGGCACGGCAGCGGCGGCGTGCACCACCTGGCCTTCGCCACCACCGACATCGTCACCGCCGTCGACCGCATGCTCGAACGCGGCATCGTCTTCCTCGGCACCCCCGACACGTACTACGACCGGCTGGAGCAGCGCCTGAAGCTGAACCGCCACTCGATGGCCGAGCTGCGCAAAGCCCGCATCCTCGCCGACGAGGACCACGGCGGCCAGCTCTTCCAGATCTTCACGCGCACCGTCCACCCCAGGCGCACGGTCTTCTACGAGATCATCGAGCGGGCCGGCGCGGACAGCTTCGGCGGCGGCAACGTCCGCGCACTGTACGACGCCGTCCAGGCGGAGAAGGCCGAGCACG
>NZ_JAPSKQ010000035.1:6551-46057 GCF_031181555.1 Streptomyces sp. | reverse complement strand
GAGTCCGGGCACAGCGGGAGGGACGCCTCAACCTCAACTTGTGGCGTCCCTCCCGTCATGAGCCTATTCGGTTCGCGGCCCTCACGCCCAGGCCGAGACGATCACCAAGACGGACGGCACGCGGACGATGGCGCCGTGGACCAACACGAACACGCTGCCCGGCGACTACAGCGGCACGATCGCCTCCCGGCGCGTGACACGCTGTGGACCGGGCGCCGGACCGCCTCGCTCCGGGTGGTGCCCCCCAGGGCCTGTTCTGAGTTGGGATCACGGGAGGGCTGGCGGGCTGCGCAACCAGAGGATGGATCCGCGCAGGTGGAGCCCGACGGCGTAGCTCTCGGGTGTCTTGTCGTAGCGGGTGGCCAGCCCCCGCCACTCCTTGAACTTGTTGATGGCTCGCTCGACGGTGTTGCGATCTTTGGAGAGCGTGGCGTCGTGGCTGACCGGGCGGCCGCCGGAGTGTCCCTTCTTCTTGCGGTTGGCGGCCTGGTCGGCCTTCTCCGGGATCACCGCCTTGATGTTGCGTCTGCGCAGGTGGGCACGGTTGGCGCGGGAGGAGTAAGCCTTGTCGCCGGCCACTGCGTCCGGCCTGGTCCCGGGACGGCCGACCCGGCCGCGGACCTTGATCTTCTTGAGGACGGGGATGAAGCGCGGGCTGTCCGCGGCCTGACCGGGGGTGAGGATGATGGACAGCGGACGGCAGCGCCGCTCAACGGCGAGGTGGACCTTGCTGGTCGGCCCGCCCCGGGAGCGGCCCGGTTCGGCGGCCCGCAGCCGGGCCCTGCGGCGTCGGCGCACGGCCCGGCGCTGGTCCCGCTCGGGATCCTCCATGTCCGCGGACCCCTCTCCTACGGGGACGTTTTGCCCCTTTGCTGCAGCCCCTTTTCCTCCGCCACGGCCTTCTCCAGATCCTCAAGGAGTTCCGGGTCGGCCACCATGCCCGCCGCATGGTGATGCGCGCGGACAACCGTCGAGTCCACACTGGCCAGGTTGAGATCGACATCGTCGCGGGCCGCTGCCTCGGCGATCATCGCGTCCATGAGGGTCTGGAAGACCGCGTCACGCGCCCACATCCGGAACCGGTCGTAGATCGTCGACCAGGAGCCGTAGCTGTCCGGCACATCCCGCCAGGGGCTGCCGGTACGGAACCGCCACATCACCGCGTTGAAATAGCTACGCAGGTCAGGGATCGGTCCGAACGCCCCCAGCGGCAGGTGCGGCTCGATCAACTCCACTCGGCATCGGTGAGGTCACCACGAGTCACGCGACCGGTCTACCGCAGCCAGCACCCTCCTGGAGCGGGAATGTGCGGGGAACTGCGCGAGCGGCCACGACGCGGGCGCACTCGTACGAACAAGGCGAACCCCAGGCAGCTGGGCGGGAGGCCGGGCCTACTGGAGCATGCCCCAGATGAGTTCGGTGTCGGCGTCGGTCACACCGGTCGTGGTGACGCCGGACGACGTGCCGGGGAAGCGCAGCGAGCCGTTGACGGCGCCGACGTAGAGGTCGGCCTTGCCGTCGCGGTTGGTGTCGCGGAGGCGGACCGGCTCGCCGAAGCAGTCGTTCCATGCGACGCCGCCGGGGACGCCGGCGGTGTTGCGGGCGAGCCACTGGGAGTTGGTGCCGGTGATCCCGCTCGCGCTGCCGCGCAGGACGTGGACGCCGCCCTCGGTCGTCTCCTGGCTGATCTTCTCTCCGTAGACGCCGATCGCGAGGTCCTTGTAGCCGTCGCCGTTGATGTCGGCGGCCGAGACGGAGGAGCCGAACAGGTCGCCGGACTCCGGGGTGCCGGAGACGCTGGCGGTGGCCTGCGTGATACGGACGGCGGTAGCGGGGCCGGTGGAGGAGCCGTACCAGAGGGACACCCGGCCCCGGTAGTTGTTGTACATCTGGCTGCCCGCCGCGAGGTCCCCGTAGCCGTCCTTGTCGAAGTCGGCGATCACCGCCTCGCTGGGGTCGCCGTAGTTCGTGACGAGGCGCAGGGTCTTGCCCGCGCTGAGCGAGGAGCCGCCCTTGATGAACCACGCGTCCGTGCCGAAGTTGTCGGGTTCGTCGGTGATTCCGATGATCACCAGATCGGTCTTGGAGTCCCCGTTCACGTTGCCCGGGACCAGGGACGTGGGCGCGAATCTCGTCGTCTTGTCGTGGCTGGTGACCGAGCCTGCCGCACCGGTGCGCGTGATGCTGCGGTAGACGTAGGCCTTGCTCCCGCTGATCGCGGCCAGGTCCTTCTTGCCGTCCCCGTTGAAATCCCCGGCGGCGAGGTCGCGGCCGAAGCGGGCGTTCGACACCTTGGCGCCGGCGTTGGGGATCGCGGTGCCACCCGAGAGGCCGGTCGCGCTTCCCCACAGGATGACGACGCCGCCCTCGTCCGTGCGTCCGTCGACGTCCTCGCGCGACACCGACACGGCGAGGTCCCCGTATCCGTCGGCGTTGAAGTCGGCGGGCACCCGGACGTCGCCGAACTGGTCCTCCGTCTCGTCGGCGCCGGGGACACCGGGGCTGTCCTGGGTGATCAACTGGGTCTGGGTGCCGGGTCCGGAGGCGGTACCGAAGGTGATCCGGACGCCGCCGCCCTTGCTGTACTGCTCGTAGGTGTAGCTGGCGTAGTCGCGGTAGCCGTCGCCGTTGAAGTCGTCCGCGTACCTGGCCGCCGCCGCGCTGGCGGGAGGTGCCGTGAGGACGGGGGCGAGGGACGCCACGAGGAGTGCCGCGCAGGCTGCGGGGCGAATGCGCATGAAGTGTCTCCTGATGATTCTGTGCGACCGCTCCTGTGCCGATTGATTGCTCAGGGACCACAGAGACAGGAGCGGTTGGTGATCAGGAGACAGGCGGACGGGGGAAAAGGTTGCAGGCGGACAGCTACGCAGGTCAGGGATCGGTCCGAACGCCTCCAGCGGCAGGTGCGGCTCGATCGACTCCACTCGGCATCGGTAAGGTCACCACGAGTCACGCGACCGGTCTACCGCAGCCAGCACCCTCCTGGAGCGGGAATGACCGATCCCGTGATCTCAACTCAGAACACTCCCTAGTGGTGCTTCGCGTCCGGCTTCCAGTCCTGGGCGAGGAGTCCGAGCAGCACCTCGTCCAGGAACTCGCCCAGCACCCAGGCCGAGGAGCGCAGCACGCCCTCACGGACGAAGCCGTTGCGCTCGGCCGCGCGCAGCATCGCGGCGTTGTCCGACAGCGTCTCGATCTGCAGCCGGTGCAGGCCGCGCACGACGAAACCGTAGTGGCACAGCACCGCGACCACGTCGGTGCCGTAGCCCTTGCCGCGGGCGGACGGCAGAAGCCCCAGTCCGATGTGCGCGTTCCGGTTGTGGGTGTCGATGCCCCACAGCGTCGCGGTGCCGACCAGCGTGCCGCCGTCCAGCTCCACCACGGAGAACGGGACGTGCCCCTGCTCCTTGTCGTCCACCACGAGCCGCGGATCCTTCGAGCCGGGCGTGATCGGCCGCCACGGCCCGCCCTCCGCCCGCGAGCCGTTGACCACGTCGTCGTAGAGCTCGGCCCGCAGGATCGGGATGTCCTCCTCGTGCCGGGCCCTCAGCCCGACCCTGTCACCCTTCAGCATGCAGGCTTCCTATCCGACCGGTCCGGCCTGCGGCAACCGAATAGGAAGCCGGCCCGACCGGGGTGGCGGCGGCGACGGTGTCGCAGGACGCCCGGGTGTCCGCCGACCAGCCCGCCGGGCCCACTTCCCCGTGACGGACGCCCGGACACCACGGCGGCCCCGCCCGGAGGCGGGGGCCGCCGCAGTGCCGAGCGGTCACGCCCAGGTGATCAGGCGCTTCGGCTGTTCCAGGACCGCGGCCACGTCGGCCAGGACCTTGGAGCCCAACTCCCCGTCCACCAGGCGGTGGTCGAAGCTCAGCGCCAGGGTGGTCACCTGACGGGGCTTCACCTTGCCCTTGTGGACCCACGGCTGGGGCTTGATCGCACCGACCGCGAGGATCGCGGACTCGCCGGGGTTGAGGATCGGCGTGCCCGTGTCGACGCCGAAGACGCCGACGTTGGTGATCGTCACCGTGCCGCCCTGCATCGCGGACGGGGAGGTCCTGCCCTCCCGTGCCGTGGACACCAGTTCGCCCAGGGATTCGGCGAGCTGGGGCAGCGTCTTGGCGTGGGCGTCCTTGATGTTCGGGACGATCAGGCCGCGCGGGGTGGCCGCCGCGATGCCCAGGTTGACGTAGTGCTTGACCACGATCTCCTGGGCCGCCTCGTCCCAGGAGGCGTTGATGTCGGGGTTGCGCCTGATCGCGACCAGCAGGGCCTTGGCGATCAGCAGGAGGGGGTTCACGCGCAGGCCCGCGAACTCCTCGTCCCGCTTCAGCTCCTCCACCAGCTTCATCGTGCGCGTCACGTCCACCGTCACGAACTCCGTGACGTGCGGCGCGGTGAACGCCGAACCGACCATCGCCGCCGCCGTGGCCTTGCGGACGCCCTTGACCGGGATGCGGGTCTCGCGGGCGGTGTCGTACGACACCGGGGCCGGAGCGGCCGCCGGGGCGGGTGCGGCCGCCGGTACCTGGGCCTCGGGCTCGGCCGGAGCCGTCGGCCGCGCCACCGCCGCGTGGACGTCCTCGCGGGTGATGACGCCGTCCGGGCCGGTCGGGGTGACCGTGGCCAGGTCGACGCCGAGGTCCTTCGCCAGCTTGCGCACCGGCGGCTTGGCCAGCGGGCGCTGCTGCGCGGCGGCCGGCCCGGCGACGGGCGCCGGTGCCGGGGTGCGGCCGTTCAGTTCCGTCTGGACGGCCGCCGCCACCTGCTGGGCGGCGGCGTCCGGCGCGGCCCTGCGCGGGCGGCGGCGCGTGGAGGACGTCGCCACGCCGTAGCCGACCAGCACGGGCTGGCGGCCCGAGCCCTCGGTCTTCGGCTCCTGCGGAGCCGACGCGGGCTCCGGTTCCGCCACCGGCGCGGGGGCCTGGGCCTCCGGAGCCGGACCGCCCGCGACCTCCACCGCGATGATGGACGTGCCCACGTCCACCGTGGTGCCCTCGGGGAAGTGCAGTTCGCGGACCACACCGTCGTAGGGGATGGGCAGTTCGACGGCCGCCTTCGCCGTCTCGACCTCGCACACCACCTGGCCGTCGGTGACGGTGTCGCCGGGCTGGACGTACCACTTGAGGATCTCGGCCTCGGTGAGGCCCTCGCCCACGTCCGGCATCTTGAACTCGCGTACGGACGCGTTCGTCATCGTCGTCACGACCCTCTCCTCAGTACGCCAGCGAGCGGTCGACGGCGTCCAGCACCCGGTCCAGGTCCGGGAGGTAGGACTCCTCCAGGCGGGCCGGCGGGTACGGGGCGTGGTAGCCGCCCACCCGCAGCACCGGGGCCTCCAGGTGGTAGAAGCAGCGCTCCGTGATCCGCGCGGCGATCTCCGCGCCGGAGCCGAAGAACACCGGTGCCTCGTGGACGACGACCAGGCGGCGCGTCTTCTCCACCGACGCCTGGATCGAGTCGAAGTCGATCGGGGAGACCGAGCGCAGGTCCAGCACCTCCAGGGAGCGGCCCTCCTCGGCCGCCGCGTCCGCGGCCTCCTGGCACAGCTTCACCATCGGGCCGTAGGCCGCGAGGGTCAGGTCACTGCCCTCGCGCACCACCCGCGCGGTGTGCAGCGGGCCGGGGATCGCCTCGGTGTTCACCTCGGCCTTGTCCCAGTAGCGCCGCTTGGGCTCGAAGAAGATCACCGGGTCGTCGCTCTGGACGGCCTGCTGCATCATCCAGTACGCGTCGGACGCGTTCGACGGGGAGACGATCTTCAGGCCCGCCACGTGCGCGAACAGCGACTCCGGGGACTCGGAGTGGTGCTCCACCGCGCCGATGCCGCCGCCGTAGGGGATGCGCACGACGACCGGCAGCTTGACCTTGCCCAGCGAGCGGGCGTGCATCTTCGCGAGCTGCGTGACGATCTGGTCGTACGCCGGGAAGACGAAGCCGTCGAACTGGATCTCCACCACCGGGCGGTAGCCGCGCAGGGCCAGGCCGATCGCCGTGCCGACGATGCCCGACTCGGCGAGCGGGGTGTCGATGACGCGGCTCTCGCCGAAGTCCTTCTGCAGGCCGTCCGTCACCCGGAAGACGCCGCCGAGCTTGCCGACGTCCTCGCCCATGACGACGACCTTCGGGTCCGCCTCCAGGGCACGGCGCAGCGACTCGTTGATCGCCTTGGCCAGGGCCATCTTCTCTGCCATGTCACTTTCCCCCGTCCGCGTCCGCGAACGACGCCTGGTAGGCGGCGAACTGCGCCCGCTCCTCGTCCACGAGCGCGTGTCCGTCCGCGTACACGTTCTCGAAGATGGCGAAATGGTCCGGGTCCGGCATGGCACGGACCGCTTCGCGCACTCGTCTGCCCAACGCCTCGCTCTCGGACTCGAGTTCCGCGAAGAATCCCTCGTCCGCGTGGTTCGAGGACTCCAGGTAGCGGCGAAGACGCAGGATCGGGTCCTTGGCCTCCCAGGCCAGCCGCTCCTCGTCACCCCGGTACCGGGTCGGGTCGTCGGAGGTGGTGTGGGCGCCCATGCGGTAGGTGAACGCCTCGACCAGCGTCGGGCCCTCACCGGCGCGGGCCCGCTCCAGGGCCCACTTGGTGACGGCCAGGTTCGCCAGGACGTCGTTGCCGTCCACCCGGACGCCCGGGAAGCCGAAGCCCTGCGCGCGCTGGTACAGCGGCACGCGGGACTGCTTCTCGGTGGGCTCGGAGATCGCCCACTGGTTGTTCTGGCAGAAGAACACCACGGGGGCGTTGTAGACCGCGGAGAAGGTGAAGGCCTCGGCCACGTCGCCCTGGCTGGAGGCGCCGTCGCCGAAGTAGGCGATCACCGCGCTGTCCGCGCCGTCCTTGGCGACGCCCATCGCGTACCCCGTGGCGTGCAGGGTCTGGGAGCCGATGACGATCGTGTACAGGTGGAAGTTGTTGCCGTTCGGGTCCCAGCCGCCGTTGTTGACGCCGCGGAACATGCCGAGCAGGTTGGTCGGGTCCACCCCGCGGCACCAGGCGACACCGTGTTCACGGTAGGTGGGGAAGACGTAGTCGTCGTCGCGCAGGGCCCGGCCGGAGCCGATCTGCGCCGCCTCCTGGCCGAGCAGCGAGGCCCACAGGCCCAGCTCGCCCTGGCGCTGCAGGGAGGTGGCCTCGGCGTCGAAGCGGCGGGTGAGCACCATGTCGCGGTACAGGCCGCGCAGCTCCTCGGCCGTGATGCCGGCGACGTACTTGTCGAACTCGGCGTTCTTGACGCGCTTGCCCTCGGGGGTCAGCAGCTGGACGAGGGCGGGCTCGGCGCTCTTTCCGGAGCTCTTCCTCGCGCCGGTGGCCTTCTTGGTGGTGTTGGTGGTGCGTTTGGTGCCGGTGGTGCCGGCCTTGGTTCCGGCGCTGCGTCGCGGTGTGCGCGCGGCAGTGCTCTCCACGGTCACGTGTGCTCCTCCGTCGGTCCGGCCCCCGGGGTTGCCGGTAGGCCAGTGCGGCTCACCTTTTCTCGACCACCGGGCACGGGGTGGGTGCCACTCGGCCGGGAACAGGCGTGACAGGTGCCCCGGCGAGCGCCCTGCAACAAGCACGTTACCCAGTACTTCACATATCTGTGAAACCTCCTCTGACCTGCGTTTTTGCTTGGATTTCCAAGTAAATCCGCAAGAATTCGAAGGCGCGCTGGTCACAGCCTTGCAAGAGGCCGGAGCAACGGCACGTTATCCCGGTCACCCCGGACACGGGAAGAGTCGAGTTTCGCGATCGGCGCCAATTCGAGCACGGTCGGCGACTGGAACTGACCGTCTGTGACAAGGCGCAGCTCAGGAGCCCCGGAGAGTGCCCTAGCATCTGCCGCGTGTCGCGCCTCTGTGTACCACCCCCTGTACCGAACGCGCCCCCACTGGGCGCCCTGCTGCGCCGGTACGCCGCCGGCTCGCCCCTCACCTGCGAACCGGTCGACGAGGGCCTGCTCAACCGCGGCTACCGCCTGTGCACGACGCGCGGCCGGTTCTTCCTCAAGCACCACTTCGACCCCGAGACCGCCGACCCGGCCGCCATCGTCCGCCAGCACCGGGCCACCCGGCGCCTGGCCGACCTCGGGGTTCCGGTGGCCCCGCCGCTCCCCGGCCGGGACGGGCGCACCGTCGCGGTCGTCGGCGGCCACGCGTACGCCCTGCACCCGTGGATCGACGGCCGGCACCGGCACGGCGGGCAGCTCACGCCGGGCCAGTGCGGACGGCTGGGGTCACTGCTGGGGGCGGTGCACGCCGGGCTGGAGCACGTGATGCCGGCGCACGGACGCGCCGGTCCGGCCCCCGCGGAGAGCGCCGACCCGGCGGACACCTTCGCCCTCATCGACGACCTGCTCACGCGCGTGCGCCGGCACCGGCCCGCCGACTCCTTCGACGCACTCGCCCGGCACCGCCTGCTCGAACGCCGCGCCCTCCTGGAGCGGCACGCCGACCGGCGTCCTCCGCGCGGGGGCGCGGTGGGGTGGGTGCACGGGGACTTCCACCCGTTCAACGTGCTCTACCGGGGGGACGCGCCCGCCGCGATCGTCGACTGGGACCGGCTGGGCGTGCGGCCCCGCGCGGAGGAGGCCGTACGCGCCGCGGCGATCTTCTTCGTCCGGCCGACGGGCACGCTCGACCTGCGGAGAGTACGGCCCTACGCGCGCGCGTACCGGCGTGCCGCGGGGGCGACGCCCTCCCAGCTGGCGGCGGCGGTGCACCGGGTGTGGTGGGAGCGCCTCAACGACTTCTGGATGCTCCGCTGGCACTACGAGCGCGGCGACACCCGAGCGGACTCCCAGTTCCCGGCCACCGCGGCACTGGCGGTGTGGTGGACCCGGGAGTACGACGCGGTGTGCGGGGCGTTCGTGGGGTGAGGGGAGCGGCCGGGAAGGGGCGGTCCGACGACGACGGGTCAGCCCAGTGGATTGTCGGGGTCGCCCGGCTCACCGGCCGTTCCGCCCGGGTCCGTGCCGCCCGTCGGCGGCGTGACCGGCGGCGAGTCCGGCGGCTCCTCGGGGCCCGGCTCCGTCGGCTCGTTGCTCGGCTGGCCGCTCGGCTGGCCCGTGGGCTCGCCCGTCGGCTCCTCCGTCGGCTCCTGCGACGGCGTGTACGACGGCGTGTACGACGGGTCCCAGCCGTCGCCGGAGCCCGTACCCGTGCCGGTGCCGGTGTCCGTGCCGGGATCGGTCGGTTCCTCGGTCGCGTCGTCGCTCGGTGTCTCGCTGGGCGTCTCGTCCTTGGTGGTCTGCGAGGTGGTCGGCGACTTGGAGGGGCCGCCTCCGCCCTCGCCCCCGCCGCCGTTGTTCAGCGCCAGCGCCACGCCCGCCGTGATGGCGATGACCGCGAGCACCGCGAGGACCCACAGCTTGCCGCGTCCGCTGCCCTGGTTGCCGTGGCCCTCGAAGCCGCCGTCGTCCCCGCCGCCGTACCCGGCGGGCAGGATCGGCTGCGGGATCGCCGCCGTGCCGGAGGCGTCCGGGTGCGGCATCACGGTCGTGCCCGCGAAGCCCGCCGCCGGGGTGTGCCGGCCCTCGTGCGTCTCCACCGGGCCGGTGTTCCAGGTGCCGGTGTGGCCGCCCTGCTCGTAGAGCATCTGCAGCGCGTACTGGACCAGCCCGCGCATCTCCTCGGCCGTCTGGAAACGGTCGTCGGGCTCCTTGGCGAGGGAGCGCATGACCAGCCCGTCCAGCTCCGGCGGGCAGGCGTCCGAGGCCTCCGACGGGGGCGTCGGGATGTCCTGGACGTGCTGGTAGACCACCGACAGCGGCGTCTCACCGGTGAAGGGGGGACGCAGCGCCAGCAGTTCGTACATCAGGCAGCCGGTGGCGTACAGGTCGGAGCGGTGGTCGACGGCCTTGCCGAGCGCCTGCTCCGGCGAGAGGTACTGCGGGGTGCCCATGACCATGCCGGTCTGCGTCATCGTCGTGGACGCGCCGTGCAGCGCGCGGGCGATGCCGAAGTCCATCACCTTCACGGCGCCGTTGTTGGTGATGATGACGTTGGCCGGCTTGATGTCGCGGTGCACGATGCCGTGCTGGTGCGAGTAGGCCAGCGCCTCCAGGACGCCGGAGACGATGATCAGCGCCTGCTCGGGGCCCGGCGCCTCGGCGTTCATCAGCAGATCGCGGATGGTGCGGCCCTCGACCAGCTCCATCACGATGTACGGGACCGACTGGCCGCCGACCGTGTCCTCGCCGGAGTCGTACACGGCGACGATGGCATGGTGGTTGAGACCGGCCACCGACTGCGCCTCGCGCGTGAAGCGCGCCTTGGACACCGGGTCCTCGGCGAGGTCGGAACGCAGCAGCTTGACGGCGACCGTGCGCCCGAGGCGCACGTCCTCGGCCGCGAACACCTCGGCCATGCCGCCCCGGCCGAGCCTGTGGGTCAACCGGTACCGGCCGTCGCCGACAAGCCCGCCGTTACCCCAGTTGTCCGGCGCGTCCGACATGCCGCCGCCAGTCGCCTCGGGGTCGGACGGGCCCTGAGCGCGCTGCTGCTGTGCCATCAGTCCTCGCCGTCGTTTCTGCCCGCGGTGCGCGCGGTGTTGTTACGGTCTCCGTCGGCCACGCTACAGCCTCCGCGCAAGCCTCCGGTCCGGGACGGGCTGCCAGGACCGACACGAGACGGACCGGTCATCAAACCCGCACTCCGTACTGTCGTGCAAATTCTGCGTACCGGCCGCGCGGCCCCTGTAACGCTTCCGCGACGCTTCTTTCGCGTACGGTCACGGAACGGGCACCGCGCTTGACGTGTCAGTGGCCTGGGGCAGACTTGGCCGGGAATAGCACATTGGATCTACGACGGATCGGTCACCGACGGCGGCGCCGGAGAGGCTACGGGGGACGCGGAACATGAGCCAGGACGGCGCACGGGGCCGGGACGCGGGGCGGGCACTCGCCGGCGGGCGGTACCAACTGCGGGACCTGCTCGGCCAGGGCGGCATGGCCTCGGTGCACCTGGCCTACGACAGCGTGCTCGACCGCCAGGTCGCCATCAAGACATTGCACACGGAACTCGGCCGGGAACAGGCCTTCCGCGAGCGCTTCCGCCGCGAGGCCCAGTCCGTGGCGAAACTCACGCACACCAACATCGTGTCGGTCTTCGACACCGGCGAGGACGATGTGGACGGCATGACGACGCCGTACATCGTCATGGAGTACGTCGAGGGCCGCCCGCTCGGCTCGGTGCTCGACGAGGACGTGCGGCAGTACGGCGCGATGCCCGCCGACAAGGCGCTGAAGATCACCGCGGACGTGCTGGCGGCGCTGGAGATCAGCCACGAGATGGGGCTGGTCCACCGGGACATCAAGCCGGGCAACGTGATGATGACCAAGCGCGGCGTGGTCAAGGTGATGGACTTCGGCATCGCCCGCGCCATGCAGTCCGGTGTGACGTCGATGACGCAGACCGGCATGGTCGTCGGCACCCCGCAGTACCTCTCGCCGGAGCAGGCGCTCGGCCGGGGCGTGGACGCGCGCAGCGACCTGTACTCGGTCGGCATCATGCTGTTCCAGCTGGTCACCGGGCGGCTGCCGTTCGACGCGGACTCGCCGCTGGCCATCGCGTACGCGCACGTGCAGGAGGAGCCGCCGACGGCGTCCTCGATCAACCGCTCGCTGCCGCCGGCCGTGGACGCGCTGATCGCCCGCGCGCTGAAGAAGAACCCGAACGAGCGTTTCCCCAGCGCGGAGGCCATGCGCGGCGAGTGCCTGCGGGTGGCGCAGTCCTTCCACCCGGCCCCGCCGAGCATCGTCCCGGGCACCCAGGCGCCCAGCGGCGCGGGCGTCGGCTCCGCGGTGTTCCCGCCCGTCGACCAGGCGACCCCGGCGCCCACGGGCAACATCCAGACGCCGTACCAGCCGGCCCCGCACCAGAACCCGTACGGCACCCCGGCGCCGTCCCCCGCGTACGGCTATCCGCAGCAGGGCGGCTACCGGACTCCCGCCCCGTCGGCGTACTCCCCGCAGCAGCCGGGGCCGTCGACCCCGCCGCCGTACACCATCTCGCCCCAGGCCTCGGTGTCGGGCGACTCGGGCGGCCGCCGGAGCAACAAGCCGGTGATCATCGGGGCGATCGTCGTGTCCCTCCTCGTCGTCGGCGGCCTGATCGGGGTGCTGGCCCTGAACGGCGACGACAAGGAGACCCAGGGCAAAGACGGCGGCGCCTCGGCTTCGGCATCGGCGTCGGCGAGCAAGGCGGTGGGCTACCGCGGGCCGGACACGACGAAGACGATCGACAAGGAGGAGTGCGAGGAGCCGCTGGAGTCGTACAACGACCCCGACAAGATCCGGCTCCCCGACTTCAGGTTCAAGTACATCAAGTCGGTGAAGGAGTGCTTCCAGGCCGCCGGCTGGGGAGACTTCAAGATCATCGAGGTTGACGAGAACACTTACGGCGAGGGCTCCGTCAGGGACCAGTTCCCGCCGGCCGGCACGGACGTCGACCCCGAGGACATGCCCGAGATCACCCTCAAGGTCTCGACGGGCAACCCCCCGTCCTGACCCCGGGGCCGTACGAGGCGTGACGAAGGGGCCCGGCATCGGATGCCGGGCCCCTTCCGCGCTGTCCGCGGTCCGCGGAAACGGTGACGGGTGGCGGTTACAGGTACGGTCCGCCCGAGCGGCCGCCCATGTGGTGGGAGTCCTCGTGGCCGTCGCCGGCACCGGGCGGGAGGGCGCGGCGCATCTGTTCCAGCTGGGCGCGCGCGGCCATCTGCTGGGCGAAGAGCGTGGTCTGGATGCCGTGGAACAGGCCCTCCAGCCAGCCCACCAACTGGGCCTGCGCGATCCGCAGTTCGGCGTCGCTCGGGGTCGCCTCGTCCGTGAAGGGCAG
This sequence comes from Streptomyces sp., assembly GCF_031181555.1. Taxonomy (GTDB): domain Bacteria; phylum Actinomycetota; class Actinomycetes; order Streptomycetales; family Streptomycetaceae; genus Streptomyces; species Streptomyces fimbriatus. The sequence goes on along the minus strand of NZ_JAPSKQ010000035.1, from coordinate 33,241 downwards.
GGAGAGCCGCTCCAGCTCCTCGACCAGCTCGGGCGCCAGACCGTCCTCCAGCTCCTTCACCGAGCTGGCGTGGATCTCCTTGAGCCGGACCCGGCTGGCCTCGTCCAGAGGAGCGGCGCGCACCTCCTCCAGCAGCTGCTTGATCATGCTGCCGATCCGCATGACCTTCGCGGGCTGCTCCACCTGCTCCGTCACCGGGGTCTCGCGGGAGTCCTCGTCTCCGGTACCGCCACTGAGCGCCATACCGTCCTGGCCGACGACCAGGATCTGCGGATTCTCCGGCGACCGTTCGTTCCTCGGCATCTCCATGCCGCCATTCTCTCGTACGCCGGTGTCTCCCCACGGTGGTGCCCCCGGAGATGCTTGATCCACCGTGCCGGAGCGGACGGATGTGCCGTCCGGCCGGGCGGGGTCCACCCGACGGAGGTATCCGGAATGCCCGGCTCCTGGGGGAATGGCAGGCTGTTGGCGTCCATCCGTCCCATCTAGCCGGCGGTGCGCACGCGCACCGGTCGGCGCGGGAGGTCACGGTCGTGACTCCATGGCTGCGCACAGTGGGGGCGACGGGGGTGGGGGTCGCCCTGCGGGTGGGGGCCGTCCTGGGAACGGGCGTCGTCCTGGGGACGGGGGCGGTGGTGATGCCGTACGCCTCTGCCGTGACGCCCTTCGGTACTCCCGTGGCGCACGCGGCCGAGGAGGCGCCGGGCGCCGGCCTCGTGTCCCGTTCCCCCTCGCCCTCGCCTTCTCCCTCCACCTCCTCTTCCTCCTCTTCCTCCTTTTCCTCCTTTTCCCCTTCCTCCTCCTCTCCCTCGGACGAGCCGTCCCGGGCCGGGAGCCGGGCCGGTGAGGGACGGGAACGACCCGGGCGGCGGGAGACGGCCGAGAGGGCTCCGCACGACAGGGGGGAACGCGGAAGGGGTGATCCGCGCGAGGCGGACGACGGGGGTCCGGGCACCGTGCCGAGGAGACCGGATGCCGACGCCGGGATCGAGCGGCCGGACACGGCGGGCGTCGGAGGCCTGCCCGACGCGCCCCGTGAGAGGGACGGCGACACCGTGTCCCGGGCCCCCGGCAGCGGCGACACCGTCCCCCGGGCGCCGACGTCGCAAGGAGCGGTGCCCGTGCCCTCCGCGCCGTCACAGGCACCCGCGCCGGGCACCGTCACGAGCGCCGAGCGCTCCGTCGAACCCGCCCTGCGGATCCTGCCGCTCGGCAGCGGGCTGGTGCTCATCGGCCTCGGTCTGGGCCTCGCCTTCGTCGCGCTGCGCATGCGCCAGGGCGGCCTGTCCTGACCCGGGGCGCGGAGGCGGCCGTGACCGTCGAGGACGTCCGCCACCGGATCGCGCCGCAGGGGGCCGGACCCCGCCGTGGCAGCCGGACGGCCGACGTCCGGCGCGCCCGCGCCCCGCGCTCGGGCGGCCGGGGCGCGGGCGCGCCGCTCAGCGCGGCGTGACCAGCAGCACCTTCCCGACGTGGCCGCTGTCCTCCACGACCCGGTGGGCGGCGGCCGCGTCCGGCATCGGGATCTCGCGGTCGACGACCGGACGGACATGGCCGTCGGCGACGAGCGGCCACACGTGTTCCCGTACGGCCGCCACGATCGCCGCCTTCTCCTCCAGCGGCCGGGCCCGCAGCGAGGTCGCGCTGATGGCGGCGCGCTTGTCGAGGAGGGCGCCGATGTTCAGCTCTCCCTTGACGCCGCCCTGCATGCCGATGATCGCGAGCCGGCCGTTGACGGCGAGGGCCCGGACGTTGCGGTCCAGGTACTTGGCCCCCATGTTGTCGAGGATGACGTCCGCGCCGGCGCCGTCGGTGGCCTGCTTCAGCTCGGCGACGAAGTCCTGCTCGCGGTAGTTGATCAGGATGTCGGCGCCCAGTTCGGCGCAGCGCTCCAGCTTCTCCTTGGTGCCCGCGGTGACGGCGACCTTCGCGCCGACGGCCCTGGCGAGCTGGATCGCCATGGTGCCGATGCCGCTGGAGCCGCCGTGCACGAGGAGGGTCTCGCCGGGACGGAGATGGGCGATCATGAAGACGTTCGACCAGACCGTGCAGACGACCTCCGGGAGCGCCGCGGCCTGCTTGAGGTCGAGTCCCGCGGGGACGGGCAGCAGCTGTCCGGCCGGGACGGCGACCTTCTCGGCGTAGCCGCCGCCGGACAGCAGCGCGCAGACCTCGTCGCCGACGGCCCATCCGCCCACGCCGGGGCCGAGCGCGACGATCCGTCCGGAGCACTCCAGACCGGGGTACGGGGACGCGCCGGGCGGAGGGTCGTAGAAGCCCCGCCGCTGGAGGAGGTCGGCCCGGTTGACGGCCCCGGCCACCACCTCGACCAGGACCTCGCCCTCACCGGGCACGGGATCGGGGACCTCGTCCCACACCAGCGCCTCGGGCCCACCGGGTTCGGGAATCGTGATCGCATGCATGAGGGGGACGGTACTCCTGGAGGCGGGCCGGAGGGCTCCCGACCGCCCGTCCCGGATCCCGGGGGCCGGGACCGGGGGCCGGGTCCGGGAGCCCGGGTTCGGGGCATGGATCCGGGGTCCTGGGCCTGGGGCCCGGGTTCGGAGTCCTGGGTCCGGGGGCGGGGTCCTCCTCGGCCGTTGGACCGGTTCTCGGGAAATCCGTGTGCGGGAGCGATGAGTTTGCGGGACCGTAAGGGTCTCCCCTGCGTAGCCCACGCACGCGGAAGGACCCGACGCATGAGCACCCAGACGTCCGGCCTGGCGATAGAGACCGCCGGCCTGGTCAAAACCTTCGGTGAGACACGGGCCGTCGACGGGGTGGACCTCGCCGTACCGGCCGGCACGGTGTACGGAGTCCTCGGACCGAACGGTGCCGGCAAGACCACCACCGTGAAGATGCTCGCCACCCTCCTGCGGCCGGACGGCGGCGAGGCCCACGTCTTCGGCCACGACATCGTGCGCGAGGCCGACGAGGTGCGCGGCCGGGTGAGCCTCACCGGCCAGTACGCGTCCGTGGACGAGGACCTCACCGGCACCGAGAACCTGGTGCTGCTGGGCCGTCTCCTGGGGCACCGCAAGCCCGCCGCCCGCGACCGCGCCGCCCAGCTGCTGGAGGCCTTCGGGCTCACGGAGGCGGCCGGCAAGCAGGTCAAGCAGTACTCCGGGGGCATGCGGCGGCGTATCGACATCGCCGCGTCCATCCTCAACACCCCCGACCTGCTGTTCCTCGACGAGCCCACGACCGGCCTGGACCCGCGCAGCCGCAACCAGGTGTGGGACATCGTCCGCGCGGTCGTCGCCCAGGGCACGACCGTGCTGCTGACCACGCAGTACCTGGACGAGGCCGACCAGCTGGCGTCCCGGATCGCCGTCATCGACCGCGGCAAGGTCATCGCCGAGGGCACCAAGGGCGAGCTGAAGGCGTCCGTCGGCGCCGGCTCCGTCCATCTGCGGCTGCGGGAGCCGGATCAGCGGCCGCTCGCCGCGGACCTGCTGCGCCGCGCCCTCGACGCGCAGGTGCAGGACGACCCCGACCCGGTGGCGCTGACCGCCCGCCTCGGTGCGGCCGCGAGCCAGGACACCGCCGCCGAACAGGCCGCCCGCGCGCTGAGCGAACTGGCCCGCGCCGGCATCACCGTCGACAACTTCTCACTCGGCCAGCCCAGCCTGGACGAGGTGTTCCTCGCCCTCACCGGCCACGACACACGCGTGTCCGACTCCGACCACTCCCACGACCCGAAGGACGAGGTGGCGGCATGAGCACCGCGACCACCACCGAGAGCAGTGAGCTCGCCCCGGTCAGCACCGACTCCCTCGCCGAGCTGCTGATCGCCAAGGAGCGTCCGCCCCGGCCCAGTGCCTGGTCCGCCTCGCTGACCTTCGGCTGGCGCGCGGTGCTGAAGATCAAGCACGTGCCGGAGCAGCTCTTCGACGTCACCGCGTTCCCGATCATGATGGTGCTGATGTACACCTACCTGTTCGGCGGGGCGCTGGCCGGGTCGCCGAAGGAGTACATCCAGTTCCTGCTGCCGGGCATCCTGGTGATGTCGGTCGTGATGATCACGATGTACACCGGCGTCTCGGTCAACACGGACATCGAGAAGGGCGTCTTCGACCGGTTCCGCAGCCTGCCGATCTGGCGGCCGTCGACCATGGTCGGCTATCTGCTCGGCGACGCCCTGCGCTACACCATCGCGTCCGTCGTGATGCTGACCGTCGGCATGATCCTCGGCTACCGCCCCGACGGCGGGGTCGTCGGCGTGCTCGTCGGCATCGCGCTGCTGGTGCTCTTCTCGTTCGCGTTCTCGTGGATCTGGACGATGTTCGGGCTCATGCTGCGCACCGAGAAGTCGGTGATGGGCGTCAGCATGATGGTGATCTTCCCGCTCACCTTCCTGTCCAACGTCTTCGTCGACCCGAGGACCATGCCGGGCTGGCTCCAGGCGTTCGTCAACAACAGCCCCGTCACCCACCTCGCGTCCGCGGTGCGCGGACTGATGGCGGGCGACTGGCCGGCGGACGAGATCGCCTGGACGCTGGGCTGGGCGGGCCTGTTCATGCTGGTCTTCGGGCCGATCACGATGCGGCTCTACAACCGCAAGTGACACGGCTCCGCGACCGCGGGCGGGACGACTCCGCGACCGACGGGAACCCGGATCCCGCAATCGACGGGAGCACACGGGACGTTCGGGCCCGCGGGGTGTCGGATCCCGCGGGCCCGCGGTCCGTCCTCAGTGCCGGGGGAGCGGGCGGATGTCGGGCGCGACCTGCGTGCCCGGCGTCGCCCGCACGATCGTGATCAGCCGGTCCGTCAGTTCCAGCGTCCCGACGTCCGGATCGTCGTAGCCGAGCACCCGGTGCCCGCGCACGACGCTCACCACCAGGTCGTCCGTCTCGCGAGGTGTCCTGCCCACCTCGGCCTTTATGACCGGCCGTTCGACGATGTCGAGCCCGGAGCCCTGCTGGATGAGGTCCTCCATCACCATGCCGGCCGAGGGGCTGAGCACCGAGAGGCCGAGCAGCCGCCCGGCGGCGCTGGCGCTGGTGATGACCGCGTCGGCACCCGACTGCTTCAGCAGCGGGGCGTTCTCCTCCTCGCGCACCGCGGCCACGATCTTCGCGCCCCGGTTGAGCTGCCGTGCCGTCAGCGTCACGAGGACGGCGGTGTCGTCGCGCTGTGTCGCGATGATGATCTGCCGCGCCTTGTGCACCTCGGCCCGTTTCAGCACCTCGCTGCGGGTGGCGTCACCTATCACGCCCGCGTAGCCGTCCGCCGCGGCCGCGTCGATCGCCTTCTCGCTCGGGTCGACCACCACGACCATGTCCTTCTTCAGCCCCGTCGCACAGACGGTCTTGATCGCGGACCTGCCCTTGGTGCCGAACCCGATGACAACGGTGTGATCGCGCAACGTGGACCTCCAGCGGTTCAGCCGCCACTCCTCCCGGGTGCGTTCGGTGAGGGCCTCGAGGGTGGTGCCGACCAGAATGATCAGGAACAGCACGCGCAGCGGCGTGATGACCAGGATGTTGGTGAGACGGGCGCCGTCACTGACCGGCGTGATGTCGCCGTACCCGGTGGTGGAGAGGGTGACGGTCGCGTAGTAGAAGGCGTCGAGGAGATCGAGGGACCGGTCGGAGTTGTCGTTGTAGCCGTCGCGGTCGGCGTACACGATGAACGCCGTCGCCACGAGTACCACCAGCGCCATCGACAACCGTTTGGCGACCTGGCGGATCGGATGCTCCACCATCTTCCTCGGGAGTTTCACCCGATGGGTCACCAGGTGTTCGTCCGCCTGGCGAGCGATGGCGTCCTGGCCCGGAAGTTTCACGTGAAACACACCCCGATTCCCCCGGAGGCCCAGGGCAGGTCGAGCAGTTCCGTCTCCTCACCGGGCCGTGCGCCCCCCGGAGGCACGACGGCGAGCGCGTCGGCCGCCGCGATGCCGCGCAGCATGGCCGGGCCGTTGTAGAGCAACGGCAGGGCCCGGTCACCGCGCAGGGAGACGGGAACGAGCCGGGTGTCGTACGGGTGCCCCTGCACCCCGTCCCGCAGGGGCAGCGTGTACGGCTCCTGGGCGGGGCGGGCGGCGAGGGTCCGCAGCAGGGGCTCGGCGAGCGTGAGCAACCCGGAGACGGCGGCGAGGGGGTTGCCGGGCAGGCCGACGAGATGCTGGTTCTCCTTGGTGCGGGCCAGGAGCATGGGGTGGCCGGGGCGCACCTGGACGCCGTCCACGAGGAGCTCGGCACCGATACGGCGCAGCGTGGGGTGGACGTGGTCGACCGGGCCGGCGGCGGTGCCGCCGGTGGTGACGACGACATCCGCGCCGGACGCCGCGAGCGCCTCGTACAGCGCGTCTTCGTCGTCGCCGACCCGGCGGACGGCGGTGACCTCGGCCCCGAGGGCGCGCAGCCAGGGCGGCAGCATCGGACCGAGCGCGTCCCGGATCAGCCCGCCGTGCGGCAGGCCCTCGCTCAGCAGTTCGTCGCCGAGGACGAACACGTCGACGCGGGGACGGGGGACGGCGCTGAGCGTGTCGTACCCGGCGGCCGCGGCCATGCCCAGGACGGCCGGGGTCACCAGGGTGCCGACGGGCAGCAGCTGGTCCCCGCTGCGGCACTCCTGGCCGCGGGGACGGATGTCCTGGCCGTGCGCGACCGTGTGCGGCACTTCGGCGGCCGCGGTGGCGTGCAGACGGCCCTTGTCGTCGGTGCGCCCGTGTTCGCTGCGGAGCACGGCGGTGGTGTCCGGGGGGATACGGGCACCGGTGGCGATACGGACGGCCTCGCCGTCGGTGAGCGGGGCGTGCTCGGCGTGTCCGGCGAGAACCCCCTCGTCCCGTACGTGCCAGGGGCCGGGGCCGGAGACCGCCCATCCGTCCATCGCCGAGGTGTCGAAGGAGGGCAGGTCGGTGAGGGCCATGAGGGGAGCGGCCAGGGTGAGGCCGAGGGCCGAGGTCAGGGGCACGGCCACCGGGGTCAGGTATCCGGCGCGGCTGCCGCCGCGGCCGTGGCGTGCGGCACGCTCGGCGATGGCGCGGGCCTCGGGCCAGACGACGGCGTGGTGGCGGTGGTGCGGAGGGCGGTGGGCGCCGGGGCTGCCCTCGGCCCCGGAGGGACGGTCGCCCCGGGCGGGGCCGGAGGGGTGGGCGCCGGGGGTGCGGCCGGGGTCTTCCTTCACGAGAGCGAGCGCCTCCTCGACGTCGAGGTCGTCGGCGTCCGTGTCGGTCCCGGTGGCATGCGCGGTCATTTCGCGTCCGGGCGGCTGTCGGGGGTCGCGTCCGGCGCGACGTCCGCGGACCCGGTGGCGGCGGACCCGGTGGCGGCGGCCTCCTCGTCCGCCCAGCGCAGCGCGAGGGCCGCGGCCTTGCGGGCCGCCTCGGCGACGGCCTCCCGGTCGCCGCCCGCCCGTGCGGCCGCGTAGCCGACGAGGAAGGTGGTCAGCGGTGCGGCGGGCCTGGCCACGCCGTGGGCGGCGTCGCGGGCGAGGTCGAGCAGCACGCCGGTGTCGACGTCCAGATCGATGCCCAGCTCGTCCTTGACTGCGGAAATCCATTCATCCAGCACGTGCCCATGCTCCCTGATGCGTGCCCTGGCGGTGGCGATGTCGTCCCAGGTGTCGCAGTCGAAGGACGCCACCGGGTCCACGACGCGGGTGAGGGCGAGCGAGGCGGTCAGCCGACGCAGGGGCAGCCCGGTCAGGCCGCCGTGCCGGTCGGTGAGCGCGGCCAGTCCACGGCGCAGGGCCGGGCTCCGGTACGCGGCCACGAGCGGCTGGTCCCGGCCCTCGGCGTCGGTCAGCACCACACCGTCGGCCGTGGAGCGGCGGAGGGTGTCCCACAGTCCTTCGACGGTGCGCCGGCCGAGGAACGGCAGGTCGGCGGAGAGCAGGACGACGTGGTCCGCCGTGGTGTGCCGGAGCCCGGCGTCGAGCGCGGCGAGCGGTCCGCCGCCCGGCGGTTCCTCGCGGGCCCAGACGACGGGCCGCGCGGTGGGCCGGGGAGCGGCGACGACCACCGTGGTCCGGGCGGCGGCACAGGCCGCGAGCACCCGGTCGAGCAGCGCCCGCCCGCCCACGCGCACCCCGGGCTTGTCCGCGCCCCCGAGCCGCCGGGCGGCACCACCGGCGAGCACGACGGCGTCGTACGCGGCGCTGTCCACGGCGCCGTCCGCGGCGGGCACCGGCCTGCGCGCGGGGCCGGCGCCTGCGCCGGCATCGCCGGGATGCTCGAACTCGGTCACCCCCCGAGTATGCGTGCCCCCGCGATCGCGGGGAACGCGGGGGCACGGCCTGGGTGGTGGGGAGTCACAACGTCCGCAGCAGCACCGCCGGTTGCTCCACGCAGTCCGCCACGTACCGCAGGAATCCCCCTGCCGTGCCGCCGTCGCAGACCCGGTGGTCGAAGGTGAGCGAGAGCTGCACGACCTGCCGTACGGCCAGCTCGCCCTCGTGCACCCACGGCTTGGGAACGATGCGGCCGACGCCGAGCATGGCGGCCTCGGGGTGGTTGATGATCGGTGTGGAGCCGTCGACGCCGAAGACGCCGTAGTTGTTCAGCGTGAAGGTGCCGCCCGTGAGTTCCGCGGGCGTCAGTGTCCCGGCCCGGGCCGCCTCGGTCAGCCGGGCGAACTCCGCGGTCAGCGATTCCGCGTCCCGTGCGTGTGCGTCCCGGACGACGGGGACGACGAGCCCCCGGTCGGTCTGCGCGGCGAACCCGAGGTGCACGTCCGCGTACTGGACGATCTCCCTGGCCTCCGCGTCCACCCCGGAGTTGAGCTCGGGGAAGCGGGCCAGCGCGGCCGTGCAGATCCGGGCCAGGAGGGCGAGCACGGAGATCTTCGGCCCGCCGGACGCGTTCATGGCGGCCCGCGTGCGCATCAGTTCGGTCGCGTCGGCGTCCACCCAGCAGGTCGCGTCCGGTATCTCGGTGCGGCTGCGGGAGAGCTTGTCGGCGACGGTGCCGCGGATGCCCTTCAGGGGGATGCGGGTGGTGCGGGCGGTCTCCGCCGCGGCGGGGGACGGCTGGGTCCGCGCCGGCTGACGCCGCGGTTCGTCGGCCGTCCGGTCCGTACGGCCCTGCGCGGCGGCGGCCCGCAGCGCGTACTCCACGTCCGCCCGCAGGATCAGTCCGTCGGGCCCGGAACCCGTCAGTTCCCGCAGGTCCAGGCCGTTCTGCCGGGCCAGCCTGCGCACCAGGGGGGAGATGACGGGGACGGGGCCGTCCTGCGCCGCCCCGGTGGTGGCCCGCCCGTCGACGGCGGGCGGCCCCTGGACCGGCCGAGCCGTCCGGTGCCCTCCGTTCGCCGCGGGCGCGGCGGGTGCCGGCGGCTGCGGGCGCACCCGACGGCGCCGGGCCGGTGCCTCCGACGTGCCGTAGCCGACCAGGACGTTGCCCGAGCCCTCGGTGCGGGAGCCCTCCCGGGAGTCCTCGGCCCGGGAGCCCTCGGCCCGGGAGCCCTCGCTCCGGGCGGCGGAGGCGTTCGCCTCCGCCGGACGGCCGTCGGCCGGCTCCCCGACCGCCACCGTCAGCAGCGGGGCGCCGACGGGCAGTTCCGTGCCCTCCGCGCCGAAGCGGGCGGTGACCACGCCGCCGTAGGGGCAGGGCACCTCCACCATGGCCTTGGCCGTCTCGACCTCGACGACCGGCTGGTCGACGGTGACGACATCGCCGACCTCGACCAGCCAGCGCACGATCTCCGCCTCGGTGAGCCCCTCACCGAGGTCGGGCAGCTTGAACTCCAGCACCTGTGCCATCAGCTCTCGGCCTCCCACTGCAGACGCCCCACGGCGTCCAGGATCCGGTCCACACCGGGCAGGTGGTGGCGCTCCAGCATCGGCGGCGGATACGGAAGGTCGAACCCGGCCACACGCAGCACCGGTGCCTCCAGGTGGTGGAAGCAGCGCTCCGTGACCCGGGCCGCGATCTCCCCGCCCGGACCGCCGAAGCCGCCCGACTCGTGGACGACGACCGCGCGTCCCGTCCGCCGCACCGAGGCGCACACCGTCTCGTCGTCGAACGGCACCAGGGAGCGCAGATCGACGACTTCGAGGTCCCAGCCCTCGGCCCGGGCCGCCTCGGCCGCCTCCATGCAGACGGGTACGGACGGCCCGTACGTGATGAGCGTGGCGCTCCGGCCGGAGCGCCGCACCACCGCGCGGCCTATCGGTTCAACGGGCGCCGGTTCCTCGGGGTTCCAGGAGTCCTTCGACCAGTACAGCCGCTTGGGTTCGAGGAAGACGACCGGGTCGTCGGAGGCGATGGCGGCCCGCAGCAGCCCGTAGGCGTCCGCGACGGTCGCGGGCGTGACGACATGGAGCCCCGGAGTCGCCATGTAGTACGCCTCGGAGGAGTCACTGTGGTGCTCGACGCCGCCGATGCCGCCGCCGTAGGGGACGCGGATGGTGAGCGGCAGGGGCATCTTCCCGCGCGTGCGGTTGCGCATCTTCGCGACGTGCGAGACCAACTGCTCGAACGCCGGGTAGGCGAAGGCGTCGAACTGCATCTCCACGACCGGGCGCAGCCCGTACATCGCCATGCCGACCGCCGTGCCGAGGATGCCCGCCTCGGCGAGCGGAGTATCCGTGCAGCGGTCCTCGCCGAACTCCTTGGCGAGCCCGTCGGTGATGCGGAAGACACCGCCGAGGGTGCCGACGTCCTCGCCCATGACGTGCACGGACGGGTCGGCGGCCATGGCGTCGCGCAGCGCGCGCGTGAGGGCCTGCGCCATGGTGGCCGGCTTGACCGCGACGGTGGTCATCGCTGCGCCCCTTCCGCCTCGGCCTCGGCCGCCAGCTCCGCCCGCAGCTGCGCCCGCTGCTCCAGCAGCTGGGGGGTGGGTTCGGCGTAGACGTGGGCGAAGAGGTCCACGGGGTCGAGCGCCGGGTCCTGGTTCATGCGGGCGCGCAGGGAGGCCGCCATGGTCTCGGCGTCCTCGCGGGCGGCGTCGACACCGTCCTCGTCGAGCAGGCCGCGTGTGGTGAGCTCCCGCTCCAGCAGCGCGATCGGGTCGTGCTGCTTCCAGGTCTCCACCTCGGCGTCGCCGCGGTAGCGGGTGGCGTCGTCGGCGTTGGTGTGGGCCTCCACGCGGTACGTGATCGCCTCGACCAGGGTCGGACCGCCGCCCGCGCGTGCGCGCCGTACGGCCTCGGCCAGGACCTCGTGCACGGCGGCGGCGTCGTTGCCGTCGACCAGACGGCCGGGCATGCCGTAGCCGACGGCCTTGTGGGCCAGCGACGGGGCCGCGGTCTGCTTGGCGAGCGGTACGGAGATCGCGAAGCCGTTGTTCTGGACGAGGAAGACCACGGGGGCCTGCCAGACGGCGGCGAAGTTCAGCGCCTCGTGGAAGTCGCCCTCGCTGGTGCCGCCGTCGCCGACCATGGCGAGCGCGACCACGTCGTCGCCCTTGAGTCGGGCGGCGTGGGCGAGACCGACGGCGTGCGGCAGCTGGGTGGCGAGCGGGGTGCTCAGCGGCGCCACCCGGTGCTCGTAGGGGTCGTAGCCGGTGTGCCAGTCGCCGCGCAGCAGGGTGAGGGCCTCGACGGGGTCCACACCGCGCGCGACGACGGCGAGGGTGTCGCGGTAGCTCGGGAAGAGCCAGTCCTGCTCCTGCAGGACGAGCGCGGCGGCGACCTCGCAGGCCTCCTGGCCGGTGCTGGAGGGGTAGACCGCGAGCCGGCCCTGCTTGGTGAGGGCGGTGGCCTGGGCGTTGTAGCGGCGGCCCTTCACCAGCTCCGCGTACAGCCGGCGCAGCAGCTCCGGGTCGGCCCCGGCGGCCGCCTCGGTGCCGAGCACGCGGTACGGCTCCGCGTCGGGCAGCAGCGGCGCGGGGTCGGTACGGGGCTGCCAGGCGGGCGGCGGGGTGGGCTGGTAAGCGCCCCGCTGCTCCATGACCGTCATGACGGCACCTCCTCGTGGGACGGCTGACGGAGGCGCGGCGTCTGTGACGCGCCTCACCAACCGATTGTTCGGTCGTCGGCGCATTTTGGCTACGGGTGGCGCCAGGCTGTGGACAAACGGTTCTCCACACTCTGAGATGGATGCAGGACGTCCATGGCGGAGAGGCGGGGGCGGGTGGCATCTGAACAAATGGCCGAGGGCCCGGACGCAGTGGCCGAGGGCCCGGAGGGGGACGGGCGGCTTCCGCCCCCGCGTCCGCTGGACGCCATCGACCAGGACATCCTGCGCATGCTCCAGGCGGACGGCCGCGCGTCCATACGCTCGGTCGCCGAACGGGTCCACGTCTCCCGCGCGAACGCCTACGCCCGCATCAACCGGCTCGTCGAGGACGGCGTCATCCGCGGTTTCGGCGCCCGCGTCGACCACGAGCGGGCCGGGCACGGGACGTCCGCCTACATCACCCTGAAGATCGTCCAGAACTCCTGGCGCACGGTCCGCGAGCAGCTCAGAGAGCTTCCCGGCGCCTCCCACATCGCCCTGGTGGGCGGGGACTTCGACGTCCTGCTGCTGGTGCACACGCCGGACAACCGGGCGCTGCGCGAACTGGTGCTCACCCGGCTCCAGGCGATCCCCCAGGTGCTCAGCACCCGCACGCTGCTGGTGTTCGAGGAGGAGGACCTGGAGCTCCAGGGGTGAGGTCCCTCAGGACGCCCTGCGCAGCCCCCCGAAGGCCAGCTGCGCCACCGCGTCGGCCACCTCGCGCTCGCTCATGCCGCGTCCGTCCGGCCGGTACCACTCGACGATCGAGTTGATCATCCCGAAGACCAGCCGGGTCACCAGGCGCACCTCTATGTCGCCGCGCACGTCCCCGTCGGCCGCCGCGGCCTTGAGCAGCTCGGCGACCCGGTGGTCGAACTCGCGCCGCCGCTCCAGCGCCCACCGCTCGGTGTCCGTGTTGCCGCGCACGCGCAGCAGCAGCGTCACGTACGGCAGCTCGGCGATCAGCACCTCGACCATCCGCCGGACGACGTACTCCAGCCGCTCGGCGGCCCGCCCCACGCGCGCGCGCTCCTCGTCGAGGATGCCGAAGAGCCCGTCCAGCGCCCGGCTCACCGCGCGGCGCAGCAGTTCCTCCTTGCCGGCCACGTGGTGGTAGATCGACGACTTGGAGATGCCCGCCGCCCTGGACAGGTGCTCCATCGAGGTGCCGTCGTAGCCGCGCTCGTTGAACACCTGCACGGCGACGGACAGCAGCGTCTCCGGGGTGTAGGTGTCGCGCCTGGCGGTGGTCATGGGGTCCCCTCCCGCTTCTCGGTGGCGTACGCGTGCCGGTACAGCGCGAGGGACGGCGCGTAGCGGCCGGACGGGTCGCGCTCGTGCAGTTCGTCGAGGAGGGAGCAGGCCCAGGTGCGGCCGAGGCGGCGGCTCCACTCGAAGGGCCCGAGGGGGTAGTTGACGCCCAGGCGCATCGCGGTGTCGACGTCCTCCTCGGTGGCCACGCCCTTGGCGACGGCGTCGTGCGCCAGGTCGATGATCCGCGCCACCGTGCGCGCGACGATCATGCCGGGGACGTCCCCGATGACGCTGACCTTCTTGCCGAGCGCCTGGAACAGTCCGGTGGCCTCGGCGACGGTCCGCGCGGAGGTGTCCTGGGAGTGGGACAGGGCGACGCGCGTGGCCGCGCGGTAGTCGAGGGCGAGGTCGAAGTAGACGACGTCGCGGAACTCCACGGAGGTCTGGCCGTCGGCGAGCACCAGCTGGCCGCCGCCGGGCAGCACCAGGCGGGTGCCGTTGTCCTCGTCCTCCTCGCGCACCTGGATCCCGGCCTCGCGGATCAGGGCGAGCAGGTCCGAGGCGGGCCCCAGGTCGCCCTCGGCGACCACGTACGCGGGCGGCTCGGCCCGCTCGGCGGTGTGCGGCTCGGGGCGCTCGGCGTTGCCCCGGTAGTCGTACCAGCCCCGGCCGCTCTTGCGGCCGAGGCGGCCCGACTCGACCAGCCGGCGCTGGGCCAGGGAGGGGGTGAAGCGCACGTCCTGGAAGAAGGACTGCCACACCGAGTGGGTGACGGATTCGTTGACGTCCTGCCCGATGAGGTCGGTCAGCTCGAAGGCGCCCATCCGGAAGCCGCCCGACTCGCGCAGCACCGCGTCGATGGTGGCCGGGTCGGCCCCCTGGGACTCGTACACCGCGAAGGCCTCGGCGTAGAAGGGCCGGGCGATGCGGTTGACGATGAAACCGGGGGTGTCGGCGCAGGCGACCGGCGTCTTGCCCCAGGCGCGGGCCGTCTCGTACGCGCGCGTGGCGCAGGTGACGTCGGTGGCGAACCCGGAGACGACCTCGACCAGCGGCAGCAGCGGCGCGGGGTTGAAGAAGTGCAGGCCCACGAAGCGGCCGGGAACGCGCAGGGCGCCGCCGATCGCGGTGACGGAGAGGGAGGAGGTGTTGGTGGCGAGCAGGCAGTCGTCGGACACGACGTCCTCCAGCGCGCGCAGCAGCTCCTGCTTGACGTCGAGCCGCTCCAGGACGGCCTCGACGACCAGGGCGCAGTCGGCGAGGCCGGTGAGCTCGTCGGCGGGCAGCAGACGGGCGCGGGCGGCGTCCCGATCGGCCGCGGTGAGCCGCTCCTTCTCCACCAGCCGGTCGAGCCGGGCGCCGATCGCATCGGCCGCTTCCCGGGCCCGGCCGGGGACGGCGTCGTAGAGCCGCACGGGGTGGCCCGCGACCAGCGCGACCTGGGCGATTCCCTGGCCCATGGTGCCGGTGCCGACGACGGCCACGGGGCTGCTGAGGTCGAGTGCTGTCATGTGCGCGATCCTCCCGCACGGCGTTTTCCACAGATGCGGCGGTCCCCCTTGTCCCGACCGATCGTTCGGTTACCCTAACTCTGACCGCCTCTTTCCGCCCACGTTTCCCTCCCCTCTTTCTGCCCGGTCCATGAACTCGACGAAGAGTTCCTGAGACGAGGAGTTGGTCCCCATGGCCGCCGAACCCACCGCGCACCAGCTGATCGCCCGGCACCGTCCCACCCTGGACCAGGCACTGGAAGCGATCCGCACGCGCGCGTACTGGTCCCCGCACCCCGAGCACCCCAAGGCCTACGGGGAGAACGGCAGCCTGGACCCGGCGGCGGGCAGGGCCGCCTTCGACGCCCTGCTCGGCACCCGCCTCGACCTCGGCCAGCCCGGCACTGACGGCTGGGTCGACGGCGAGGTCTCCCCGTACGGGATCGAGCTGGGCGTGAGCTACCCGCACGCGGACCTCGACGTGCTGCTGCCGGCCATGAAGGCCGGGATGCGGGCCTGGCGGGACGCGGGCGCGGAGACACGCGCGATGGTCTGCCTGGAGATCCTCAAGCGGATCAGCGACCGGACGCACGAGTTCGCCCACGCGGTCATGCACACCTCCGGCCAGGCGTTCATGATGGCGTTCCAGGCGGGCGGCCCCCACGCACAGGACCGCGGCCTGGAGGCGGTGGCCTACGCGTACGCGGAACAGGTCCGCACGCCCGGCACCGCGGAGTGGACCAAGCCGCAGGGCAAGCGCGGCCCACTGGAGCTGACCAAGCGGTTCACCCCGGTGCCGCGCGGCATCGGCCTGGTCATCGGCTGCAACACCTTCCCGACCTGGAACGGCTACCCGGGCCTGTTCGCCTCCCTCGCCACCGGCAACGCGGTCCTGGTCAAGCCCCACCCGCGCGCGGTGCTGCCGCTCGCGCTCACCGTGCGCGTCGCGCGCCAGGTGCTCACCGAGGCCGGCTTCGACCCCAACCTGGTCGCGCTGGCCGCCGAGCGGCCCGGCGAAGGCATCGCCAAGACGCTCGCCACCCGCCCGGAGATCCGGATCATCGACTACACCGGCTCGACGGAGTTCGGCGACTGGCTGGAGGCCAACGCCCGCCAGGCGCAGGTCTACACGGAGAAGGCCGGCGTCAACACGGTGATCGTGGAGTCGACGGACGACTACCGGGGGATGCTCGCCAACCTGGCGTTCTCCCTGTCGCTGTACAGCGGCCAGATGTGCACCACCCCGCAGAACCTGCTGATCCCGCGCGACGGCATCACCACGGACCAGGGCCCGAAGTCCTTCGACGAGGTCACCGCCGACCTGGCGAAGGCGGTCGACGGACTGCTCGGCGACGACGCCCGCGCGAACGGCCTGCTGGGCGCGATCGTCAACCCGGACGTCAAGGCCCGCCTGGAGGCCGCCGCCGGACTCGGCGAGGTCGCCCTCGCCTCCCGCGAGATCACCCACCCGGAGTTCCCGGACGCGGTGGTCCGCACCCCGGTGATCGTGAAGCTGGACGGCGCCAAGCCGGACGACGAGGCCGCCTACATGAGCGAGTGCTTCGGCCCGGTCTCCTTCGCCGTCGCCGTCGACTCGGCCGGCGACGCGGTGGAGCTGCTGCGGCGCACCGTCCGCGAGAAGGGCGCGATGACGGTCGGCGCGTACACGACCTCCCCGGAGGTCGAGGAGGCCGTGCAGGAGGTCTGCCTGGAGGAGGCGGCCCAGCTCTCCCTCAACCTCACCGGCGGGGTGTACGTCAACCAGACGGCCGCCTTCTCCGACTTCCACGGCTCCGGCGGCAACCCGGCGGCCAACGCGGCCCTCACCGACGGCGCGTTCGTGGCCAACCGCTTCCGGGTGGTCGAGGTGCGCCGGGAGGCGTAGGGCTTCCTCCGGTGCCCGCTCAGGCGGGTGCGCCCCCGGTGGCGCTCCAGTGGTACAGCGTCATGGCCGCACTGGTCGCGAGGTTGTAGCTGGAGACCTGGGGGCGCATCGGCAGCGCGATCAGGTGGTCGGCACGCGCGCGCAGTTCCGGCGAGAGCCCGCTGCGCTCGGACCCGAAGGCGAGCAGCGCGTCGTCGGGCAGTTCCGTCCCGCGGATGTCCTCGCCCTCCGGGTCGAGCGCGAAGACCGGGCCGGGCGGCAGCTCCCCGGCGGCCAGCCGCTCCACGGCGGTGGCGAAGTGCAGCCCGGCCCCGCCGCGCACGACGGTGGGGTGCCAGGGGTCGAGCGTGCCGGTGGTGACGACCCCGGTCACCCCGAAACCGGCCGCCAGCCGGATCACGGCCCCGGCGTTGCCCAGGTTGCGCGGGTTGTCCAGGACCACGACGGGAGCGGTGCGCGGGGTCCGGGCGAGCTTCTCGAGGTTGCCCGCGCGGGAGGGGCGCACGGCCAGGGCGGCCACGGCGGTGGGGTGCGGGCGCGGGACGAGCGAGGCGTACGTCCCGTACGGCACCTCGGTCAGCAGCGTCGCCAGGGTGTCCCGGACGTCCGGGGCCAGCTCGTCGGCGAGGGTGAGCGCGGCGGCCCGGTCGGCGGTGACCGCGGCCAGGACCTCCGCCCGGAAGCGCACGGCGTGCTTGAGGGCGTGGAAACCGTCGAGCAGCACCGCGGTGCCGCTCTGCCGGTGCCAGAGGGCGACGGGATCGACGGGATCGGTCATGCCGTGCAGCCTACGTGCGCGGGGGCGGGGTCCCTCCGGGTGCGGGGAGCGCCTTCACCGCCGCCGTCCCGTCGTCCCGGGTGCCGGCGGCGCCGTGGTCCGGGTGCCGCGGCCCGGGGACGGACGGACCGCCGCCGCGCGGACGCAGGCGGTCACGCACGCGTGCCGCCCCGGTGCCCAGGCGGCGCAGGAAGGAGGTCGGCAGGAAGACCGCGTCGGCCGCGAGCATCGCCAGGGAGAAGAAGGGCAGTCCGAGGACGACGGCGATCACCGCGTGCTCGGTCATCATGAGGACCAGCAGGACGTTCTTGATCCGCCGGTTGAACAGCGTGAAGGGGAAGGCGACCTGCACCGCGACCGTCCCGTAGGTCACCAGCATCACCAGGGTGCCGCTGGCCGACAGCAGGTCGGCGAGGGCCGGCCAGGGGGAGAAGTACTCCAGGTGCAGCGGGTAGTGGACCGCGGTGCCGTCCTGCCAGCGGGAGCCCTGCACCTTGTACCAGCCGGCCGTGGCGTAGATCAGGCACACCTCGGCCATGATCACCAGCAGGGCGCCGTTGTGCACGATGTTCGCGACGACGTCCAGCAGGATCCGCGGCTGCCCGGTCCTCGCGCGGCGTCCGACCAGCCACCACAGCGCCTGGGCCGACCACACGGTCCACAGCAGTACCGGTATGAACCGGTCGCCGTCCATCCGGCCCGCCAGGGTCGCCACGAGCAGCAGGAACCCGAGCACGCCCCACAGCACCGGGCCGACCCGGTCCCGTGGCCGCTCCCCACGCGCGCGTGCCGCGGCCGCGCGCCGTGCGCGCCGCGCGTCCAGCGACCAGACCCGGCCGCAGCGCGTGAACACGAGGTAGACCGACATCAGGTGCAGGACGTTGTCGCCGCCGTCCCCCATGAAGACGCTGCGGTTCTGCAGCGTCAGCACCCCCACCATGAACAGCACCGACATGGTGCGGGTGCGCCAGCCCAGCAGCAGCAGGAGGCTCCACAGCACGGCGAGCGCGTAGACGGCCTCGAACCAGCCCTGGCCGTCCGACCACAGCAGCGCGGTGAAGGAGCCGTTGGTCCCGACGAACTGGTCGGCGAGGTCCCAGGCCCAGGGACCGTCGGGTCCGTACAGCTCCTGGCGGTGGGGGTACTCGCGCAACAGGAACAGCAGCCAGGTCAGGCTGAAGCCGATGCGTATGACGGCGCTCTGGTGGGGGCCGAGCGCGGAGTCGGTGACGCGGGCGACGGCACGGGGGACCGCCGGCGGGAAGCGGTTCACCCGACGCCTCCCCGGGCCTCGTCCTCCGGCACCGGCCACCAGGGCAGCGTGCGGTACACGGGCGTGGTGGGGGCCTGTGCCTCTTCCTCGCTCCACTTCGGCGGCGGCACGTTGGTGGTGCGCGAGCGGACCTGGACCCGCTCGACGAGACCGCCCGGGCCGGCCGCGTCCGCCCGGTCGAGGCGCAGCACCGTGATCCGGCGCAGATACGCTTCGGACAGCGTCCCGCGCAGGCCCACCGGGCGGTTGTCGTCGTCGTGCGTCGCGACGAAGAAGTCCCAGGCGCGACGCAGCTCGTTCTGCTGGGTGTGGCTGGGCAGCGGGTTGCCGTCGATGGCCCGGCCGTCCTGCGCGGACAGGTCGTACCAGCCGGTGGTCCGCACTCCCCCGTCCGCCGTGCGGATCTCGGCGCGCACCTGGACGGCGATGTTCTGCTGCAGCGGGTTCGGCGCGAACAGCTTCCAGTTCTGCTCGAACTCCGGATAGATCCAGTTCTCGATCGTCTCGCGGTGCTTCTTGCTGACCGTGTTCGCGGGCGCCACGTGCAGGAACGTCATGCCGAGGTGCACACAGACCCCGACCGCGACGACCGCGAGCGCCACCGCGGCGCCGATCCGGTAACGAAGGGAGAGGGCGGCCACACCGGTACGGGGCCCGGGGGGCGGATCGGCCACCGGCGTACCGCCCGGGGGGCCGCCGGGGCCGCCGGCGGCCGGGGAGAGCGGTGCGGGCGGGGAGAGCGGTACGGGCGGGACGTCCGCCGGGACGCCGGGAGTGGGCGGAGCCGTCCGGCGACTCGGCGCGTCCTCCGGGTCACCGGGTGCGGGCGCGGGACCGGGCAGGTCTCGGCGCGGATCCGGCCCGGCCGGCCCGTGCCGGGCGTTCGAGCCCTCGTCGTACGCGTCCATGTCCGCCTGTTCCCCGATCCCGGTCCGTTCCCGGCCCGTCCGTCGCCACCCCCCCCGGCCGGCCGCGGGGGAGTCGTCCCGCCACCGCCGCACCGCGCGACCGCCGCCACCGCTTCCGCACGGCCGCACGGCCGCACGACCGCGTCATGGCGCATCACGTCGCCTCACGTCGTGCCGCGTCGCACGGAACGGTACTCAGGACCGCCCGCCCGGGCACAGCCCGGCGGCCACCCGTTCCCCGGCCGTACCCCCACGTGCTCCCGTGCGCGACCGCGCACCACCGTCCTCGGGCGTCTCCGGCCGCTCCCGGGCGTCCCCCGCAGGTTATCCACAGCGGTTGACACCTCGCGGTGCCCGTCTCACCATGGAATCGCACGAACCGAACGATCGGTCGGGAGCGTGCTCCGAGAAGAGTCCAGGTCGAGGGGGACCCATGGCGACAGCAGCCGCCCGCGATACGGCCCGCAGCCAGGCGTACGACGCACCGGACGCCGCCGCCGACACCGCCGAGTACGCGCGCGCCTTCGACGCGGCCGTCGCCGCCGACGAGCGGATCGAACCGCGCGACTGGATGCCGGACGCCTACCGGGCCACGCTCGTCCGGCAGATCGCGCAGCACGCCCACTCCGAGATCATCGGCATGCAGCCGGAGGCCAACTGGATCACGCGCGCGCCCTCACTGCGCCGCAAGGCGATCCTGATGGCCAAGGTGCAGGACGAGGCCGGGCACGGCCTGTATCTCTACAGCGCCGCCGAGACGCTCGGCACCAGCCGCGACGAGCTGCTCGACAAGCTGCACTCCGGTCGCCAGAAGTACTCCTCGATCTTCAACTACCCCACGCTGACCTGGGCGGACGTCGGCGCGATCGGCTGGCTCGTGGACGGCGCCGCGATCACCAACCAGGTGCCCCTGTGCCGCTGCTCCTACGGCCCGTACGCGCGCGCCATGGTCCGCATCTGCAAGGAGGAGTCCTTCCACCAGCGCCAGGGGTACGAGCTGCTGCTGGCCCTGAGCCGGGGCACGCCGGAACAGCACGCGATGGCGCAGGACGCGGTGGACCGCTGGTGGTGGCCGTCGCTGATGATGTTCGGCCCGCCCGACGACGAGTCCCAGCACTCCGCCCAGTCGATGGCCTGGAAGATCAAGCGGCACTCCAACGACGAGCTGCGCCAGCGCTTCGTCGACATCTGCGTCCCCCAGGCCGAGTCCCTCGGCCTCACCCTCCCCGACCCGGACCTGAAGTGGAACGAGGAGCGCGGGCACTACGACTTCGGACCGATCGACTGGACGGAGTTCTGGGAGGTCCTCAAGGGCAACGGCCCGTGCAACGAGCAGCGGCTGTCCCAACGCAGGCGGGCCCACGAGGAGGGCGCCTGGGTCCGGGAGGCGGCAGCGGCCCACGCGGCCAAGCACACCCCCGGCACCGGCGGCACCGCGAACGGAACCGACCGGCCCGTGCCGGTGAACGGCGAGACAGGAGCGACGCGAGCATGACCCACACCGACTGGCCCCTGTGGGAGGTCTTCGTGCGCTCGCGCCGCGGCCTGTCCCACACCCACGCCGGCAGCCTGCACGCGCCGGACGCGGAGCTCGCCCTGCGCAACGCCCGCGATCTGTACACCCGGCGCGGCGAGGGCGTCTCGATCTGGGTCGTGCCGTCGTCCGCGATCACCGCCTCCTCGCCCGACGAGAAGGACCCGTTCTTCGACCCGGCCGCAGACAAGCCCTACCGGCACCCGACGTTCTACGAGATCCCCGAGGGGGTGCAGCACCTGTGACGGCCACTCCCGCGAAGGACACGACCCCCGCGAAGGACACCGCCCCCACGACGGCCGCGCTCGCCCTCGGCGACGACGCGCTGGTGCTCTCCCACCGCTTGGGCGAGTGGGCCGGTCACGCTCCCGTCCTCGAGGAGGAGGTCGCCCTCGCCAACATCGCGCTGGACCTGCTGGGCCAGGCCCGGGTGCTGCTGTCGATGGCCGGCGACGAGGACGAGCTGGCCTATCTGCGCGAGGAACGCGCCTTCCGCAACCTCCAGTTGGTGGAACAACCCAACGGCGACTTCGCCCACACCATCGTCCGCCAGCTGTACTTCTCCACCTACCAGTACCTCCTGCACACCGAACTTGCCGCAGGTGACGGCCCGTTCGCGCCGCTGGCAGCCAAGGCCGTCAAGGAGGTCGCCTACCACCGCGACCACGCCGAGCAGTGGACCCTGCGGCTCGGGGACGGCACCGACGAGAGCCACACGCGGATGCAGCGTGCCGTGGACGCGCTGTGGCGCTACACCGGCGAGATGTTCCAGCCGGTCGAGGGCCTCGACGCCGACTGGACCGGTCTGGAGACGGCCTGGCTGGAGCGGATCGGAGAGATACTGCGCCGCGCCACGCTCACGGTGCCCGAGGGCCCGCGGACGGGAGCCTGGGCGGCCGGCGCCGGCCGCCAGGGCCTGCACACCGAGCCCTTCGGCCGCATGCTCGCCGAGATGCAGCACCTGCACCGCAGCCACCCGGGGGCGACGTGGTGACCACCACCCCGCTGGAGGCGGAACTCCTGGAGCTCGCCGGTTCGGTACCCGACCCGGAGCTGCCCGTGCTGACCCTGCGCGAGCTGGGTGTCGTGCGCGCGGTGCACGCGCGCGGGGCGGACGCCGTCGAGGTCGAGCTGACCCCGACGTACACCGGCTGCCCGGCTGTCGAGGCGATGAGCCTGGACATCGAGCGGGTGCTGCGCGAGCACGGAGTGCGCGAGGTCACCGTCCGCAGGGTGCTCGCGCCCGCCTGGTCGACCGACGACATCACCGACGAAGGGCGGCGCAAGCTCCGGGAGTTCGGCATCGCCCCACCGCGCGTGCGGTCGGCGTCCGGGCCGGTCCGGGTGGAGCTCGGGCCGACCCGCACCCACTCCGCCCCGCGGGAAGAGGACCTCGGCCCCGTGCGCTGCCCGCACTGCGGATCCGCCGAGACCGAACTGCTCAGCCGCTTCTCCTCCACCGCGTGCAAGGCGCTGCGCCGGTGCCTCGCCTGCCGCGAACCGTTCGACCACTTCAAGGAGTTGTGATGGCGCGCTTCCACCGGCTCCGGGTGGCCGCGGTCGACCGGCTCACCGACGACTCCGTCGCCCTCACCCTCGCCGTCCCCCCGGACCTGCGCGAGGAGTACCGGTACGCCCCCGGCCAGCACCTGGCCCTGCGGCGCACCGCCGACGGCCAGGACATACGCCGCACCTACTCCATCTGCTCCCCCGCGCCCGACCGTGAGGGGCCGAGCACGCTCCGGGTCGGCGTGCGGCTCGTCGAGGGCGGCGCCTTCTCGACGTACGCGCTGAAGGAGATCGACATCGGCGACGAGCTGGAGGTGATGACCCCGGCCGGCCGCTTCACGCTCCGTCCCGCACCCGGCCTGTACGCGGCGATCGTCGGCGGCAGCGGCATCACCCCGGTGCTGTCGATCGTCTCGACCCTCCTCGCGCGCGAGCCCGGCGCCCGCTTCTGCCTGATACGCAGCGACCGGACGTCCGCCTCGACGATGTTCCTGGAGGAGGTCGCCGACCTGAAGGACCGCTACCCCGAGCGGCTCCAGCTGGTGACGGTGCTCTCCCGGGAGGAACAGCAGGCGGGCCTGCCGTCCGGGCGGCTGGACCGGGAGCGGCTGACCGGGCTGCTGCCGGCACTGCTGCCCGTGGACCAGGTGGACGGCTGGTTCCTGTGCGGGCCGTACGGACTGGTCGAGGGGGCCGAGCGGGCACTGCGCGGGCTGGGGGTCGCGCGCTCCCGCATCCACGAGGAGATCTTCCACGTGGACGCCGGCACGGCACCGGCCGCGACGGCACCGGCCCCCGCGCACAGCACGGTCACCGCCCGGCTCGACGGACGCGGCGGCACCTGGCCCGTGCGGGACGGCGAGTCCCTGCTGGAGACGGTGCTGCGCAACCGGCCCGACGCGCCCTACGCCTGCAAGGGCGGGGTGTGCGGAACCTGCCGCGCCTTCCTGGTCTCGGGCGAGGTGCGGATGGACCGCAACTTCGCGCTGGAGTCGGAGGAGACCGAGGCGGGGTACGTCCTGGCGTGCCAGTCCCGTCCGGTGACGGAGAGGGTGGAACTGGACTTCGACCGGTGAGACCGGTGAGGGCCGCTCCCGGCTCCTGAGCGTCCCGGGTCCCAGGGGGCGCCGACGGGTTACAGCACGTGGCCGGGCTGCCCGTCGTCGGTGACGACGGGGCGGCCGGCGGACTCCCACACCTGCATGCCGCCGTCCACGTTCACGGCGTCGATGCCCTGCTGGACCAGGTACATCGTGACCTGGGCCGACCGTCCGCCGGAGCGGCAGATCACATGCACCCGGCCGTCCTGCGGGGCGGCCTCGGTCAGCTCGCCGTAGCGGGCCACGAACTCACTGATCGGGATGTGCAGCGCCCCTTCGGCGTGACCGGCCCTCCACTCGTCGTCCTCACGGACGTCCAGCAGGAAGTCACCGTCCTCGAGGTCCGCGACCGCGACCGTGGGCACACCAGCTCCAAAACTCATGCCCCCGACGCTACCCGACCGGACAGGACCGGGGCTCAGGCCAGCAGCTCCGCCAGCTCCGCCTCGCGTTCGGTCATCTGGGCCCGCAGCTGCTCGGCGATCTCCTCCAGCAGCCGGTCGGGGTCGTCGGGGGCGAGGCGCAGCATCGCCCCGATGGCGCTCTCCTCCAGCTCCTTGGCGACCAGCGTGAGCAGTTCCTTGCGCCGGGCCAGCCATTCGAGGCGGGCGTAGAGCTCGTCGGCGGCGCTCGGGGCGCGTTTCAGTTCCGGGCCGGCGGCCCACTCCTCGGCGAGTTCGCGCAGCTCGGCCTCGTCGCCGCGGGCGTAGGCGGCGTTGACGCGGGTGATGAACTCCTCGCGGCGCTGCCGTTCCTTCTCCTCCTGCGCCAGGTCCGGGTGGGCCTTGCGGGCGAGGTCGCGGTAGAGCTTGCGGGCCTCCTCGCTGGGCCGCACCCGCTGCGGGGGCCGGACCGGCTGGTCCGTGAGCATGGCCGTGGCCTCCGGGAAGAGGCCGTCCCCGTCCATCCAGCCGTTCAGCAGCTCCTCGACGCCGGGGATCGGCATCAGCCGGGCGCGCGCCTCGTCGGCCCGGCGCCGGTCCTCCGGGTCACCGGTGCGGGCGGCCCGGGCCTCCAGGATCCGGGCGTCCAGTTCCTCCAGGCGGGCGTACATCGGGCCGAGCTTCTGTTCGTGCAGCCGGGAGAAGTTCTCGACCTCGACGCGGAAGGTCTCCACGGCGATCTCGAACTCGATCAGCGCCTGCTCGGCGGCCCGTACGGCCCGCTCCAGCCGTTCCTCGGGCCGCGGGGCGCCACCGCCGCCCGGCGTCCGCGCACCGGCGCCGCCACCCTGCTCACCTTCCGAGGTCGTCACCCGGACAGGGTAGGCCACCGCCCGGGCTCCACGGACCCCACGGCCCGCCCGGGCTCCACGGACCCCACGGCCCGTCCGGGCCCCACGGCCTCGGACCCCCAGGCCGTCTCCCGGGGGTCCCCTCACACCCCCATCTCCGCCGCGATCCGTCCCGCCCGCACCGCCGTCACCAGGTCCGCGTGGTCCGCCTCCGTGCGGTCGGCGTAGGCGACGGCGAAGGCCGCCACGGCCTCGTCCAGCTCGTCGTTCTTGCCGCAGTAACCGGCGATCAGCCGGGGATCCGCGCTGTGGGAGTGGGCGCGGGCCAGGAGGGCGCCGGTCATCCGGGCGTAGTCGTCGACCTGGTCGGCGGCCAGCGCGGCCGGGTCGACGCTGCCCTTGCGGTTGCGGAACTGGCGCACCTGGAAGGGGCGGCCGTCGACCGTCGTCCAGCCCAGCAGACTGTCGCTCACCACCTGCATCCGCTTCTGGCCCAGGACCACCCGCCTGCCCTCGTGGCCGGCCTGCGGGACGTCGAAGCCGGCAGTCGGCAGATGCGGGACCAGGGCCGAGGGCCGGGCCTCCTTCACCTGCAGGACCAGGGGCTCGCCCCGGTGGTCGAGGAGCAGCACGACGTACGAGCGGGTGCCCACGCTGCCCGTGCCGACGACGCGGAACGCCACGTCGTGCACCGCGTGCCGGGCCAGCAGCGGGAGGCGGTCCTCCGGGAGCGTGCCGAGGTACTGCTCCAGGGAGGCGGCCACCGCGGCGGCCTCGCCGTCCGGGACGCGGCGCAGGACCGGCGGCGCGTCGACGAAGCGGCGTCCGCCGTCCGCCGTCTCCTCGGTCGACTTGGCCGCGAAACGCCCGCTGGTGTTCGCGCGGGCCTTCTCGGAGACCCGTTCCAGCGTGCCCAGCAGGTCGTGGGCGTCGGTGTGGGAGACCAGTTCCTCGTCCGCGATGGCGTTCCACGCGTCCAGTGCCGGCAGTCTGGACAGCAGCCGCATCGTGCGGCGGTAGGCGCCCACCGCGTCGTGGGCCGCCGCACGGCAGGTGTCCTCGTCCGCGCCGGCCTCCCGGCCCGCGAGCACCAGTGAGGCGGCGAGCCGCTTCAGGTCCCACTCCCAGGGGCCCGTCACCGTCTCGTCGAAGTCGTTCAGGTCGATGACCAGTCCGCCGCGGACGTCGCCGTACAGGCCGAAATTCGCCGCGTGCGCGTCGCCGCATATCTGGGCGCGTATGCGCGTCGTGGGGGTGCGGGCCAGGTCGTACGCCATGAGGCCCGCCGATCCGCGCAGGAAGGCGAACGGCGTCGCGGCCATCCGGCCCACCCGGATCGGGGTCAGTTCGGGCAGTCGGCCGCGGCCGGACTCCTCGACGGCGCCGACCGCGTCGGGGCGGGAGGCGTCCAGGCCGAGGACGGCGTGTGCGCCGCGCGGTACCCGGCCGCGCAGGGCCTTGCCCTCCGCCCTGGGGCTGCCCGCGTCCGGCCACTCGGCGAAGCCCGGCACACGCGGCAGCCGCCGTCCCCCGCCCGCACCACCGGGCCCGGCCGCCCCGTCCGTCCCGGTCACCACACCCGGTTCGACCTGCGCCGCCGTCCCCGCAACGACCTCCGTCACAGCAACCGCCTCCCCCGTACGCACGCCCGCGCACCTGCGCGCGGGCCCCGCGACACGCTCATCGGGCCCGGCGCCGACGTGGACGTCGGCGCGGGGCATGACATCAACCGTGCCGACCGTACAGCCGGTGGCCGAAACGCGTCAGACCCTGTGGACGACTCCGGCGCTGTGGACGGACGGTGCGCGCGAGCGGAACGACGCCCGGCT
>NZ_JAPSKQ010000035.1:0-6451 GCF_031181555.1 Streptomyces sp. | reverse complement strand
GGACGTCGGCGCGGGGCATGACATCAACCGTGCCGACCGTACAGCCGGTGGCCGAAACGCGTCAGACCCTGTGGACGACTCCGGCGCTGTGGACGGACGGTGCGCGCGAGCGGAACGACGCCCGGCTCGGCCCTCTCCTCGGCCTCCTTCCGGGCACCGCCCTCACGCCCGCAGGTAGGCCAGGACCGCCAGGACCCTGCGGTGGGTCTCGTCCGCCGGGGGCAGGTCCAGCTTGGTGAGGATGCTGCCGATGTGCTTGCCCACGGCCGCCTCCGACACCACGAGTTCGCGGGCGATCGCGCCGTTGGACCTGCCTTCCGCGATCAGGGCCAGCACCTCCCGCTCGCGCGGGGTGAGCCGCTCCAGCGGATCGCGGCGCCGGCGCAGCAACTGCCGCACCACCTCCGGGTCGACGACGGTGCCGCCGTCCGCGACCTCGCACAGCGCCTCGACGAACTCCTCGACCTGGCCGACGCGGTCCTTCAGCAGGTAGCCGACGCCCGTACCGTCACCCGAGTCCAGCAGGTCGGAGGCGTACGTCCGCTGCACGTACTGGCTGAGCACCAGCACCGGGAGCGCGGGCCGCCGCTCCCGCAGCCGCACCGCCGCGTGCAGGCCCTCGTCCTGGAAGCCGGGAGGCATCCGGACGTCCGTCACCACGATGTCGGGAGTGTGCTCCTCCACCGCGGCGACCAGCGCCTCCGCGTCGCCGACGGCCGCGACGACCTCGTGCCCGCAGCGGCCGAGCAGGCCGATGAGCCCTTCCCGCAGCAGCACGCTGTCCTCCGCCAGCACTACGCGGAGGGGTCGGTCAACTCGCACGGCGCACAAGGAATCTCCACACGCAACAAGGTCGGTCCACCCGCCGGACTGGACAGGGAGAGTCTGCCATCCAGCACCGACACCCGGTCCGCGAGTCCCACCAACCCGCTGCCGGCCCCGGCCTCCGGTCCGGCCCCGGCACCGACTCCCGCTCCGGCCCGTGCACCGCCCCGGCCGTCGTCGGACACCTCCAGGAACAGGCGGCCGCCCCGGTGCCCGCCGCTCACCCGCGCCCGACGGGCCCCGCTGTGCTTGGCGACGTTCGCGAGCGCCTCGCACACCACGAAGTACGCGGCGGCCTCCACCGCCCGGGGCAGCCTGCCGGGCAGCTCCAGTTCCACGTCGACGGGCACGGCGGAGCGGTCGGCGGCGTCGGCGACGGCGGCTTCCAGGCCGTAGTCGGCGAGCACCTTGGGATGGATGCCGTGGACGAGCTCGCGCAGCTCCTGGAGCGCCTTGCCCGCCTCCTCGTGGGCCTTGGCGAGCTGATCGGCGAGCGGCCCCGGCGGTGCG
Organism: Streptomyces sp.; assembly: GCF_031181555.1. Lineage (GTDB taxonomy): Bacteria > Actinomycetota > Actinomycetes > Streptomycetales > Streptomycetaceae > Streptomyces > Streptomyces fimbriatus. Next base: position 5,116 of record NZ_JAPSKQ010000035.1, on the reverse strand, counting down.
TCCAGGCGGGCCAGGCCCAGCGTCATCGTCAGCGCCACCAGCCGCTGCTGGGCCCCGTCGTGCAGATCGCGCTCGATGCGCCGCCGCTCCGCCTCGAAGGCGTCGACCAACCGCACGCGGGAACGGGCCAGTTCGACCACCCTGGCACCCAGGTCCCCGTCACGCGGGGCGATCAGCAGCCGGGTCAGCCCGGCGCGTGCGCCGGCGGCCACGCCCAGGAGGTAGGCGCCGAGGGCCGTCAGCAGCAGCCCCAGCACGGCGACTCCGAACGCCGTCGGCCAGGTGGTGACCGTCCACAGCTTGAGCACCTTGGCCTCCCGGCCGTCTCCGGCCGTGGCCATCAGCAACGGGGTGGCGGCCGTGCCCAGCGGCAGGAGCAGGGCGACCGTGAGCGCGAGGGCGTCGACCGGCCACAGCAGACCCGCGCACAGCAGGGCGTGGCCGAGCTCCCGCCAGGTGGCCCGTTCCCGCACCCGGGTGGTCAGCCAGGCCCGCAGGCCGGGGGCGGCGGGCGGTCGGTGCAGGTCGTACGCCGGATCCCGGTCGACCAGGCGCAGCCTGAGCCGCTCCAGCCGGGCCACCGGGACGCCCGCGAGGGCCGCGGCGCACAGCAGTGGCAGCCCCACCAGCGCGAGCGCGAGCACACCGCCGACCGCCACCGAGGTCACGAGACCCACGAGCACGAGGACCCCGGTCACGACGCCGGTGAGGAGGTATCCGGCCGAGCGCCACGGCCACGGCGACAGCAGGTAGCCGGGGCGGGCCATGGCCTGCCAGGGATTGCGGGGCTGCATGCGGATCACCGTAGGAGCCCGCGCCGCCCGGGGCCATGGGCCTGGTGGGAGGGCCGGGGGTATGCCTGGCCCTACCCCAGGTCTCACCCCCGCCGTACTGCGCCGGCCGGCCCCCGGACGGTTTCGTGGAGCCACACGGCCGGCCCGGAGCGGCCGAAGCGGACGGTCCGGAGCGACCGGCCCGGAACAACCGGCCCGGAACGGACAGAAGGACAGGTGACAGGGCAGTGGGGGGACACATGGGCGGGACGGCCCGGACGAACGGTGACGCGCTCACCCTGCGCCGCGTGAGCCGGCGGTACGGATCGGGGGAGAGCGCGGTGACGGCGCTCGACGACGTGACCCTCTCCGTCCCGCGCGGCGGTTTCACCGCCGTCATGGGCCCCTCCGGCTCGGGCAAGTCGACCCTCCTGCAGTGCGCCGCCGGCCTGGACCGGCCCACGTCGGGCTCGGTCACCGTGGGCGGTACCGAACTGACCGGACTGAACGAGACCGGGCTGACCCTGCTGCGCCGCGAGCGGATCGGGTTCGTCTTCCAGGCGTTCAACCTGCTGCCGTCGCTGACCGCCGAGCAGAACGTGGCGCTGCCGCTGCGCCTGGCCGGCCGGCGCGTGCCCCGGGCCCGGGTCCGCGAGGTGCTGCAACAGGTCGGCCTGGCCGAGCGGGCCCGGCACCGGCCGGCGCAGCTGTCCGGCGGCCAGCAGCAGCGCGTGGCCCTGGCCCGCGCCCTGATCACCCGTCCCGAGGTGCTGTTCGGCGACGAGCCGACCGGTGCGCTGGACTCGCGGACCGGCCGCGAGGTGCTGGCGCTGCTGCGCGGCATGGTCGACCGCGAGGGCCTGACGGTCGTCATGGTGACGCACGACCCCGTCGCCGCCTCCCGCGCGGACCGGGTGGTCTTCCTCGTCGACGGCCGGGTCGACGGCGAGCTCGCCGGGGCGGGCGCCGACGACATCGCCGCCCGCATGACCGGGCTGGGGGGCGTGCCGTGCTGAGCGTCGCCCTGCGCACCCTGCGCACCCGCTGGGTCACCTTCACCGGCAGCTTCGTCGCCCTGTCGCTGGGGGTCGCGCTGCTCGCCGTCACGGGCCTGGCGCTCGCCTCGTCACTGGACGCGCCCGAGCGGCGTCCGGAGCGGTTCGCGGCCGCGCCGGTCGTGGTCAGGGGGCAGGACACCCTGCGCGTGCCGACCCCGGTCGGCGACCGCACCCATGAGCTCGCCGTGCCGCGCGGGGTACCGGCCGCGACCGTCGCGAAGCTGGAGCGGCTCGGCACCGTCGTGCCGGACCGGTCCTTCGCCGTACGGGCGGCGGGCGGGCCGGACGACCTGGTGGGCCACCCCTGGTCCACGGCCGCGTTCGCCCCGTACGAGATCGAGGCGGGGCGCGCCCCGCGTGCCGCCGGGGAGGTCGTGACCACCGGCGACTGGGCGGAGCCCGGCCGGAGCGTGCGCACCGACCGCGGCACCGTGCGGGTGGTCGGCACCGTCACCGACCGCGGCTTCGAGAACGCCGTGTTCTACACCGACGCGCAGGCCGCCCGGCTGTCCCCCGCCTCCGTCCAGCTGGCCGTCGACGCCGACCCGGCGGCCGTACGGGACGCGGTGCGCGGCAGCGGCGCCGAGGTCCTGACCGGGAACGCGCGCCGGTACGCCGACGCCGACCCCGACCGGGACGGCGAGGCCCTGACCGCGATGAACGCCCTGTTCGGTACGGCCGGCGGCGTCACCGCGTTCGTGTCGGTGTTCGTGGTGGCCTCCACCTTCGCCTTCGCCGTCGCCCAGCGGCGCCGCGAGTTCGGCCTGCTGCGCACCGCCGGCGCCACGCCCGGCCAGATCCGCCGGATGGTGCTCGCCGAGGCCGCGCCGGTGGGTGTCCTGGCGTCGGCCGCCGGCTGCGTGCTCGGCGCGTACGGCGCGCCCGCACTGGCCGACCGGGTGGTCGACGGCGGTCTGGCACCGTCCTGGTTCGCCATCGGCGACCACACCTGGCCGTACCACATGGCCTTCTGGACGGGCCTGCTCGTCGCCCTGTGCGGTGCGGTGGCCGCCTCCTGGCGGGCGGGCCGCACCGGGCCCGTCCAGGCGCTGCGCGAGGCGTCGGCGGACACCGGGGTGATGACCCGGGGCCGCCTGCTGTTCGGCGCGGGTCTGCTGCTGGCCGCCGTGGTGACCCTCGGCGTCGCCCTGGCCGGCGACCCGGGCGACCTGCTGCACCGCAAGACGTACGTGAGCCGGCCGATGCTGCTGATCACCGCGGTCGCGCTGCTCGCGCCGGCCGTGGTGCGCCCGCTGACCCGGCTGCTCGCCTGGCTGCCCGCCCGGCTGCCGGGCGCCGGCGGCATGCTGGTCCGGGAGAACGCCGCGGCGGGGGTGCGCCGCACCGCCGCGATCGCGGCCCCGGTCCTGGTCACGGTCGCCCTCGCGGGCTCCCTGCTGGGCGCCACCGCGACGCTGGACGAGGCGAAGGCGGCCGAGATCCGGGAGCGGACCGCCGCCGCCTTCGTCGTCACCGCCCCGGGCGACACGGGGTTCGACGCGCAGACGCTCGACAGGCTGCGCGCCGTGCCCGGCGCCGAGGTGTCCACGACCGCGTCGAGCGCCGTGTACGTCCTCGAGGAGGGTGTGGCCCTCGTCAGGTCCGAGGCGCGCGCCGTCGAACCCGAGGCGCTGGCGGCCACCACGCGGCTGCCGCTGGCCGCCGGCCGGGTGGCCGACCTCGACGACGGCTCGATCGTCGTCAACGAGGAGTGGGAGCGGCACACCGTGGGCGACCGGGTCCGGGTGTGGCTCGGCGACGGCACGCGCAGGACGCTGCGGATCGCCGCGGTGATGACCACCGGCACGGGCGACAACGGCGTCTACGTCACCCCGGCCAACGCCCCCGGCGCGGCCGTCGGCCGGGTCGACGTCGCCCTGGCGGGCGGGGCGGACTCCGACGCCGTGGCCGCCGGGCTGCGCGAGGCGGTGCGTTCCCTCGGCGGGGAGGTGTTCACCCGGGAGCGGTGGATCGCGGCCACCCACCCCGGGACCGACCGCACGACCCGGCTCGGCCTCCTGCTGGTGCTCGGCATCGCCCTCCTGTACACGGGCATCTCCCTGGTGAACACGATGGTCATGGCGACCTCCGACCAGGTGCGCGACCTGGCCGTGCTGCGGCTGGCCGGGGCCACCCACGGGCAGGTGCTGCGGCTGGTGGCGGCCGAGGCGCTGCTGGTGGTCGCGGTCGGCGGACTGCTGGGCCTCCTGGTCGCCGGGCTCAACCTGGCCGGGATGCGGGCCGCGCTGGGCCTGCTGTCGGCCCCGGGCACCATCGCGCTGCCCTGGACGGCCCTCGGCGTCGTCGTGGCCGCCTGCGCCCTGTCGGCCGTGGTGTCCGCCGTCGTCCCCGCCGCTCTCGCCCTGCGCAGGCGCGCGGTGGAATCGGCCGGCGCACGGGAGTGACGGCGCCCCGGCGGGGGTACGGCCCGGCCCGCGGCGACGGAAACGATCATGAGATGTTCCTCACAGCGGCGACCGCCGTTCCCGCCCCGGACACGCGGAACGGGCGGCATCCGATGGATGCCGCCCGTCCGACGGTGTGCGCGAGGGGGGAGTTGAACCCCCACGCCCTTGCGGGCACTGGAACCTGAATCCAGCGCGTCTGCCTATTCCGCCACCCGCGCATTGGGTGTGTCCTCGGGCTCCGTCCCTTGGGGGCGGCGCCTTCCGACATCCAGAACATTAGCACGCTGGTCGGGGTGGATTCACATCCCTTTCCCCGGCCCCGCCCCTCACCCGTCCTGAGCAGCGCTCCCGCGCCCGCCGGGCCCGCCCGGCACCCGCCCGCGCCCGGCCGGCCGGAGGCGTCGCCGCCCCGCGCGCGTACCGACCGGAACCTCATCTCGTATCAACCTCGTACCGGTGGCCCCCGTCTCCCCGGGAGCCGGACGGAGTCCACAGCCGGGTGCGGGACACTGGTCTGCGGCCCCCTCTACGATCCATGGCAGAACGACGCGCACCGGCACGGCCGAAGGAGTTCGAAGAGGAGCCCCGGAGGGAACTTCGTCAGGCGTCGACATCCGTCGGCCGGGCGGGCAGGGGGAACCAGCCGATCGACCGGCGCGTGGATACGATCAGTAAGCAGTACCAGGTAAACGCAGTACCAGGCAGACGGTGCACGACACGGTGCACGGGGCAGTACACAGGACGGCAGCGACGGAGGAGGTGCCCCATGGGAGTCCTGAAGAAGTTCGAGCAGCGTCTCGAAGGTCTGGTCAACGGCACCTTCGCCAAGGTGTTCAAGTCCGAGGTGCAGCCCGTGGAGATCGCGGGAGCGCTCCAG
>NZ_JAPSKQ010000187.1:8976-11094 GCF_031181555.1 Streptomyces sp. | reverse complement strand
CGGGACCGGCGGAACGGCCGGTGAGCGGATCGCCCGGGAGCGGCGGGACTTCAGGATCACCTCCGCCCCGTCAGGCGAGGGTGCTCTCCTCCCCGTACTCGAATCGGCGCAGCGCGTCGCGGCCGGGACGCCGGCCGCGTGGGCTTCCGGCGGATCCGTCTCCCGCTGCCCGAGTTCCGCCGTCGCCTCCTGACGGAACCGCCGGACGAAGGCGTGGATGCCGGTCGCGTGGTTCATGGCACGGAACGGCGGAAGCGGCCGCGGCGGTGGGAGTGCGCGCGCACGCGGCCCGGCGGTTCGTCCGGTACAGGCTCTGCCGGCACCTCAAGGCCGGCCCGGTCGTCCGCCGGCTCCCTTCGGCCGGGCCGCCGCCGGCTCTCCTCGGCCGGGCCGCCGCCGGTGCCTCGCGGTCCCGTGTCCGCGAGGTCCCGGCGACGGTGACCCCGGGGCTCCCGGCCGCGCTCAGCCGACGGGCGGCATCTCGGTGGGAGCCGAGTCGAGTCCGGGCCGCCGCGCGTCGGCCCAGGCGCCCCGGGTGAAGTCGGGGATCTCGACCGGGCGTCCCTTCCTGGCCAGGGACGCGGCGCTCAGAGGGATCGCCGCGCACCAGGCCGCGGAGTCGTAGACGTCGATGTCGGGCACCAGTCCGGCGCGCATCAGCTGGACCGTGCGCCACTGCAGGACGTAGTCCATGCCGCCGTGGCCGCCGTTGTTCGCGGCGTCGTCGCCGACCTTCCGCCACAGCCAGTGGTCGAACTCCTTGCGGTAGTCGGCGAAGTCGCGCCACGCGTGACCGCTGTGGTCCGGTTCGACGTAGACGCGCGCGCCGGTCGGGGCGGGCCCCGCGTAGTCCTCGACGATCCCGCGGCTGCCGGCGAGGGTGTTGATCCGGCTGTACGGCCGGGGCGAACTCACGTCGTGCTCGGCCCGGATGATCCGGCCCTTCTCCGTCTCGATCATGCAGGTGATCAGGTCACCGTTGATGTACGTCTCCTTCCAGGACGGGTGGTCCCGGGGGACGAAGCGCTCGCGGTAGTCGGCCAGTCCCTTCGGGGCGGTCGCGGTGGCGCGCAGCGTGGTCATCCGGTCGCCGCGGTTGATGTCCATGGCCGCCGCGATCGGGGCCAGCCCGTGCATCGGGTAGAGGGACGCGGTGCTGCGGGTGTGCCACAGCCGCCGCCAGGAGTCGGTGTAGTAGGTGTCGGAGAAGAGCAGTGCGCGCAGGTCGTGGAGGTAGCCGCCGTGACCGTTGGTGATGTCTCCGAACAGACCGGCGTGCGCCATCCTGAGCATGGCCAGTTCGTTGCGGCCGTAGCTGCAGTTCTCCGCGAGGAGCAGGTGCCTGCGGGTGCGCTCGGAGGTGTCGACGAGGTCCCACAGCTGACGCAGCTCGGTCGCGACGGGAAGCTCCACCACGGCGTGCCTGCCGCTCAGCAACGCCGCTCTGCCGTGCTCGTGGTGGAACTCCCACGGCGTGGCGACGTACACCAGGTCGATGTCGTCGCGCTCGAGCATCCGGGCGTAGGAGCCGGCGGAGCCGCCGTACTCGGCGGGGCGCGGCGCGCCCTTGCCCGCCAGGCGGTCGGCGGCGCGTTTCGCGCGGTCGGCGCGGATGTCGCAGACGGCGGTCACGGTGCAGCCGGGGACGGCCGCCCAGCCCGTGATCATGCCTCCGCCCCGGTTGCCCAGGCCGATCACACCGACGCGGACGGTTCTGTGGACGTCGAACGGTACGCCGATCATCGACTTCTGTCCGGGTCTGCGGCGGGGCGCCTGTCCGGACGCGGCCGACGCGGCCGGGGCGGCGGTCATCCCGGCCGCGAGCGCGCCGGTGGCGACGGCTCCGCCCAGGAGCAGTCGGCGGGAGACAGCGGGAGTTTCGGACATGACGGCAACACTCCTCGATGGGGTGGCTTGCATCACTGCCGGTGCACTGCCGGGACGGTGGGAACTGTCGGGGCACGACTCTGCGGGCTCGGCGGATACATGTCAATACGTGCTCGATAGGAAGCACTTCCGAGCAGGATCGAGCATCACGGATGCCGTCGCCGAGCTCGCGCAGGGCGCGGATCACGCCGAAGGCCGTCCCGTCGCCCGGCACGGACACCGCGGTCCACG
>NZ_JAPSKQ010000187.1:0-8876 GCF_031181555.1 Streptomyces sp. | reverse complement strand
AATACGTGCTCGATAGGAAGCACTTCCGAGCAGGATCGAGCATCACGGATGCCGTCGCCGAGCTCGCGCAGGGCGCGGATCACGCCGAAGGCCGTCCCGTCGCCCGGCACGGACACCGCGGTCCACGAACTCCGCGGTGGCATCGGGCATCCGGCCCAGGGCCGGCCCGCCGCGGCCTCCGGCGTGTCGCGCCGGCCGCCGCACCTGCCCGCCTGGGTGATCACCGGTGGCGGGGCGCAACCCCCGCTCATAGCTTCGGCACATGACCAGACGACACATCGCGTATCTCGCGTGCGCCACCGCCGCCGTGGCCGCGGGGCTGGGTGCCGCACCCTCGACCGACGCCCCGACCGTGCACCGCGTGCAGCCCGGGGAATCGATCCAGAAAGCCGTGGACGCCGCGAAGCCGGGGGACACCGTCCTCCTCGCACCCGGAACCCACAAGGAGAGCGTCGACATCACCGTGTCGAACCTGACCCTGCGCGGTCACGGCGCCCACCGCACCGTCCTGGTGCCCGGCACGGACTCCGGCAGGAGCGCCTGCGCCAAGGCGGGGAACGGCATCTGTGTGACCGGCACCGACAAGAAGCCCGTCGAGCGGGTCACCGTACGCTCGTTGACGCTGCGGGGCTTCGAGAAGAACGGGCTGTGGGCCACCGGGACCGACCGGCTGAAGGTCCAGCAGGTGACCGCCGAGAAGAACGGCCAGTGGGGCATCGCCGAGGAGCGCTCCGTACGCAGCGTGCTCACCCACAACGCCGTCGAGAAGAACGGCGACGCCGGACTGTTCGTGGCCAACACCACCGACACCGAGGAAGGTGCCCGGGACGCCGGGAAGACCGTGATCCAGCACAACCGGATGGCCGACAACCGGGTCGGCGTCACCGTGCGGCGGCTGCGGAACCTGACCGTCGACCGCAACGAGGCCACCGGAAACTGCGCCGCCGTGTTCGTGGTGGGCGACGAGTCCGAGCCGCGCGCCGGCGCGCTGAGCGTGACGCGGAACCACATCCACGCCAACAACAAGTACTGCCCCAAGACGCCGCGGCTGCCCTTCCTCCAGGGCTCGGGCATCGTCCTCACCGGCGCCGAGGAGACGCTGGTGGCCTGGAACCGGGTCGAGAACAACAAGGGCACGTCCCCGCTGTCCGGCGGCATCGTGCTCTTCAAGAGCCTCGTCGGCGCGCCCAACGAGCGCAACGAGATCCGCGACAACCTGGTGACGGGCAACAGCCCGGCGGACCTGGCCGACCGGGACACCGCCAAGACCAACACGTTCAGCCGCAACACCTGCACGCTCTCCGAGCCCGCAGGAATGTGCTGACCGGCCCGTCCGCCCCGTCCTCCCACCCCCACAGAGAGCACGACAGCAGAAGCGAGGCAACGGATGACGACCGCTGATCCGGCTCCCCCGCCGCCCATGCGGCTGCGGGAGCTCGTATTCGGGGCGGCGTGCGCCGCCGCCGTACGCGCGGCCGTCCGCCTGGGCGTGGCGGACGCGCTGGACGACACTCCCATGACCGTGGACGACCTGGCGGCGGCGGTGAAGACCCAGCCGCACACCCTGCGGCGGCTGCTGCGCGCGCTGGCCTGCCAGGGCGTCTTCGCCGAGAACCCCGACGGCACGTTCGAGCACACCGAGATGTCCCGGCTGCTGCGCGAGGACGATCCGCACAGCCTGCGCTACATCGCCCTGTGGTGCACCGAGCCGTGGACCTGGAACGTCTGGCCGCTGCTCGACGAGGCCGTGCGCTCCGGCCGAGGCGTCTTCGAGGACGTGTACGACCGGGAGTTCTTCGAGTACCTCAACGAGGCGGCCCCCGAGTCCGCGCACGTGTTCAACCGGGCCATGACGACGTCCAGCGAGCAGTCCGCGCGCGACGTCGCCCGGCTGCTCGACCTCGACGACGCCTCCTCGGTCGTGGACATCGGGGGCGGCCAGGGGCACGTCCTGGCCGGCCTCCTGGAGAAGTACCCCCACCTCCACGGCACCCTGCTCGACCTGCCGGGCGTCGTCGAGAACGCCGACCCGCGGCTGCGCGAGGGCGGCGCGCTCGCCGACCGCGCCGAGGTCGTCGCCGGGGACTGCCGCGAGGACGTCCCCGTCCGGGCGGACGTGTACCTCATCAAGAACGTCCTGGAGTGGGACGACGACAGCACCCGCAGGGCCCTGGCCAACGTCCGCGGGGCGGCGCGTCCCGGGGCCCGGGTCGTCGTCATCGAGAACCTGGTGGACGACACCCCGTCGATGCGGTTCACCACCGCCATGGACCTGCTGCTGCTCCTCAACGTCGGCGGCGCGAAGCACACCCGGCAGAGCATGACCGACCGCCTGACCGACGCGGGTCTGGACATCCAGGGGATCCAGCCGGTCAACGCCTATCTCCACGCCTTCGAGTGCACCGTCCCCGGCTGACCCGCACACGCGGCCCACCCCGAGGCCGCCGGCTCCGCGACTGACGCGGGACCGGCGGCCTCGGAGTTGTTCACCGAGCGCTCCGTTCAGGAGCCGGCGCCGCGCTCCCAGCGGTAGAAGCACTGCGCCATGGCGTCCTTCGGGCTGCGCCAGGTGGCGGGGTCGTACGGACTGACGTACGCCTCCAACTGCTCGCTGATGCTGCGGAACTCGGGGTGCGAGGCCACCTTCGCGATGGCGGGCGCCGGGTCCTGCTCGGCCTCGATGAGGTGCAGGTAGACGTCGTCACCGAACTGGAAGAGGCTGCGCCGGCTGACGCCGACCAGGTGGGGCAGTTCGCCCCGGTCGGAGGCGGCGAACACGTCGGCGATCTTCGGCGCCGAACCGGGCGCCATCCGGGCGACGATGAGGGCGTGGTGCATCGGGTGCGTCCTTCCTGGCCGGCGCTCAGCGGGAGGACGCGACGGACGCGTCCTCGCGCTCGCGGGCGATCTGCTCGATCCGGTCCCGGATGAGGGCCATCTGCGTGCGGGAGTTGCGGTTGATGTTGTCCGTCATCCACGCGTCGTCGACCGGGGCGTCGGGCTTCATCGCGAAGTCCTGGATCCAGCGCATCTGGACGCCGTCCGGCAGCTGCGCGTACTCCCACAGGATGTCCATGTGCGCGAAGGGACCCGTCTCGACGCGGCGGGCGCGCACGGTCCGCTTCCGGCGGTCCGGGGTGCGCTCCGAGACCCAGCTCCACACCTTCCCGTTCTCGTCCGGGTGCATGGTCAGCCGGAACGTCGTCGTGTCGCCCTCGCGGGAGAGCACCTCGACGGAGGCGTACTCGCTGAAGAGGTTCGGCCAGTTCTCGAGGTCGTTGGTCATCTCCCAGACGAGGTCGAAGGGAGCGTCGATGGTGATGCTGTTCTCGGTGTGTCCGGCCACTTTCAGGCTCCAGCCGTGAGGGTGGTGTTGACGAGGTCCAGGAACTCCTGGGGCGTTTTGCAGCGCTCCGAGTCGGGGGGAAGCGACCGGCCGTACCGGTTCTCCAGCTCGCCGACGATGCCGAGCAGGCCGAGCGAGTCGAGGCCGAAGGAGTCGAAGGGGGACTGTGCGGCCTGCCGCAGTTCCTGGGGGTCGACGGTGACGCCGGCCGCCTTCTTCATCAGGGCGGCCAGTTCGTCGAAGGTCACTTCGGTGGTGATCATGGGGGACTGCTCCTTCCCCGCCCGTCCTACCGGGCGGATTCGCCGCCGCGGCGCACGAGCAGCGCCGCGTTGGAGCCCATCAGTCCTCTGCTGAGGACGAGGGCGGTGCGCAGCTCGGCGGGGCGAGCGCGCGACATCACCAGGTCGAGGTCGTGGCAGATGTCGGACACGTTGGGCGTGGGCGGCACCTGACCGTGTTCCATGGCGAGCACCGCGGCCACCGTGTCGAGCACGGGCGCCGCGCAGTGGGCGCGCCCGATGCCGGTCTTGGGCGCGGTGACGGGCACGCGGGTGCCGTGCGCGCCCAGGGCGTCGGCGATCGCCAGCGCCTCGGCGCGGTCCGCCTCCGGGACGCCCAGGGCGTCCGCGAACACCACGTCGACCTCCTCCGGGGCACAGCCCGCCTCGTCGAGGGCGCCGCGGATCGCACGGGCGAGACCCTCCCGGGACTCCTCCCAGCGGGAGGCTCCGGTGAAGGTGGCGGCATGACCGGCCACGGTGGCCCGGACGGGCACCCCGCGCTCCCGGGCCCGGTCCTCGTCCTCGACGACGAGCAGGGCGCCGCCCTCGGCGGGAACGAAGCCGCAGGCGTCCGCGGTGAACGGGCGGTAGGCACGGTCGGGGTCGTCGACGGTGCTGAGCTCGGGGTAGCCGAGCTGGCACACCATCGAGTACGGGGCGAGAGGCGCCTCCGCGGCGCCCACGATCATCGTGCCGGTGCCGCGCCGCACCGCGCGGGCCGCGTGCGCGAGGGAGTCGAGACCGCCCGCCTCGTCGCTCGCCACCACCCCGCACGGCCCCTTGAAGCCGCCGCGGATGGAGATCTGGCCGGTGCTCGCCGCGTAGAACCAGGCGATGGACTGGTACGGGCCGACGAACTTCGAGCCCTGTCCCCACAGCTTCTGCAGCTCGCGCTGGCCGAACTCGCCGCCGCCCGAACCGGCGGCGGTCACCACGCCGACGGAGAACGGCTCCGCGGGATCACCGCTGCCGAGGCCGGCGTCGTCGAGGGCGAGGGCGGCCGCGGCCATCGCGAAGTGGCTGAACCGGTCGGTCTGGACCAGGAACCTGTCCTCGATGAGGGCCGTCGCGTCGAACGCCCGGACCTCGCCCGCGACGCGGAGCGGCAGGTGGCCGCAGCCCTCGCGGGTGATCCGGTCCAGTACGGGGACGCCTTCGCTGACGGACTTCCAGTAGGCGTCGGTCCGCAGTCCGTTGGGCGCGATCACACCTATGCCGGTGACGGCCGCGCGCCGGGGGCGCTGAGTGCTCATCGTGTCCTCCCGCCCGGCCCGGTCAGCAGCACCGCGGACTGGAAGCCGCCGAAACCGCTGCCGACGGAGAGCACGTTCCTCAGCTTCCGCGGGCGGGCGGTGCGCGGCACGTAGTCCAGGTCGCACTCCGGGTCTGGGGTCTCGTAGTTCGCCGTCGGCGGCACGACCTGGTGCTGCAGCGCGAGGACGCAGGCGACCACCTCGATGGCGCCGATCGCGCCCAGTGAGTGCCCCACCATCGACTTGATGGAGCTCATGGGCGTGTCGTACGCGTGCGCGCCCAGGGACCGCTTCACCGCGGCCGTCTCGTGCCGGTCGTTCTGCCGGGTGCCGGAGCCGTGCGCGTTGACGTAGTCGATCCGTGTGGGATCGATCCGGGCCTGGTCGAGCGTGGTGTCGATCGCCCGGGCCATCTCCAGTCCCTCACTGGTCAGACCGGTCATGTGGTAGGCGTTGCCGTAGGTGGCGTAGCCGCTGATCTCGCAGAGGACCTCCGCGCCGCGGGCCCGGGCGTGCTCGTACTCCTCCAGGACGAGCACGGCCGCGCCCTCGCCCATCACGAAGCCGTCGCGGTGGGCGTCGAACGGCCGGGAGGCGTGCTCGGGGTCGTCGTTGTTGGGCGAGGTCGCCTTGATGGCGTCGAAGCAGGCCATCGTGATCGGGGAGATCGGCGAGTCCGACGCCCCCGCGATGCAGACGTCGGCCCGGCCCTCGGCGATGGTGTGGAAGCCGTAGCCGACCGCGTCGAGCCCGGAGGTGCAGCCGGTGGAGACCGTCTGCACCGGGCCCCGGGCGCCGAACCGCTCGGCGACGACCGAGGCGAGCGTGCTCGGCTGGAACGCCAGGTGCAGCTGCGGCCCGGCCGCCCGGTGGTCGACGTCCCAGCGTTTCCCGTGCTCGCTGACCAGCACGTAGTCGTGCTCCAGGCGGGTGGTGCCGCCGACCGCGCTGCCCAGGGAGACGGCGGTGCGCCACGGGTCCCCGGCCCCGACGTCGAGCCCGGCGCCGCGGACGGCCTCCCCGGCGGCGACCACGGCGAACTGGATGTACCGGTCCGCGTGCTGGCACAGGTCCGCGTCCAGGCCGTGCTCGTACGGGTCGAAGTCGCACTCGGCGGCTATGCGTGAGCGCAGCCCCGCCGGATCGAACAGGGAGATGCCGCGCGTCGCGGTGCGGCCGGCCGCGAGGAGGTCCCAGAAGGCCGGTGCGCCGATGCCGCCGGGAGCGACCACGCCTACACCGGTGACGGCCACTCGCCGGGTCATTTTATGGCTCCACTGGGCTCGGACGGCCGGCCGTGCTCCGGCCCGCCGACCGTCAACTGCGGCCCGGCCGCCGCGCCTTCGGTCTCCTCGGTGTCGACGTGGCCGAGGCTCGGATGCGGGGCGAGCGGACCGAGGTGGAAGACCATGCGGGCCTCCTGGTCGCCGACGTTGCGGAAGCGGTGCCGCATGTCGACCGGGATCATCAGCCCCTGGTCGGCCCGGAGCGGGAACGGCTCGCCGTCCAGGTCCACCTCGAGCGCGCCGCTGACGACGTACACGAACTCCTCGGAGTACGGGTGGTAGTGCTCGCCGATGCGCTCGCCGGGCTGGATGATGGCCAGGCCCATGAAACCGCTGGTGGATCCCACGGTGGCCGGTGTGAGCAGGGTCCTGAGGTCACCTCCGCGCCTTCGGTTGGGTTCCGTCTCGCTCAGGTCCACGATGCGTGGATGCTGCTTGGACATGGTTGATACCTCCGGATGGGAGCGGTGAGGCCGAGACGGACACGGCCGCGGACGTCACCGCGGTCGACCGTCAGGAATCCGCAGAGCTGCGGTCGGTGACGGGCATCATGTCGGCGTGTGCCAGGAGCCGGTTGAGGTTGCGCTCCGAGTCCAGGGAGCCCTCGACGCCGATCGCGGCGCCGTCCAGGAGCCGCTCCAGCTCGGCCGCCTTGCCCGGGCCCTTGATGCCGAGGGCGGAGACCGGGTCGAGATCGAGTTCGCCGGTGACGTCGATCATGCGGGTCACGATGTCGTCGCGCTGGAAGACGGTGCTCGCGTACACCGGGCTGTCCGGGTCGTCCGCCGCGGCCTCGTCCTGGTGGGCGAGGAACCGGGCCAGCTCCAGGCCGCGGCCCGCCACGGCCGGGTAGTACAGCATGTGCCGCCGCAGGTGGTCGGGTTGCGGGCGACCGGACACCACGTGCTGCATGGCCGGGAGCGCCGCCCGGGTGAAGAACACCCGCGCGGAGTCGGAGTCGCTCAGGTCCCGGTCATGCTCCAGGTAGGGGTTGATGGCCTCTTCCACGGCCTGTACCTGGGGCTGACTGGCCACGTGGCACAGCGTGGCCAGCAGGTCGCCCTTCACCTCCACGGCCCGCACGACGCGGTTGCCGTGCATGAAGAGGGAGGTGCGGTGCAGTCGCGTGACGCCGTTGATCCGCGTCTCGGGCGCCTCGTAGTTGGCCAGGATGTCCACGACCTTGGACTCGGTGCCCGGCTTGACGGTGAAGGTGAGGGCGTGGCGGGTCACACCGGCGCCCACGCGGGCCGTCTTCTGGAGGCCCGTCTTCGCGGCCTCGGGGGTGAGCGGCCGCTTCGGGTGGGTCTCGCGGAGGATGCTGTAGCGCATCGACCGGGTGTCCCGTACGCAGCTGTGCATCGGCCGGACGAGCTCGATGTGCTCCTCGCTGTTCACCCAGGCGAGGAACGGCAGGGCGCTCTCCCACTCGCTGGTGATCAGCCACTGCGAGGGGTTCTCGATCGACTGGCACAGCTGGTCACTGATGTGGCCGGGGACGGACGCGACCTTGTTGCGCATGTGCTCGTACGCGTCGAGGAACTGCTCCTGAGCCCCCTCGTACAGGTCGAGCAGCAGGATCACCCGCAGCCTCGAGCCGTCGAACGCCGACTGCGATACGCGTGCCGACATGGTCATTCCGGCGCACCTCTCCTCTTCTTCGGAAGGTCAGGAACGACCGCCGTGTCCGAAGGGCCGGGGTCGCCATGAGTCGATCGTTGACGCGACTTTCCGGTGTGCGCGAGCGACACGGGGCAGGTGGGTGAACCGCGCGCCATCCGGGTGCCGCCGGGACGCGAACCGGTCCGCACCGGGCATGAAAGGTGCGTCCCTTTCCCCAGCCCGTCGAGGGCGATGCTGGAGGCGTTTCAATGAATCGATCGGATACGGCCGGCGAGGCGGATCACCGCACGCCGGTCCTCATCGTCGGCGGCTCTCTGGTGGGCCTGTCCATGTCCCTGTTCCTGGGGCGCCTCGGCGTGCCGCACATGCTCGTCGAACGCCACGCGGGCACGTCGATCCACCCGCGCGGACGGGGGAACAACGTACGCACCATGGAGCTGTTCCGGACGGCCGGGCTCGAGCAGCGCATCGGCCGGGCCGCGTCGGTCCTGGCCGAGAACCACGGCATCCTGCAGACCCCGAGCCTGGTGGGCGACGCCGGCGAGTGGCTGCTCCAGGAGATCGACCCCGGCGGCAAGCTCGCCCGCTTCAGCCCCAGCGGGTGGTGCCTGTGCAGCCAGAACGACCTGGAGCCGGTGCTCCTCGAGGGAGCCCGCGAGCTCGGCGGGGACCTGCGCTTCGGGATGGAGATGATGTCCTTCGAGCAGGACGCCGAGGGTGTGACGGCGCTGGTCAAGAGCCGGGAGACCGGCGAGCACACCACGATCCGGGCGGACTACCTCGTCGCCGCCGACGGCCCGCGCAGCCCCGTCCGCGAGTCGCTGGGCATCGGGCAGAAGGGCCCGGGCGACCTGTTCCACAACGTGAGCCTCACGTTCTCCTCCCGCGACCTCGCCGGCATCGTCGGCGACCGGAAGTTCATCGTCTGCTACCTGACCAACCCGGAGGCCGACGGAGCCCTGCTGCCGGTGGACAACCGGGAGCACTGGGTGTTCCACGCCCCCTGGCACCCCGAACACGGCGAGACGCTGGAGGAGTTCACCGACGAGCGGTGCATCGCCCACATCCGGCGGGCCGTCGGCGC
>NZ_JAPSKQ010000186.1:1616-11179 GCF_031181555.1 Streptomyces sp. | reverse complement strand
CGTCACCATGCTCGCCGAGAACAAGAAGATCTATCCCTGACCGGTCCGGTACCGGGAGCGACCGGCGCCGGCGGCCGGCAGTCGCGGCACGGCCCGGCTGTTCCCCGGCCGACGGCCCGGGCACCCGGCGGACCCGTCGACACGCGGGCGCCGAGTGCCTTCCGTCGCCGAGTCATTCGGTCCGTGCCCCCGGTCCTCGAGTTCCCCCGCGGGACCCTTCCGGAGGGAGCGCCACGGAGGCATCCGCCGATCGGCGTGGGTGATGGCCGGTCAGGACGACGCGGGCCCGACCGGCAGGACCCGCAAGAGAGGGCCTGGTGGGGACGGGGATCGACCGATCGGCTCGGTGCCCGGCCGTGAGCGTGCGACGCGACGAGGCGGATGACCCGGTGTGCTGTCGTTCGCCTCGAAACGTCGGGGTCGGAACGCCGGCCGCGCCCTACGCGAGGCAGAGGTGCCCCACGTTCACGATCCGTCACCACCGAATGTGCGACAGAGCCGTTCGTTCGACAGACCCTCCCGGTACCGTGCGGCGCCGCTGCCGGCAGGGAACCAGGCGGACCGCACCGCCATCTTCCCCAGGAGGCCACGGGAGGGTTGGAACGAGTGGGTACAGGCACGGACACCATCAGGCCGCTGCCGGAGTCGCTCCGGGAACATGCCCGGCGACTCGGGGAGAAGGTCGCCTTCCAGGACCGCCGTACGCGGCGGACCTACCGGGACCTGGAACGCAGAACCGGACGGCTGGCCGGCCACGTGGCGGGGCTCGGCCTGGCACGGGGCGAACGGGTGGCCATCCTGCTCGGCAACCGCGTCGAGGCGGTCGAGAGCCTGCTCGCCGTCACCCGGGCGAGCGGGGTGGGCGTGCCGCTGGATCCCGGGAGCTCGGGGGCGGAGCTGGCCCGTCTGCTGGACGACTGCGGTGCGCGCGTGCTCATCACCGATGAGGCCCGGCCGGCGCGCCTGCGGGGACTGCTGTCCCGCCCCGGGCTGATCGTGGTGGTGGCCGAGGGCGGCGAGGAGGACGGGGACGCTCCGCCGTCCGGGGACTGCGGAGCGGCGGCGGACGGGGCCGGGGCGGCGGGCGGCGTTCTGCGCTACGAGGAGCTGGCGGGTACGGAGCCGGGGACGCCCGCCCGGGACGATCTCGGGCTGGACGAGACGGCGTGGCTGCTCTACACCTCCGGGTCCTCCGGCACCCCCAAGGGAGTGCTGTCCACCCAGCGCAACCGCCTCGCGCCGGTCGCGGCGGGCCTCGTCGGGGTTCTCGGTCTGTCGGAACGGGACCGGGTGCTGTGGCCGTTGCCCCTCCACCACGCCATGAGCCAGGTGGTCTGCGTCCTCGGGGTGACCGCGACCGGGGCGAGCGCCGTGCTCCCGCCCCGGTTCTCGGTGGCGGAGGTGCTCGGCGAACTGCGCCGTACGGACGCCCCCTACACCCTCCTCGGCGGGGTGCCGACGACGTACTCGGCCCTGCTCGACGCGGTCCGGAGCGAGGAGGGTGACGGGGACGGCGGCGGACTCGGGACGCCCGCGCTGCGGGGCTGCATCAGCGGGGGCGCTTCGGCGGGGTCCGAGTTCCGGAGGTCCTTCGAGGAAATCTGCCGGGTCCCCTACCTGGAGCACTACGGCAGTACCGAGGCGGGTCCGGTCACCATGGCGGCACCGGGCGGCACATCGGCGGCCGGGTCGTGCGGCCGGGTGCTGCCCGGCGTCCGGGTCCGGGTCGGCGGCGGCGCGGACGGACAGGACGCCGGCGAGGGCGAGTTGTGGGTGAGCGGACCCGGGGTCATGGCCGGTTACCACGGCAGACCGGAGGCCACCGCCGAGGTGTTGCGCGACGGCTGGTTCCGCACCGGCGACCTGGCCAGGATCGAGGCCTCCGGCGAACTCGTGATCACCGGCCGGGTGAGTGAGCTGATCGTCCGGGGCGGGGCGAACATCCACCCCTCGGAGGTGGAGGCGGTGCTGCGGCGGCTGCCCGGGGTGGCGGACGCCGCCGTGGTCGGACGCCCGCACCCCGTCTTCGGCGAGGTGCCGGTCGGCTATCTGGTCCCCGCGCCGGGCAGCGGTGTACTGGACAGGGGGGCGATCCTCGCCGCCTGTCGTGCGGAACTGTCCGCTTTCAAGGTGCCCGCCGAACTGTACGAGGTGGAGGGCGTTCCCCGTACCGCCTCCGGGAAGGTGCGGCGGCATGCCCTCGCCGGCCGGCCCGCACGGACGCTGGGCACGGGGGCGGCCGGGGAGTCGTCGGACCTGCTGGCCCTGGTGCGGAACGAGGCGGCGGCCGTGCTCGGTTGCGCGGCGGAGGCGGTGGAGCCCGGAACGGCGCTCCGCGATCTGGGCATGGACTCGCTGACGGCGACGGTGCTGCGGGAGCGGTTGTCGGCGGCGACCGGCCTCCCGCTCTCCGAGGCCGTCGCCTTCGACTTCCCCACGGCCGCCGCGCTCGCCGCCCACCTCCGTGCGCGGAGCGCCGCCGCACCGTCGGACGCCGGGATCGCGCACCGGTGCGTGGCCCGGCCGGACGACGATCCCGTGGTGATCGTGGGGATGGCCTGCCGCTATCCCGGGGGCGTGGCCTCCCCCGAGGAGCTGTGGCGGCTGGTGGCCGACGGGACGGACGCCATCGGTCCGTTCCCCACCGACCGGGGCTGGGACACGGAGGCGCTGTACGACCCGGATCCCGGGCGGTCCGGCCGGACGTATGTGCGTGAGGGCGGCTTCCTCTCCGGTGTGGACCGCTTCGACCCCGGCTTCTTCGGCATCTCCCCCCGCGAGGCCCTGGCCATGGATCCGCAGCACCGGCTGCTGCTCGAAGTGGCGTGGGAGGTCTTCGAGCGCGCCGGTCTCGTTCCCCGTACCCTGCGCGGCTCGTCGACCGGGGTGTACGTCGGGCTGATGTACAGCGACTACGCCGGCCGCCTCACAGAGGTACCCGAGCACGTCGAGGGCTACCTCGGCATCGGCAGCGCCGGAAGCGTCGCCTCGGGCCGTATCGCCTACACCTTCGGCCTGGAGGGTCCGGCCGTCACGGTGGACACGGCGTGCTCGTCGTCCCTGGTGGCCCTGCACCTGGCGGCGCAGGCGCTGCGCCGGGGTGAGTGCTCCTTCGCGCTGGCCGGCGGGGTCACGGTGATGTCGGGGCCCTCGTCGTTCGTGGAGTTCAGCCGGCAGCGGGCGCTGGCCCCGGACGGCCGCTGCAAGGCGTTCGGCGCGTCCGCCGACGGCACGGGATGGGCGGAGGGCGCCGGCATGCTGTTGCTGAGCCGGTTGTCCGAGGCGCGCCGCGCCGGGCTTCCGGTGCTGGCCGTGGTGCGCGGCTCGGCGGTGAACCAGGACGGGGCGAGCAACGGGCTGACGGCACCGCACGGCCCGGCGCAGCAGCGGGTGATCCGGCAGGCCCTCGCGGACGCGGGGCTGGCCCCCGGGGACATCGACGCGGTGGAGGCGCACGGCACCGGCACCCGCTTGGGCGATGTCATCGAGGCGGAGGCGTTTCTGGCGACGTACGGGCGTCAGGAGCGGGAGCGTCCGCTCTGGCTGGGCTCGGTGAAGTCGAACATCGGTCACACCCAGGCCGCCGCCGGGGTGGCGGGCGTGATCAAGACGGTGCAGGCGATGGCGCACGGCGTGCTGCCGCGCACGCTGCACGCCGACGAACCGACCGGCCGGGTCGACTGGTCGTCGGGACGGTTGGCGCTGCTGACCCGGGAGGTGGAGTGGCCGAGGACGGACCGCCCGCGCCGGGCGGGGGTGTCCTCCTTCGGCATCAGCGGCACCAACGCCCATGTGGTGCTGGAGGAGGCCCCGGCGGACCGGGGTGCCCCGCCGCCGGTTTCCGTGGCGGACGACGGGGCCGGGAGCGGCCGCGTCGACGGCGGGGCGGTGCCGGCGTCCGTGGCCGTTGCGGTGTCGGCGAGGAGCGGGCCGGGGCTGCGGGCCCAGGCGCGGCGGCTGTACGACCGGGTGGCCGCCGATCCGGACGCGGCCCCGGTGGACATCGGGTACTCGCTCGCCACCACCCGCACGGCCTTCGAGCACCGGGCCGTGGTGGTGGCCCGGGACCGTGCGGAACTGCTCGCCTCCCTGCGGGCGGTGGCGGAGGGCAGAAGCCGGCCCGGGGTGCGGACGGGCACGTCCCGCCGCCAGGGCCCGCTGGCCCTGCTCTTCACCGGCCAGGGCAGCCAACGCGTGGGCATGGGACGTGAGCTGTACGAGTCCCGGGAACTGCATCCGAGCTTCGCCCGGTCGTTCGACGAGGCCTGCTCCCTGCTCGACCCGCTGCTGCCGGTGCCTCTGCGGGACGTCGTGTTCGCAGGCTCCGGCACGCAGACGGGCGCGCTCCTGCACACGACCCGGTTCGCGCAGCCGGCGCTCTTCGCCCTGGAGACGGCCCTGTTCCGGCTGCTCGGGGCCTGGGGTGTGCGCCCGGACCTGGTGGCCGGGCACTCGGTGGGCGAGGTGACCGCGGCGCATGTCGCCGGGGTGCTGTCCCTCGCGGACGCCTGCACCCTGGTGGCGGCCCGGGGCCGGCTGATGGACGCGCTGCCTGCGGGCGGTGCGATGGCCGCCGTGGCCGCCGACGCGGACGAGGTGGCCGAAGTGGCCGCCCGACTCGCCGGGACAGGGCGTGCGGTGGAGATCGCCGCCGTCAACGGGCCCGCCTCGGTGGTCGTCTCCGGGGACGAGGCCGCGGTGCGGGAGACCGTCGCGTACTTCCGGGAGCGGGGCCGGTCCACGACGCCCCTGCGGGTGAGCCACGCCTTCCACTCCGCGCGGATGGAACCCATGCTGGCCGACTTCGCGGACGTGGTGCGGCGCCTCTCCTTCGCCGCGCCGCGCATTCCCCTGGTCAGCGCCGTATCCGGCCGGGCTGCCACCGAGGAGGAGCTGAGCTCACCGGATTTCTGGGTGGGCCATGTCCGCCGCCCGGTCCGCTTCGCCGATTCGGTGGCGTATCTCCAGGACCGGGGCGCGGCGCACTACGTCGAGCTGGGGCCGGACGGGGTGCTCACCGGTCTGGTCCGAAGCTGCCTCGCCGCGACCGGAGCGGCGCCGGCGGGCCCGGGCACGGACGGAGCGCCCGCCGGCGAGCGGACCCCGACGCCGCTGGTCCTGCCGACCCTGCGCGGGGCGCGGCCGGAGGCGGACGCCCTGCTCGACGCTGTGGCCGCGCTGCACACCCATGGCGTGCCCGTCGACTGGCGGGCCGCCTTCGCCGGGCGCGGCGGGCGGCGCGTCACCCTGCCCACGTACGCCTTCCAGCGCCGCCGGTACTGGCTCGACGCCACCCCGCGGCATCGGTCCGCTCCCCCGCCGGACGCCCCGGTCCATCCGCTGCTGTCGTCCCGCACCGCGACGGCCGACGACGACGGGCTGCTGCTGAGCGGGCTGCTCTCGGTGCACGACCAGCCCTGGCTGGCCGACCATGCGGTGGCGGGGGCGGTACTGCTGCCGGCGGCCGCCTTCGTGGAGATGGCCCTGCACGTCGGTGAGTCGGCGGGCACGCCCGTCCTGGACGAGCTCGCCCTGACCGCGCCGCTGTCGCTGCCCGCGGACGGCACGGTCGAGCTGCAGGTGAAGGTGTCGGGGCCGGACGGCGCGGGACGGCGGACCGTGCTCTTCCACGCCCGGCCGCACACGCCGGCGGGTGACCGGCCCTGGCATCGGCATGCCTCCGGGACGCTCGTGCCGGAGCAGCGGCCGGCGGACCGCGGAGTGGCTGCGGCCGCGACCGGGGCCGGGGCCACGCCCTGGCCGCCGCCGGGCGCGGTGCCGCTGCACTCCGGCGATCCGGACGCCGACCCGTACGAGCGGCTGGCCGGAAGCGGGCTGGGCTACGGCCCTGCCTTCCGGGGCCTGCGCGCCGCCTGGCGGCTCGGGGAGGAGCTGTACGCCGAGGTCGAGCTGCCCGAGGCCGCCGGGGCCCCGCTCCCGGACGCGGGTGGCCCGGGGTTCGTCCTGCACCCGGCGCTGCTGGACGCGGCGCTGCACGTCCTGGCGCTCGACGGGCGCACGGCGGACCGTGCCGGGACGGACGGTGGTGGGGTGTCCCTGCCGTTCGCCTTCGGCGGAGTGCGCCTGCACACGGCCGGCGCGCGGCGGTTGCGGGTGCGGATCGCTCCGGGACCGGACGGGCGGGCCGGGGTGAAGCTGACCGACGCGGCGGACGCGCCGGTGGCCGCGGTACGTTCGCTGACGCTCCGGCCCCTTCCGCGTACCGGATCGGGAACGGCGGATCCGGTCACCGGGGTTCTCCACCGGATGGACTGGGTGCCGCTGCCCGAGCCGCCCGTACCTCCGGTGGTGCCTGCGTGGGGCGTCCTGGGCGCGGCGGGCACACGGTGGGTGGATGTGCTCGCGCCCCGGGGTTCCGGCGTTCCGGTGTACGCCGACCCGGCGGCGGACGGCGCATCACCGGCCGTCCTCGTCGCGCCGTGCCCGCCGCCACCGGACACGGCCGGCGGTGCGCAGGACCCGGCGGCGCGGATACGGTGGGCGGCGGGCTGGGCACTGAGGCTGGTACGGGAGTGGCTCGCCGAACCTCGCCCGGCGGACTCCCGTCTCGTCCTCGTCACCTCCGGTGCCGTCGCCCCGGACGATGGCGGTCCGGTCGACGGTGGCACCCGTCCCGGGGATTCCGGCGGATGCGCTTCCGTACCGGCCCACGCCCCGGTGTGGGGGCTGGTCCGCTCGGCCCTGCGGGAGAATCCGGGCCGGTTCGCCCTGGTCGACATGGACGATCACCCCGACTCCGTGCGCCTCCTCCCCGTCCTGCTGGCCGCCGCGGCGCCGGAGACGGCCGTACGACGGGGAACGGCGTACGTACCGAAGCTGGTCCGGGTGGCCGGGGCGACGGAGGAACGGCGGTCCCGGCGGCTCGACCCGGAGGGCACCGTCCTGGTCACCGGCGGTACCGGTTCCCTGGGCATGCTGGTGGCACGGCACCTGGTCACCGCCCACGGCGCCCGGCGTCTGCTGCTCGCCGGCCGACGCGGCCCGGACGCACCGGGGGTGGACGAGCTCGTCGCGGAACTGGGCGAGTCGGGCGCCGAGGTGACCGTCCGGGCGTGCGACGTCGCGGACCGGACGGCGCTCGCCGCCCTGCTCGGCTCGGTGCCGGCGGACCGTCCGCTGACCGGTGTGGTGCACACCGCGGGGGTGCTGGACGACGGCATCGTCCCGGCGCTCACCGCCGGCCGTCTGGAGCGGGTGCTGCGGCCCAAGGCGGACGCCGCCCTCGCCCTGCACGAGCTGACCCAGGGGCGCGACCTGGCGATGTTCGCGCTGTTCTCTTCCGTGGCGGGTACCTTCGGCGCCGCCGGTCAGGCCAACTACGCGGCCGCCAACTGCGTGCTGGACGCCCTGGCACGGCACCGGAGACGGCTCGGCCTGCCCGGTACGTCGATCGCCTGGGGCCCCTGGCGGCAGAGCGAGGGCATGATGGCGCACCTCACCGACACGGACCTGCGGCGGATGGCCCGCTCGGGATTCCGCCCGCTCGAGGCGGACGAGGGCCTGGCCCTCTTCGACGCCGCCGTGGCCGGTGACGACCCGGTGGTGGTGGCGGCCCGTCTCGTCCCGGCCGCCCTGAGCGGCGGCGATCCGGCGGCGGGCCGGTCCCGGCCGCCCGTCCCCGCCGCGACGGGTACGGGCGGCGGGGACGGGGCCCTGTTCGGCCGACGGCTGGCGGCCGCTTCCCCGGACGAGCGGGGCGGGTTGCTGCTCACGGAGGTGCGGGCCCTGGCGGCCTCGGTGCTGGGTCACCCGGAGGGGACGGCCGCGATCGACGGGGACGACCTGCTGGCAGACCTGGGGCTCGACTCCCTGGCCGCGGTCGACCTGCGCAACCTGCTCACGACGTCGACGGGGCTGACGCTGCCGCCCACGCTGCTGTTCGACTTCCCGACCCCGCGCGCGGTCGCCGCCGAGCTGGCAGAGCGGTACGCCCGGGGGGCGACTCCTCCCGGCAACCCCGGCGCCCCCGAACGGCCGGATGCCACCGGCCGCTCGGGCGGCCCCGGCCGAACGGCGGACAACGGTGTTCCCGGCGGTCCGGGGACGGCCGGTCCACCGCAAGCCCCGGTGCGGGCCGGGGACGCACCGGACACCGGAGGTGCTTCGGATTCCCTGGGTGCGCTCTTCCGCGCCGCTTGCGAGCGGGGGCGGACCTGGGACGGCATGGTGCTGCTCACCGTCGCCGCACGACTCCGCCCGGTCTTCGACAGGGCCGGGGCGCCCGGTGCGGCGCTCGATCCCGTCCCGCTCGCACCGGGCGGCGCGGGGCCCCGGCTGATCTGCTTCCCCGCCCTCAGTGCGCTCTCGGGACCCCAGGAGTACGCGCGCTTCGGCGCCGGACTGCGGGGCCTGCGGCCGGTCTCGGCGGTGCGGCACCCGGGGTTCGGGCACGGGGAGGCGTTGCCGGCCACGCTGGACGCCCTCGTCACCGCCCAGGCCGCCACCGTCCGCGCGGCCGCGGGCGACGGGCCGTTGGTCCTGCTGGGCCGCTCGGCCGGTGGCTGGGTGGCCCAGGCCGTGGCCGAGCGGCTGGAGGCCGAAGGCTCCGCCCCGCTCGCCGTTGTCCTGGTGGACACCTATCCCAGCGGTGACGAGGACCGTGGGCAGGCGCTTTCCGCGATGACGTCGGACATGCTGCACCGGGCGGCGGAGTTCCTCCCGGCCGCCCCGGACCGGCTCACCGCCATGGCCGGGTACTTCGAGCTCTTCGCCGGCTGGAAGCCCTTGCGGCTCGCCTCCCCCACCCTCTTCGTACGGGCCCGGGACCCGCTGCCCGGCGTGGAGTCCGCCCCGGTCTGGGATCTGCCGCACACCGAGGTCACCGTGCCCGGGGACCACTTCACCGTCCTGGAAGAGCATGCCCGTACCACCGCGCTGGCAGTCCACCACTGGTTGGCCGGTCCGGACCGGCCAACCCCCTGATGCCCCGCACCGGTCGCAGGGGTCGCGGGACGCCCGGCAGGACCTCGGGGGACGACCGGCGTCACAGGCCGGACTGCTTGGTCGAGGAGTACGGGACGCATGACCATGCGGCCCTGCCGGTCCCGGGGGCCAGTTCGCCGGGGTACCGGCGTGCGCCGACGGGGGCGGGTTCCCCGAGTGCCGATCCGTCGCGGAGCGGCCCTCGAAGGGCCTCCGCACAGGGCGGCGGCATGGGGAACGCCCTCATTCCGCGGGAGGTCCGCCGTGCCACGCGGCAGGCCTCCCGGGCGGCAGCCGGGCGCCTCCGCCCAGGTCCTCACCGCGGCAGGTCACCAGGTCGGCGAGCTGGTACGGCTCTGCCCCCACGCCGACCGTTTGCCGACCCGAGCGAAGCCGTCACGCCCTTGACCTGCGCAAACACCCGGGCACTGGATGGTGGGCCTGAACACGGTACGCAGCACCGGCGGATGCCGCTCCACGCGGTTCAGCTCGTCGTGTCCGAATGTTCGGAGACCGAACGCTTCGGCGAGCGGCGGCAGGCCGAGAGGCCCGTCAGCGAGGCGGGAGGGTGCCGGAGGTGACGGTATCGGCCTTGGCCGCGTCGGCGAGGGCCGCGGCGG
>NZ_JAPSKQ010000186.1:0-1516 GCF_031181555.1 Streptomyces sp. | reverse complement strand
CGTGTCCGAATGTTCGGAGACCGAACGCTTCGGCGAGCGGCGGCAGGCCGAGAGGCCCGTCAGCGAGGCGGGAGGGTGCCGGAGGTGACGGTATCGGCCTTGGCCGCGTCGGCGAGGGCCGCGGCGGCTGCCTCCGCGGCCTGCGCCGTGTCGTTGGCGGCCTGGGCGGCCATGCCGTCCGACGCTTTGTCGCGGGTGGCCGGCGACTGGGGCAGCGCCTCGGTGAAGGCCCGGGACACGCCTTGGAGCGCTGAGGTGATCTCGCTGGGGATCACCCAGAAGTTGTTGCCCGAGCCCTGCGCGAGTTCCGGCAGCACTTGGAGGTACTGGTAGGCGAGCAGCTTGGGGTCGGGATCATTGCGGTGCACGGCCTGGAACACCTCGTCGATGGCCCGGGACTGGCCCTCGGCCTGGAGGATCGCAGCGGTACGGTTGCCCTCCGCGCGCAGGACGGCGGCCTGCTTGTCGCCTTCGGCGGTGAGGATCTGCGACTGGCGCTGCCCCTCGGCCCCGAGGATCGCGGCCCTCTTGTCCCGCTCGGCTCGCATCTGCTTCTGCATCGCATCCTTGATGGACTGCGGCGGGTCGATGGCCTTGATCTCCACCCGGTTGACCCGCAGCCCCCACTTGCCGGTGGCCTCGTCCAGCACGCCGCGCAGCTGGCTGTTGATGGTGTCGCGGGAGGTGAGGGTCTTTTCCAGGTCCATGGACCCCACGACGTTGCGCAAGGTGGTGACGGTCAGCTGCTCGACGGCCTGGAGGAAATTGGCGATCTCGTAGAAGGCCGCCCGCGGGTCGGTGACCTGGAAGTACAGGACGGTGTCGATCTCGACGACCAGGTTGTCCTCGGTGATGACCGGCTGCGGTTTGAAGGAGACGACCTGTTCCCGCAGGTCGATCACCGGGTGCACGCGGTCGATGTAGGGGATGACGAGGTTGAGGCCGGGATTGAGGGTCCGGTGGTAGCGGCCGAGCCGCTCGACGTTGCGGGCGCGCGCCTGGGGCACGATGCGCACCGTCCGCACCACGGTGAAGATCGCGATGAGCGCGACGACCAGACCGGCGATGAGAAATGCGGAGGCTTCCATGGCTTCAGTCCCGGGGGTAGACGAACGCAGTGGTGCCGCTGATCTCCATGACGTCGACGGCCGCACCCGGAGGAATCACCAGCGTCTCGTCATAGGCGCGGGCCGTCCACTCCTCGCCGTCGATGCGGACCCTGCCCCCCATGCCCGTCACCTCCGAGACGACGTAGGCGGTCCTGCCGACCAGTGCGTCCACACCGAATCGCGCCGCCTGGGGCCGGAGCACGTGGCGCAACGCGACGGGGCGCACGAACAGCACGGTGACCGTGGCGACCACGGCGAACACCAGGAACTGGAAGGGGAGCGGCAGCCCGACCGCAGCGAACGCCGCCGTGACCAACGCGGCCGCGCTCAGCATTCCGAGCGCGGCAGTGAGGGTGAGGATCTCCGCCACAGCCAGCACCGCCGCGATGATCAACCAGATCAGCCAT
>NZ_JAPSKQ010000185.1:4268-11280 GCF_031181555.1 Streptomyces sp. | reverse complement strand
CCAAGGCCGAGGACACCAAGGACGAGGCCGCCGAGGCCCCGGCCGAGGAGTCCAAGGACGCCTGAGGCACTGCTTCGCGCTGAGCGGGTCCGCCCTTTGCGGGGCGGGCCCGCTTCCGCGTTCCTGAGAGGATCTGTACGTGAGTGACGAAGTACAGCCCGGGTTCGTACGCATCCGCCTCGACCTGTCCTACGACGGCGCCGACTTCCACGGCTGGGCCAAGCAGGCCGGGGGCCGGCGGACCGTGCAGGGGGAGGTCGAGGACGCGCTGCGGACCGTCACGCGGTCCGGGACGACGACGTACGAGCTGACCGTGGCCGGACGCACCGACGCCGGGGTGCACGCGCGGGGACAGGTGGCGCATGTGGACCTGCCCGCCGGGGTGTGGGCGGAGCACAAGGGGAAGCTGCTGAAGCGGCTCGCCGGGCGGCTGCCGAAGGACGTACGGGTGTGGGCCCTGCGGGAGGCGCCGGCCGGTTTCAACGCCCGGTTCTCCGCGATCTGGCGGCGCTACGCCTACCGCGTCACCGACAACCCGGGCGGGGTGGACCCGCTGCTGCGCGGGCACGTGCTGTGGCACGACTGGCCGCTCGACGTCGACGCGATGAACGAGGCCGCGCGGGGGCTGCTGGGGGAGCACGACTTCGCCGCGTACTGCAAGCGGCGGGAGGGCGCGACGACGATCCGTACGCTCCAGGAGCTGAGCCTGGTGCGGGGCGAGGACGGGATCATCACGGCGACCGTCCGGGCCGACGCCTTCTGCCACAACATGGTGCGCTCGCTGATCGGCGCGCTGCTGTTCGTCGGCGACGGCCACCGCCCGCCGGACTGGCCGGGCAAGGTGCTGGCGGCGCGGGTGCGGGACTCGGCCGTGCACGTCGTACGCCCGCACGGGCTGACCCTGGAGGAGGTCGGCTACCCGGCGGACGAGCTGCTGGCGGCGCGCAGCAAGGAGGCGCGCAACAGGCGGTCGCTGCCGGTGGCCGGCTGCTGCTGAGCCCGGCTGCGTCCGTCGTCAGTCCTCCGCCCACGTCGTGAGGAGGCCCGAGAGGCCCCGGACCGCCTCGTCCGCGTCGGGGCCGTCGCCCCGGGCGTCCGGCGCGAGCTCGACGTGGACGAACGTCGCGTGCAGGCGCTGCGCCTCCTTGCCCTGGACGTTCGTCCTGCCTTCCAGCCGGCAGCGGGCGGACCAGCCCCGGCAGACCCGCAGGCCGTCCGTCTCCAGACGGTCGGCCAGGGCGGCGACCTCGCCGGGGGCGCTCTGCGCGGCGCCGGTGGAGAGGATGGCGTCGTAGCGGTCCTCGGTGGACTCGGCGAACCCGTGCAGCTGGACGCCGGGCACGCCCCGCTTCTGCAGTTCCAGGACGGCGGCGTGGAACGCGCTGTCCTCGCGGTGGGCGACGTCGGCGGCGTCCGCGCGGCCGGCCCGGCGATGGGCCCCGGCCAGCACGAGCGCACCGCCCGGGTTCTCCTCCAGCAGGCGCACGCCGAGCTTCTCGGTGTGCCGGTCGGACACGGGGTGCGGCACCTGCGCGCTCCAGCTCAGGCGGGCGTCGGCGGTCACGTAGAGCCGTCCCCAGTGCTCACTGTCGCCCCGGCCGGTGGCCGCGACCTCGTCGTAGCGGCGGCCGGAGGCGGTGTCGGTGAGGCGGGTGACGCCGAGGCCGATCGGGGCCAGCAGCCGCTCGGCCTCCCGGGCGTCGCCGTCCAGCAGGCGTCCCACGCCCCGGGCCAGTCGCTCGCGCTGTTCGTCGTCCGGGGGCGTGTAGTCGCCGTCGGGGGTGAACTCCGCGGTGTAGTCGAGGATGCGGCTGCGCAGATCCACCAGTTCCCGGGACCGGGGCACGGCGTCCTCCCCGGACGGCTCGGACGCCGACTGGCATCCGGTCGGCATCAGCACCAAACAGATCAGAGCGAAAAAGCGAAGCAAACGTGACTGTCTTGTAATAGCGATGTAGGCGTTCGTTTTGGGGCTCATGTGACCATGGCTCGGTGACATTGCGTAAGTCTCTCCGTATGGGGCGGGTGGTGGCGACCCTGGCCGCGTTCGCCGGTCTGACCGCCGGGTGTGCCTCCGCACCCGCGGAGCCGCAGGTGAAGCCGGGGGGACGTGCGTTCACCGTAGCCGCCGCAGGTGACGTGCTGATCCACCCGGAGCTGGTCGAGCAGGCGGCCGAGGACGCCGAGAAGACCGGCGGGGGAGAGGCCGGGCTCGACTTCGGGCCGCTGTTCGCCGGGGTGAAGCCGGTCATCAGCAAGGCCGACCTGGCGATCTGTCACATGGAGACACCCGTCGGGAAGCCCGAGGGCCCCTTCCAGGGCTACCCGGAGTTCCTGGTCCCGCCGCAGGTCCTGACCGCCCTGAAGGACGTGGGGTACGACACCTGCTCGACGGCCTCCAACCACACCTTCGACCACGGGATGAAGGGCGTGCGGCGCACCCTGGACGTCATGGACGAGGTGGGCCTCGGGCACACCGGGTCGGCGCGCTCCGCCGAGGAGGCGGAGAAGATCAACATCCGCGAGGTCAACGGGGTCAAGGTCGCTCATCTCTCCTACTCGTGGGAGTCCTTCCTCAACCCGACGCCCGAGAAGCAGAGGTGGGCGTTCAACCGGCTCAGCACCGAAGAGATCAAGAAGGCCGAGACCCGGGCCCGGGACCAGGGCGCCGAAGTGGTCATCCTCTCGGCCCACTGGGGACTGGAGCACTACAACGAGCCGAGCGTGCCGCAGTTGCAGCTGGCGCAGCGGCTCACCGAGGAGACCGGCGTCGACCTCGTGATCGGCCACCACGCGCACGTGGTGCAGCCGATCCAGAAGGTGAACGGCACCTGGATCGCCTACAGCCTCGGCAACCAGGTCGCCCGGCACTCCTCGCCCAAGGGGACCACCGAAGAGGGGGCCATCGGCTGGTTCGAGTTCCGGGAGACGACCGAGGGCTGGGACGTCACCGCCCGCTACCGCACCACCCTGGTGGACATCCCGCCCGAGGCGGAGCCCGGGGAGGAGGTTCCTGAGGGGGCGGTCGTGGACCACCGGCTCGTGGACGTGCAGCAGGCGATCGACGAGCCGGGCGACCTGTCCGAGGAGCGGCTCGCCCGCTACCGACTGGCCGCCGACCGCACCCGCGGCTTCCTCTACAACCGGGGGGCGCCCGGCGGCGACGGCCTGAAGCAGCTCTCGCTGGATGAGGACGAGAGCTAGAGCACATTCCACGCCGGGGCCACAACCTTGGCAGCATTTATCAGTCTTTTGAGTGACGGCGTCGCACGGCCGCGGCAGCGGTGCGTCCAGCGGGCGTCGGCCCCCTTCGCAGCAACCAAGGATGAACACCGTGACAACGAGCCACGTCCCGCCTGCCGCGCAGGGGCGGCGGCGCAGCCGCAGACGGGCGGACATGCCGCTCCTGGGCGGCATCCGGCCCCCGATCGCGGTGCTGTGCGTGCTGGTCCTCGCCCTGGCCGGGCTCACCGCCAAGGTGCTCGGCCCCAGCGGCGAGCCGGTCGTACCGAAGGCGGTGCTGTCCTCGCAGCAGAACTTCGCCGAGGACGGTGCCATCGCGCTGCGCGCCTCGATCGACGAGCGGGTCACGGACCTGAACCGCACCGCGGCGGCGTTGAACGCGGGTGAGCCGGCCGAGCCGGAGCGTGTCCTGTCCGACCTGGGCAAGACCTACCAGAAGTGGACCGGCACCACGGTGCTGGACCTGAAGAGCGGGGACGTGCTCGCCGCCCGGGGCGAAAGAATTCCTCTCGCCTGGCTGGACGAGGACGTCCTCACCGGGGAGCACGCTCTCGCCCCGCGCATGGTCCGGCTGGAGACCGGTGACGTCCGGTTGATGACGATGGCCGTCCTCGACTTCAAGGACCGGCCGCAGCAACTGCTCATCGCCTCCAACAGCCTGTCCGTGCCCGCGATCAACCTGGGTCCGTTCCGCAGCATGGCGGTCGTGGCCCAGGGCGGCGAGGTTCTCGCCACGGCGGGCTTCGAGCAGTCCGAGGCGCTCAACTCCGACCAGGAGCGCAAGGAACTCACCTTCCTCCAGAAGCAGATGTCCCGCCTGTCCGAGCAGGCGGCCGAACGCACCGACCGGCACCCCGCCGGCGCCAGGGAGCCCGGCTCCCGCGGCTACCCCGGCGTCAGCGGCACCCTGATCGGCGACGATTACAACGGCCGGATCGCCACCGCCGGGTACGCCTCCCTCGCCCCCTCCGACCCGGAGGAGAAGGAGAGCGTCGCAGCCGGTCTCGGGCTCACGGTCGTGGCCCTGCTGCCCGTGATCCAGCAGCAGGGCACCGTCGGAGCGGACCGGGAACTGTTCGGGCTGATCGCGGCCGGCGCTCTGGTGTTGCTCGGCCTGCTGGCGGTCGCCGTGCTGTGGGTGAGCGTCCAGCGCCCGCTGCTGCGGTTGTTCCTGGAGTCGCGCCGACTGGCCCGGGGCGACCTGACCCGTCCCGTCCGCGTCCCCCGCTGGGGTGAGGCCGCCCGGATCGGCACGGCCCTGGAACGGCTGCGCGAGCAACTCGGCGGCCGGGACGGCGGGGCAGGCGGCGAGACCGGCGGCAAGGTCCGGCTGGGCCTGCGGGTGCCGCTCGTGGTGACCGCCGTCCTGCTGCTGCTGTGGTGCGTCCCGGTGGGCTGGCTGCTGAACCGCACCGACGGCTCGGTCAGCGTGCCCGCCACCATGGTCAACGACCAGCGCGACCGCACCGACCTGGTCGCCGACCGGGTCCGCCGGGCGCTGAACGAGGCCCAGGCCGACCTGGTCTCCACCTCCCGCCTGATCGACGCGGACGACCCCGGTGCCACCGGGGAGCTGCTGGCCGGTGCCCTGCGCGAGCACACCCGCTACCAGGCGCTGTACGTCGTCGACTCCCGCGGCGAGGTCGTCGCCCGGGCCGGCGGTGACCCGCACGCCTGGAGTGACGACAAGGACCTGCCTCTGGTCCGCGTGTCCGGCAAGGGGGAGCGCAAGCCCGTGATCCAGGCCGGGGCGCCCGTGCCGGAGCACAAGGGCACGACCCTGGTCGGCGAGATCCGGGTGGAGTTCCTCAACTCGCTGCTGAAGCGGCCCGGCCTCGGCGAGGTCCGGGTCGTCAACGCCGACGCCGAGACGCTCGCCGCCAGTGACGGCTTCCTCGCCTTCGAGGACCTGCCGAACGACGCCCTGCCCGACCTGGTGCGCGCGGGCAATGTGCGGGTCGGCGCCGGACCGGTCGAGAACGGCCTGCTCATCCGCGACGGCGGCAGCGTCACCGTTGCCGCCGCCGCGCCCTTCTCCGGCGGCGGCGTCGCGGCCGACCTCGGCTGGACCGTCGTCAGCTGGCAGAACGCCAAGCACTTCCAGATCACCCCGTACGAACGCGAGGACCGCAGCGTGCTCGCCGGCATGCTCGGCCTCGCCGCGATCGTCGTCTGCCTGGGATGGATCCACCTGGTCGTCGCCCGGCCGCTGCGGGCGCTGGCCGGCAGCGCCGAGAAGCTGGCCGACGGCGACCTGAAGACCGTGCTCTACCCGCGCTACCAGGACGAGGTCGGGGCCGTCGTCCGCAGCCTCGAACTGATCCGCCAGCAGCTCCAGGCCCGCCGACAGAACCAGGCACGCCGGTCCGCCGAGCCCCGGCTCGGTGCCGGAGGAAGGTGACCCGCCGTGCTCTACCTGTACTTCGTCCTGCTGATCGGCAGCCTGTTCCTGCTCGCCGCGGGCATCGTGGAGCAGCGCCGGCACTACGCCGCGCTGCACTCCATCCCCTCCCGGGTGCTGGTCAACGGCATCCGCGGCAAGTCCTCCATCACCCGGCTGTGCGCGGGCGCGCTGCGCGGCGGTGACCTGGTCACCGTCGCCAAGACGACGGGCACGGCGGCGCGCTTCATCCACCCCGACGCCACCGAGGAGCCGGTCTACCGCAAGTTCGGCATCGCCAACGTCGTCGAGCAGATCGGCATCGTCCGCCGGGCCGCCACCTACCGCCCCGACGCCCTCGTCATCGAGTGCATGGCGGTCATGCCGGCCCTGCAGGAGGTCAACCAGAGCAAGCTGATCCGCTCCACGATCGGCGTGCTGTGCAACGTCCGCGAGGACCACCTCGCGGAGATGGGCCCCACCCTCGACGACGTGGCCCGCTCGCTGTGCCGCTCGATGCCGGAGAACGGCATCTGCGTGACCGCCGAGAAGGAGCGCTTCCACATCCTCCAGGAGGAGGCCGACGCCCGGAACTGCCAGTTGATCTACGCCGACCCGGAGACGGTCACCGACGAGGAACTGCGCGGCTTCAGCTGGTTCACCTTCAAGGAGAACGTCGCCATCGCCCTGGTCGTCGCCGACCTGCTCGGCGTCGAGCGCGAGGTCGCCCTGCAGGGCATGTACGACGCCCCGCCGGACCCCGGTGTGCTGTCCGTGGAGCGGTACGTCACCCACGAGGGCAAGCGGCTCGCCTTCGCCAACGTCTTCGCGGCCAACGACCCCGAGTCGACGCTGATGAACATCAACCAGCTGCTCGACCTCGGCGCCATCCGCCGTCCGCTGAACGTGGTGATCAACTGCCGCCCGGACCGCGTCGAGCGCAACGGCCAGATGGGCGAGATCATCCCCGACCTCCAGCCGGACAACGTCTTCGTCATCGGTCACCCCTCCAAGAGCGCCATCGACGCCATCCCCGCCCAGTGGCGGGAGCGGGCCGTCGACCTGGGCGGTGAGAAGCGGTCCGCCGAGGAGTTCATGCCGGCCCTGCTCGACCGCATGTCCGACGGCTCCTCCCTGGTCGCCATCGGCAACATCCACGGCCAGGGCGAGGAACTGCTGGAGTACCTGGCGGAGCTGCCGGCCGACGAGAGCGACGACGGCCGGACCGCACCGGGCCCGGCCGCCGTTCCCGCCCCGGCCCAGGCCCCGCGCCTGGACCCGTACGCCTCCTACCCCACGGCCCACGAGGAGCGCTACCAGGCCTCCCGGACGCAGGAGATCCCGGTGCTGCGCGTCCCGGCCCAGCCGACCGGCCCGTACCAGCAGCAG
>NZ_JAPSKQ010000185.1:0-4168 GCF_031181555.1 Streptomyces sp. | reverse complement strand
GCAGCCCGCGCCCCATCCCCCGGCTCGGCAGCCCTGGCCGCCCCACGACGACCCGCACGACGACCCCTATGGCGGGACCACCCGCCCGCCCGCCCGGAGACCCCGTTGACCACCGCCGCCCTGACCCCCGAGATGGCCGCCCTGGGCATCGCCATAGGTCTGTTCTTCTCGCTGCTGTGCTACCTCACCACCAACCTGTCGCCCGGCGGCATGATCACGCCCGGCTGGATCGCCCTGACCCTCATCGAGGACCTCCAGCGCGCGGCCATGATGGTCGGCGTCACCGCCCTGACCTATGCGGGCACCAAGGTCATGCAGCGGCTGGTGATCCTCTACGGCAAGCGGCTGTTCGCCGCGGTGGTGCTGCTGGGCGTGCTGCTCCAGTCCACGGTGATGATCGTGCTCTCGATCGAGTTCCCGCTGCTGTACGGCAACCAGACCCTCGGGTTCATCGTGCCCGGCCTGATCGCCTACCAGATGGTGCGCCAGCCCAAGGGAGCCACCCTGCTGGCCACCGGCACGGTCTCCCTGATGGCCTACATCGTCGTCGCCGCGGGCCTGCTGCTCGGCGTCATGCCCACCGTCTGATCCGGCGTCCGAGAACAACCGAGGAGTAACCGATGGCAGGGAAGAAGAAGTCGCGGCCCGTCGTCTCGGGCCTCGTGGTGCTGGCACTCGTCGGGGCCTCCGGGTACCTCACCGTGGAGCTGCGCAAGCAGGAGGCACCCGGTGTCACGGAGGTCCGCGACGTCGGCGTCCTGGACGGCAGCCGCGGCTCCGGCGGCGGCTCCGACGCCAAGGGCGAGATGACCTGGTCCCGGCTGGAGAACCCCGCGCGCTCGGTGCTGCGCGGCGCCGACGGGCAGATCCAGGGCGTCTTCACGGACGGGGCGCGCACCGCGACGCTGACCGGACCGGCCCGTACCTTCGCCGAGCCGACGTCCACCTCCTCCAAGGTCTCCACCACGGACTGGGTCCGCCTCATGCCCGAGCCCTGGGAGAAGGGCGCCGAGAAGGAGAAGTGGTTCAAGGAGTGGTACGCCGAGTACAGGGACAGCAAGGAGGACGACCTGTTCGCCTTCGCCTTCCAGTACGTGGCGGGCGCCCCGCAGAAGAAGGACGAGCAGGGCGTCGCCTACGCCGGTGACGCGAACTTCGGCCCGCTGAACACCGCCGGCGCCGAGGGCGGCGACCTGCGCCTGGAGCAGTCCGACTTCTACGACTACCTCGGCATCCCGTACCCGTTCCGGGACGGCGTGGTCGGGACGCCGGAGACCATGCGCGCGAGGTCCCTGGACTGCTCGGGCTTCATCCGCATGGTGCTCGGCTACCGCGCCCGCTACCCGTTGATGTCCTCGGACGCCTCCGGGGACGGCCTGCCCCGCACCGCCAACGGCATGGCCCGCTCCGACGAGGGCGTCGACATCCTTCCGCTGACCGGGGTGTCGGCGGACGACCGGCCGTCCGCCATCGACCAGCTCCAGCCCGGCGACCTCGTCTTCTTCAAACTCGACGCGCGCACCGAGCAGCGGCTGGACCACGTGGGCATGGTGCTCGGCTACGACACCGAGGGCCACCTGATCTTCGTGTCCAGCCGGGAGGAGGTCAACGGCCCCACCATCGGCGACATCGGCGGCGTCTCCCGGCTGGACGGCAACGGTTACTACGCCAAGACACTGCGCAGCGCCAAGCGGCTGTGAGGCGCCGGCCGCCGCGCTCGCCGGGCGGCCGGCTACCCGTTCGCCGCCGCCGAGGCCTGGGCCTCGCCCCTGCGGTGGATCTGACGGCGCGTGAACTCCTGGAGGTCGTCGCCCGTGGTGAAGACGGCCGTGTCCTTCGTCGTCACGTCCTTGCCGTCGGTGAAGCCGGCCAGGGTGAAGTAGGCGTAGCGGCCGTAGGAGTTGGTGGTCGAGCGGCAGACCGCGCCGTCGCAGAACTCCTTGACGCCGCCGCCCGCCAGGGACTTCACGATGCTCTTCGTGTCGACCTGCTGCCTGACCCCGGCCGCCTGGGCCTCGGTGTCGAAGACGGCCACGCCGACCGTCACCGCCACCCCGTCCTTGGTGTAGGTGACGCGCATCAGGCGGGTGCAGTCGTTGTCGGTGAGGACTTTGGGGAGCGTGGCCTTCGCGGCCGAGGCGCAGTTGCGGGTGTCGGCCGTCGGGCCCTTCTTGTACACCGTGTCGCCCATGGTCAGCTGCGTGCCCGGGAAGAGGATGTCCGGGCCGAGCGGCGCCTTGTCCTTCTTCGCGCTGGCGATGAAGTCCTTCGGGTCCAGCGGGGGCGGCGCGCTCGTCGGGGCGAACGACGGCACCGTGCCCGTGGCGCTCGGGACGTCGGAGGATCCGGGCGGCTGGGAGGACGGGCCGCCCGCGGCCCGGTCGTCGCCGTTCGCCGAGACGACGGCCACCGCGACGGCGGTGCCTATCGCGACGGTGGCGAGTGCGCCACCGCCTATGAGCAGCAGCCGGCGCCGCTTGTGGCGGGCCTCGGAGGCCTCGGCGAGCGCGGCCCAGTCCGGTGACTGGCTCGCGCCGCCGCTGTTCCAGGGCTGCTGGGAATTCGGTTTCCAGGGATCCCACTGCTGCTGAGGTCCCCCCTGCCCAAAACTCATGGGGCGCATCTTAGACGGGGCACGGGGCGTGCTGGTCCGCCTCAACGGGCCCCGGAGGCCCTAGCGTTGCGCTCATGGCGACGGACAAAAGCGACATCTCCGGGTGGTTGGTGCGACCCGCGAACGGGTACCTGTGGGCGGCACTCGTGGTGCTCCTGGGGGTGCTGGCGGTGCATGCGGTGCGCGTGACCTCGGACGGAGGCATGGACAACGCGATCGTGGTGGACGGCGCGCGGACCTGGCTGGCCGGTGGCGCGCCGTACGACGATCCGCACTTCCTCTATCTGCCGAGCGCGGTCCTGGCCGCCGCCCCGCAGGCGCTGCTGCCGCGGTCCGTGCTCGACGTGCTGGTGCCGCCGGCGGTGACCGCCGCCCTCGTGCTGGGCTGGGTCTGCGCCCTGCGGCTGCACCGCGTACCGCTGCGCAGCAGGCTCGCCGTGCTCGGACTGCTGGGCCTCGTGGCCGGTTTCGCGCCGTTCGGGCAACTGGTGCGGCTGGGCAACTGGACGGTGACGGCCGCGCTCGCGCTGCCGCTGTGCCTGCTGCTGGCGAGCCGGGGCCGCTGGGTCGCGGCGGGCGCGGTCGTCGGGGTGGCCGTGGCGCTGAAGCCGCTGCTCGCGCCGATGGCGCTGCTGTTCCTCTTCGCGCGCCGGTGGCGGGCGCTGGCCGTGCTGGTGCTGGTGCCGTCGGTGGCCTCGGCCTCGGCGGCGCTGCTGCTGCCGGACCCGATGGGCTTCTTCACCCGCACCCTGCCGTTCCTGCTGTACGGCGACGACCCCTTCGTGCGGCTCTACGAGGCCTCGCCGGCGGCGGTGCTGCCCCGGCTGGGCGTGCCCGAGGAGCCGGCCGGGCTGCTCGCGCTGCTCGCGGCCGCGGCGGGGGTGGTGTGCGCGTACCGGCGCTGGCGCGGGCCCGGTCCGGTGCCGCTGCGGCTGGCGGAGACGTCCGCGGGGCTGATGCTCTCGGTGTTCCTCGTCTCGCGGCCCTCCTACAACCACTACCTCCTGGTCGTCCTGCCGCTGCTGCTCGCCGGTCTGCCGTACGCCGGCGCGGTGGCCCGGCGGCCCTGGTTCTGGCTCGCCCTGGTGCCGCAGCTGCCGGGCGTGACGTGGCCGTGGCTGGAGTCGGGGCGGCGCCGGGCCTTCAAGGACGCGGTCACGCTGTGCGGGCTGGCGGCGACGGTCGGGTGGCACTGCGTGCGGGGGGCGCGGGAGCCGGACGGCCCGCGCGAGGCGCCCGGGGAGCGGCGTCCGGCCGTAGAATCGGCGTAGCCCACCGACGGCGGTCTCGTTTTGACCCGTCCGGCCGAGCGTGGGTATCCTGCATGTTCGTTATGTGTATTGGCTTGCTCATTCTCACGTGAGGGGCCCTTACACCGGTCCACCGGGCCGATGACCAGCGACCTGCACGCGGTTTGCGTCACCGCAGTGCGGTCAGGGCTGTCGTGATCGTCTTCGGTGACCTTGTCAGGACCATTCACTGAAGAAGCGAAGGCTACGAACCGTGCGTACGTACAGCCCCAAGCCCGGCGATGTGACGCGCCAGTGGCACGTC
>NZ_JAPSKQ010000325.1 GCF_031181555.1 Streptomyces sp. | reverse complement strand
GGGCGGTGACCAGGAGCAGGGAGTTGCCGCCCAGGTCGAAGAAGTTGTCGTCCAGGCCCACCCGGTCGCGGCCCAGGACGTCGCACCACACCTCGGCGAGCCGGCTCTCCAGCCGCCGCAGGCCGTCTTCCGTCTCCGTCTCGTCCGGGCGAGCGCTCGTGCCCGCCGAGCGCAGCGTCCATCCGTCGTCGGCCAGGCCGGCCGCGCGGGCGCTGCCGGTGACGGCGCGGTACAGGGCGCCGAGGTCGGTGCCGTCCTGCAGGCCGACCCGCGCGGCCAGGCGGCGGGTCTGGCGCACCGGGGCCACGACGTGGCTGCGCACCCAGGGGGCGGTGCGGTCGGCGCCGACCAGCAGGTGCGGTTCGTCGAGGATGCGGGCGAGGTCGAAGGAGCGCAGCGCGGCGGGAACGTCGAGCAGCCGGTAGCCCCGGGCCTCGGTGAGCGCGGTGAGACCGTAGCCGCGGCTCATGCCGCGTTCGCGCCACATGCTCCAGGCGAGCGACTGCGCGGGCAGGCCGAGGCCGCGGCGGTACCCGGCGAGGGCGTCCAGGTAGGCGTTGGCGGCGGCGTAGGCGGCGTTCATGGCGCCGCCGAAGAAGCCGTTGACCGAGGAGAAGGTGACGAAGGAGTGGACCGGGTGGCCTGCGGTGAGCCGGTGCAGGATCCACGCACCGCGCACCTTCGCCTCCAGCGCCCGGCGCCAGGTGGGGGCGTCCAGTTCGCCCACGGGGCGCTCCACGAGCGCCCCGGCCAGGTGCAGCACCGACGTCAGGGGCACGCCCCACGCCTCGGTGGCGGCCTCCACCGCGGCGCGGACCCGGGCTTCGTCGGTGACGTCGGCGCGGGCGTAGCGCACCTCTCCGCGTTCGCGCAGCCGCGGCAGGGCGTGGGCCTCGTCCTCCGGGGTGCGCCCGAGGACGAGCAGCCGGGTGCCGGGGGTGCGCAGCAGGTGGGCGGCGATCTCGGTGCCGACGCCGCCGAGGCCTCCGGTGAGCAGGGTGAAGCCGTCGTGCGCGGGCGGCTCGGTGCGGGGCGGGCTGGCGGGCAGGGGGGCGAGGCGGCGCTCGTAGCGCAGTCCGTCGCGGTACGCCACGTCCGTGCCGTCCGCGGTGGCGGCCGCCTCGGCCGTCAGGAGGGCCAGCGGGTCGGTGCCGTCGTCCGGTGGCAGGTCGAGGTGCCGGGTCCGCAGCCGGCCGCACTCCTCGGCCAGCGACTTGAGCAGCGCTCCGGCCAGGGCGTGGGGCGGGGAGGGGTGGTCGCCGGGGCGGACGGCCTGGGCGCCTGCGGACACGTGGACCAGGTCCACGGGGCGCTGCCGGCCGGGCCGGGCGGTGAGGGCCCGGGCGAAGGCGAGCAGCCGCTCCGCACCCGTCGTGTCGTCCGGCGCCGCCGGGGGGCCTGCCCGGAGTCCGTCGAGGTGGAGGACGGCGTCGACGGGCCGCTGGTCGTGCTCCAGCCGGTCCAGCAGCGCGGCGTAGTCGGACTCCTCGGCGGGCCGGACGCGGTAGTGCGCGGCGTCGATCCGGGTGTACGACGGTCCTTCGGAGACCACCGTGCACAGGCCCCCGGCGGAGCGCAGCGCGTCGGCGAGCCGTTGTGCGAGTGCGCCGGCCCGCGGGTCGCCGCCCGCGAGGACGAGGGTGTGCCGGCCGGACGCCGCGGGACGGGCAGCGGGGCGTTCCGCGCGCTGCCACACCGGGCGCAGGAACCAGTCGGGGACGGTGGCCGCGGTGCCCAGCAGCAGCTGGGTCCGGCGCACCTCGTCGTCGAAGTCGCCCGCCTCGAAGCTCTTGCGGAGCCTGGTGCGCTGGATCTTGCCGATCTCCGTCTTGGGGACGGCGTCCCGCGCCACGGGGATGAGGAAGGACGGGCTGACGCCGA
>NZ_JAPSKQ010000184.1 GCF_031181555.1 Streptomyces sp. | reverse complement strand
CGAGCACCCGAAGGAGAAGCTCTCCCACTACTCCAAGCGCACCGCTGACATCGAGTACCGCTTCCAGTTCGGCGGCAGCGAGTGGGGCGAGCTGGAGGGTGTCGCCAACCGCACCGACTACGACCTCTCCGCCCACGCCAAGGCCTCCGGCCAGGACCTCTCCTACTTCGACCAGGAGGCCGGCGAGCGCTGGACGCCGTACGTCATCGAGCCGGCGGCCGGTGTCGGCCGGGCGATGCTCGCCTTCCTGCTCGACGCCTACGTCGAGGACGAGGCGCCCAACGCCAAGGGCAAGATGGAGAAGCGGACCGTGCTGCGGCTCGACCACCGCCTGGCCCCGGTGAAGGTCGCGGTGCTCCCGCTGTCCCGCAACCCCGAGCTGTCGCCGAAGGCCAAGGGCCTGGCGCAGACGCTGCGGCAGAACTGGAACATCGAGTTCGACGACGCCGGCGCCATCGGCCGCCGTTACCGCCGCCAGGACGAGATCGGTACGCCGTTCTGCGTCACCGTCGACTTCGACACCCTGGACGACAACGCGGTGACCGTGCGCGAGCGCGACTCGATGAAGCAGGAGCGCGTCTCCCTGGACCAGATCGAGGGCTACCTGGCCTCGCGTCTGATCGGCTGCTGAGTCCCTCCGGGGACCGCCGACGGCCCTTGACCCGGTTTCCGCGAGGGACCGGGGCAAGGGCCGTCGTGCTTCAGGGGGCCGCTACGGCCGGTGGACCACGGTGATCAGGTGCTCGGCGCCCGGGTCCTGCAGTTCGTCGAGCACGGCGACGGCCAGGTCCTCGGCGCTGATCCAGGAGCGGCCGCCGGCCGCGGTGAGGAGGGTGTCGGTGCCGCGCCGGTAGCGGCCGGTCCGCTCGCCGGGCTCCAGCAGAGCGGGCGGGGCCACGTAGACCCAGTTCCGGTACGGGTGGGCCCGGCAGGCCGCGAGCTGGGCGACCCCGGCGGCGGCGACGGGCCGCACCCCGGCGGGCACATGGGCCGGATCGTCCGCGACGAGCAGGCCGGGCGTGCCGGGGCTGCGCAGCACCCCGGCGCCGCCGACCACCAGGACGCGCGTCCCCGTGCCGGCGGCGGCGTCCAGCACCGCCCGGGTCGTGCCGACGAGGAAGTCCTGGTCGACGGGGTCCGTGCGCACGGTGACCACCACGGCGTCGGAGCCGGTGAGGGCCGCGCGCAGGGCGTCCGTGTCGCTCGCGTCGACCGCGACCGGCGTCACGCCCGGCTCGTCGTCGGCGGCGGGCCTGCGGGACAGCGCGCGCACCCGGTGCCCGCGGGCGCCGGCCTCGGCGGCCACCCGGCTGCCGACCATGCCGGTGGCGCCGAGGACGGCGATCGTCGTGCCTGTCGCCGTCGTGCCCGTCGTCGTCAGGTCTGTCGTCGGTCTGTCCGTCGTCGTCATGGAATGCGTTCTCCTCGGGTGCGTCCGGCCGTGGGCCGGGGGTCTGCCGGGCCTGCCGTGCGGGCGTCCGCGCCGGGGGCGGCGCGCGTGCGCCGGGCGCGTGCGCACAGGCGGGCGGGGTCGGGGACGGTGAACTGCGCGGCGAGCAGGGCGGCCAGGGCGAGGACGAAACCGAGGACCTGCAGCGGACCGAGGGTCTCGCCGAGCGCCAGACCGACGAGGGTCGCCACCAGGGGGGACAGCAGCACCAGGGGCGCCGACGCGGCGACCGGCAGCCTGCCGAGCCCGCGGAACCACAGCGTGAACGAGATCAGCCCGCCCATGCCGCCCAGCCACAGGTAGCCCGCGACGGCGCCGGTGCCGACGGCGGGCGGCGCTCCCTCGAAGACCGGCACGAGCGGCGCCACCACCAGGCCGCCGACGGTCAGCTGCCAGCCGGCCAGGGTCATCGGGCCGACGCCGGCGGGGCGGCCCCAGCGCTTGGTGAGGACCACGCCGGTCGCCATGCCCGCCGTCCCGGCGAGACCGGCCAGCACCCCGAGGGCGTCCAGCCGGGCCTGTGGACCGAGCACCACCAGCCCGACGCCCGCCACGCCGATCACGCCCCAGCCCCACGTCCAGGCCGAGGGCCGGTCGCGGAGCGCCACGACGGCCAGCCCGGCGACCATCAGGGGCTGGACGGCGCCGAGCGTGCCGGCGACCCCGCCGGGCAGGCGTGCGGCCGCCACGAACAGCAGCGGGAACAGCGCCCCGATGTTGAGGGTGCCGAGGACGGCGGCCTTCCACCACCAGTCGCCGCGCGGCAGCGCACGGGTGACGGCCAGGGCGAGCAGTCCGGCGGGCAGGGCGCGCATCACCGACGCGAACAGCGGATGTCCGGGCGGCAGCAGCTCGGTGGTCACCGCGTACGTCGTGCCCCAGGACGCGGGCGCGAGGGCGGTCAGCGCGACGTTCGCCGCGTGCCGTGCGTGCGAGTTCTGCATGCCGGGCAGTCTCGGACGGACCCGGCCATGTCTCCAAAGCATGGTTGTCATCGCAGCCATGCACCGAAACGATGGCCGGGTGGACCTTCAGCAGATGCGGTACGTCGTCGCGGTCGCCGAGACCCGTAACTTCACGCGCGCGGCCGAGCGGTGCTCCGTCGTCCAGTCGTCGTTGAGCCACCGGATCGCCGGTCTCGAACAGGAGCTGGGGGTCAGGCTGTTCGCCCGGTCCAGCCGGCGGGTGGAGCTCACGAGCGCGGGGGAGGCGTTCGTGGCGCGGGCCCGCGAGTGCCTGGCGGCCGCCGACCGGGCGGCGGCCGATGCCGCCGCCGCGGCCGGGGTGGTGCGGGGACGGCTCGCCGTCGGGGTGATCGTGACCGCCGCCGCCGTCGACGTGCCGGAACTGCTCCAGCGCTACCGGGCCCGGTACCCGGAGGTGCGCGTGGTCCTGCGTTCCGGCCGCAGCGACGACCTGGTGACCGCGATCCGGGAGGGCGAGCTGGACATCGCCTTCCTGGGGCTGCCGGAGAACCGGCGGCCGTCCGGTGTGGAGACCCTGGTCCTCGACCACGACGAGCACGTGCTGGTGGTGCCGGCCGGGCACCGGCTCGCGGGCGCCCCCCGGGTCACGCTGCGGGACGTCGCGGGGGAGACCTTCGTGGACTTCATGCAGGGCACGCCCGCGCGGGCCCAGTCCGACCAGGCGTTCGCCGCCGCGGGGCTGGCGCGGGACGTGGCGTACGAGGTCGGGCTCGTCGAGCTGATCACCCGGCTGACCGCGCGGGGGCTCGGCGTCGCGCTGCTGCCGTCGGCCTTCGTCCGGCCGCTGGCCGCGTCCGACCCGGGGCTGGCGCTGGTCCCGGTGGTGGACGGGCCGCGGCGGATCGAGTGCCTCGCCTGGAGCCGCTTCCACGCGAGCCCCGCCACGCGGGCGATGCTCGACGTGCTCGGCGTCGCGCCGCGGCCGCGGGCCGGCGCGTGAGCGGCGGGGCCGGTCAACGGCCCTGGAGCGCCCGGACGTTGTCGCCGAAGGTCCAGTTCCTCGAGCCGTCCCAGTTGATCGACCAGGTCATCAGGCCCTTGAGGGACGTGCCGTAGTGGCGCCAGGCCTGGGAGACCAGGGACGGTGACATGTGGCCGCCGCCCGCGCCGGGCTGGGCGGGCAGGCCCGGGACCTGCTTGTCGTACGGCACCCTGATGGTCGTCCCCTGGATCACCAGGCCCCTGTTCAGGCAGTCGGTCTGGGCGACGAAGCCCGCGACGGTGCCGGCCGGGTAGGAGTCGCCGGAGCAGCCGTACATGCTGCCGTTGTAGTACTGCATGTTGAGCCACCACAGACGGCCGTTGTCGGCGTACTTCTTGATGACCGGCAGGTACGCGCCCCAGATCGAGCCGTAGACCACGCTGCCGCCGGTGACGTACGCCGTCTCCGGGGCCATCGTCAGGCCGAAGTGGGGCGGCATCTGCGCGAGGATCCCGTCGATGATGCGGATCAGGTTGGCCTGGGACGTGGAGAGCCGGTCGATGGTGCCGCTGCCGACCAGGCCGGTCTCGATGTCGATGTCGATGCCGTCGAAGTTGTACTTCTTCAGGATCGGCACGATCGTCGCGACGAACCGGTCGGCGACGGCCGCGGAGCTCAGGTCGATGCCGGCGGTCGCGCCGCCGATGGACAGCAGGATCGTCTGCCCGGCCGCCTTGGCCGCGCACATCTCCGCCGGAGTGGCGACCTTCACGCCGGTGTCCATGCCGTCCTCCCACAGCGCGGTGCCGTCGGAGCGGATGACCGGGAACGCCGCGTTGATCACGTTGTAGCCGTGCGCGGCGATGCGGGGGTCGGTGATCGGGGTCCAGCCGAAGGGCGGGTGGACGCCGTTGGCGGCGCCGTCCCAGTTCTCCCAGTAGCCCTGGAGCACCTTGCCGGCCGGTTTGGACTTCACGGCACAGGTGTCGGCGGCGGGGGCCGCGGAGGCGGCGGTGACGGAGAGCGGGGCGAGGACGGCCGCCGTGAGGGC
The DNA here is from genome assembly GCF_031181555.1 of Streptomyces sp. Taxonomy (GTDB): domain Bacteria; phylum Actinomycetota; class Actinomycetes; order Streptomycetales; family Streptomycetaceae; genus Streptomyces; species Streptomyces fimbriatus. Next base: position 7,012 of record NZ_JAPSKQ010000184.1, on the reverse strand, counting down.
GGCGGCGAGCAGGCGGAGCCTTCGGAACCGACGGATCATGCGAGGCCTCCCGGTGGGGGTGCGGCGAGGTGAGCGCGAATGTCGTAGGCATGACAATGCTTGTGGTCCAGACCTTTCGTCAATGGGTCTGGACCGCGAGTGGCCGCTTCGTGCGGGCGGCGAGCGGGTGACATGTGACAGGTAACAGATATTGAAATCTGTCATCTGTCATGCGAGGGTGGAGGCATGACGACGACGACACAGATCCAGTCCTTCCGCACCCTCGGCGCCACCGGCCCCCGGGTCTCCGCCCTCGGCCTCGGCTGCATGGGCATGTCCGCGCTCTACGGCGACGCCGACCGGGCCGAGTCGATCGCGACCGTCCACGCCGCGCTGGAGGCCGGCGTGACCCTGCTCGACACCGGCGACTTCTACGGCATGGGCCACAACGAGCTGCTGATCGGCGAGGCCCTGCGCACGGCTCCCGCCGCACGCCGGGAACAGGCGCTGATCAGCGTGAAGTTCGGCGCGCTGCGCGGTCCCGACGGCGACTGGCTCGGCTACGACGGCCGCCCCGAGGCCGTGAGGAACTTCGCCGCGTACTCGCTCCAGCGCCTCGGCGTCGACCACATCGACGTCTACCGCATCGCCCGCCTCGACCCGGCCGTGCCGATCGAGGAGACCGTCGGCGCGATCGCCGAGCTGGTCGAGAAGGGGTACGTCCGGCACATCGGCCTCAGCGAGGTCGGCGCCGGGACGATCCGCCGGGCCGCCGCCACCGCCCCCGTCGCCGACCTCCAGATCGAGTACTCGCTGATCTCGCGCGGCATCGAGGCCGAGATCCTGCCCACCACCCGTGAGCTGGGCATCGGCGTCACCGCGTACGGCGTGCTGTCCCGCGGCCTGATCTCCGGCCACTTCTCCGCCGGCCGGCACCTGGCCGCGAACGACTTCCGCGCCCACTCCCCGCGCTTCCAGGGCGAGAACCTCCGCCACAACCTGAAGCTGGTGGAGGCGCTGCGCGAGATCGCCGGGCGCAAGGGCGTCACCGTCGCGCAGACCGCGATCGCCTGGGTGCTGTCCCGGGGCGAGGACATCGTCCCGCTGGTCGGCGCGCGCACCCGGCAGCGGCTGACGGAGTCGCTCGGCGCGCTGGACGTCGTCCTGGACGCGGCCGACCTCGCCGCCATCGAGGACGCGGTGCCGGCCGGCGCGGCGGCCGGCGAGCGGTACGCGGCACCGCAGATGGCCCACCTCGACAGCGAACGCTGATCCGGGCTCCGGGTACCGTCACCTCATGCCATCGACCAGCGAGACCCTGACCGCCGAGCGCATCCTCGAGGCCACGGAGGAGGTGCTGCGCCGCCACGGCCCGGCCAAGGCCACCGTGGTCGACGTGGCCCGCGCGCTCGGCGTCAGCCACGGCAGCGTCTACCGGCACTTCCGCACCAAGGCGGCGCTGCGCGAGGCGGTCACCAAGCGATGGCTGGACCGCACGTCCGAGGCGCTGGCCGGGATCGTGGCCGACGAGGAGAGGGACCCGGAGGCGCGGCTGCGCGCCTGGCTGCTCACGCTCTTCGACGCCAAGCGGCGCAAGGCGGGCGACGACCCGGAGCTGTTCGCCACCTACATGGTGCTGACCGGGGAGAACGGCGAGGCGGTCGGCGAGCACGTGGCCGACCTCACCGCCCAGCTGGCCCGCGTCGTGGCGGCGGGCGTCGCGTCCGGCGCCTTCGCGCCCGCCGCCGACCCGGTCACCACGGCCCGCGCGGTCTTCCAGGCCACCGGCCGCTTCCACGACCCCTGCTACGCCAAGGACTGGGAACGGCCGGGCGTCGACGCGGAGTTCGAGGCGGTCGTGGACCTGGTGGTGCGCGGCCTACGCGGCTGATCCCGCCGGATCCACCGTCGCCTGATGGGCCTGGGCCAGGTGCTCCTGGGCCTTCGTCCACGGCAGGAACCGCACTCTTTGGCGCCACCCGCAGGTGTCGCAGCCGATCGTGCGCTGCACGCCGGTGCGCCGGACGCGCACGACGTGCTCGCGGCCGTGCAGATCCCAGCGGCTGATCTTGCTCCGGTCGGTCTGCGGCATGACTCCTCCGGCATCCGTGTTCGGGTGTCGCCGTTCTTGTGCCCCCGTTCGGGGACGACAAGGAGTGTGCGGCGAGAGCGACATCGACAGGGGGCTCCGCGCGGTGGCGTACGTACCGGTGGACGAGGAGTCCCGGGAGCGGCCGGAGGGGCCGCGCGCGATCGTCCCGGAGGGGCCGCGCCGGCGCCGGGCGCTATGCGCCGACCCCCGTGGCCTGACGGATCTCCGCCGACTCCAGCCGTTCGGCCGTGCGCTCGGCGGTCCGGCGGGCCCAGCGGCCCGAGGTCAGCGCCCCCACCACCAGGACCGCCAGCCCGCACCCGGTGAGGATCCACCAGCCGGGCCGTGCGGCCGGCACGAAGGCGTCCGCGTACGACGACGACCCCACTCCGGCCGCCAGCACCGCGCCGACCACCGCGACCCCCAGCGCCTGGCCCAGCTGACGGCTGGTGGACGCGACCGCCGAGGCCACCCCGGCCTGGGCGGTCGGCATGCCGGAGACGGCGGTGTTGGTGATGGGGGCGTTGACGAAGCCGAAGCCGATGCCGAACAGCACGTAGCCGACGAAGAGGGTGAGGTCGGCCGTCCCGGCCTCGAAGAGGGCGAACAGCAGCCCGCTCGCCGTCATCGCGGCGCCCGCGATCAGCAGCGGCAGACGCGGGCCCCGGCTGCCCACCAGCCGGCCGGAGAGCGGGGCGCACAGGAAGGTGGGGACGGCCATCGGGAGCATCCACAGACCGGCCTCCAGGGCGCTCAGGCCCCGGACGTTCTGCAGGTACAGCGTGGACAGGAACAGGAATCCGCCGAGCGCCGCGAACGCGCCCACCGCGATCACCGTGGCCCCGCTGAACGGCGCCGAACGGAAGAAGCGCAGGTCGATGAGGGGCTCACGGCGGCGGGACTCGTAGCGGAGGAGGGCGGTCAGGGCCGCGAGCGCGAGGACGGCGAAGGGGGCGACGGCCGGCAGGCCGGCGTGCGGGGCCTCGATGATCGCGTACGTCAGGGAGCCGAACAGGGTGATGACCAGGAGCTGCCCGACCGGGTCGGGGCGGCGGGCCCGGGGCGCGCGGGACTCCGGGACGAAGCGCAGGGTGAGCAGGAGAGCGGCGAGCCCCACCGGCAGGTTGATCCAGAAGATGGAGCGCCAGCCCACCGATTCCACCAGCAGACCGCCGACCAGTGGACCGGCGGCCATCGAGATGCCGACGACCGCGCCCCACGCGCCGATCGCGCGGGCCCGTTCGCGCGGGTCGGTGAAGGTGTTGGTGATGATCGACATGGCGACCGGGTTGAGCATCGAACCGCCCACCGCCTGCACCATGCGGAAGGCGACGAGCGCCTCCAGGCTCGGGGCGAGCGAGCACAGCAGCGAGCCGAGGGTGAAGACGACCAGGCCCGCCATGAAGACCCGTTTGCGGCCGATCCGGTCGGCCGTGGAGCCCGCGAGCATCAGCAGCGAGGCGAGGACGAGGGTGTAGGCGTCGACGGCCCACTGCAGGCCCGAGGTGGTGGCGTGCAGGTCCCTCTGCAGGGACGGCAGGGCGACGTTCAGGACGGTGTTGTCCAGGCTCACGATCAGCAGGCTCATGCAGCAGATCGCGAGCACCAGCATGCGTCGGCCGGGGCTGGGCTCGGACATGGCTCCCATCGTACGGCGCTTCGATAGTGCGGTTAACTAATGACCATTGCGCGATCACCGTGCCGGGTACCCCGCGGCATGCGGGACAATGGGGGAATGGCCACGCCCACGATGACCTCGACCCTGCAGATCGGCCCGCACACGGTCCAGCCGCCCGTCGTGCTCGCTCCCATGGCCGGGATCACCAACGCGCCCTTCCGCACCCTGTGCCGGGAGTTCAGCGGGGGCAAGGGGCTGTTCGTCAGCGAGATGATCACCACCCGGGCGCTGGTCGAACGCAACGACAAGACCATGCAGCTGATCACCTTCGACGCGAGCGAGAAGCCGCGCTCCATCCAGCTGTACGGCGTCGACCCGGTGACCGTCGGCAAGGCCGTCCGCATGATCGCGGAGGAGGACCTCGCCGACCACATCGACCTCAACTTCGGCTGCCCGGTGCCCAAGGTGACCCGCAAGGGCGGCGGTTCGGCCCTCCCCTACAAGCGGAACCTGCTGCGCGCCATCCTGCGCGAGGCGGTCGGCGGGGCCGGGGACCTGCCGGTGACCATGAAGATGCGCAAGGGCATCGACGACGACCACCTGACCTACCTGGACGCCGGGCGGATCGCCGTCGAGGAGGGCGTGACCGCCATCGCGCTGCACGGCCGCACCGCCGCCCAGCACTACGGCGGCACCGCCGACTGGGACGCCATCGCCCGGCTGAAGGAGCACGTCCCGGAGATCCCGGTGCTCGGCAACGGCGACATCTGGTCGGCCGACGACGCGCTGCGGATGGTGCGCGAGACGGGCTGCGACGGCGTGGTCGTGGGCCGCGGCTGCCTCGGGCGGCCGTGGCTGTTCGCGGACCTGGTGGCGGCCTTCGAGGGCCGTTCCGAGGACGTCGCCCGGCCCACCCTCCGCGAGGTCGCCGACGTCATGGTCCGGCACGCCAGGCTGCTCGGCGAGTGGATCGGCGACGAGTCCCGCGGGGTGATCGACTTCCGCAAGCACGTCGCCTGGTACCTGAAGGGCTTCGCGGTCGGCTCCGAGATGCGCAAGCGGCTCGCGATCACCTCCTCGCTGGAGGAACTGCGGTCCGGCCTCGACGAGCTCGACCTCGACCAGCCCTGGCCGGCGGGCGCCGACGGCCCCCGCGGCCGTACGTCCGGCAACAACCGGGTGGTGCTGCCGGACGGCTGGCTGAAGGACCCGTACGACTGCGCGGGCGTCGGCGAGGACGCGGAGCTCGACACCTCCGGCGGCTGACCGGGCCGCCCGCACCGTACGGCTCCGCCCCGTACGGAGCCCCCGCGCGAGCCCGTGCGTACGGCCCCGCTCCTCAGGGAGCAGGGCCGTACGCGCGTGTCCGGACCGCTCAGGCCGTCGGCTGCGCCGGGGGCGCGTCGTCCTCGGGACGCTCGGGGTGGCGGCGCAGGTGGACGATGGCGCCCACCAGACCGCCCCAGACGATCACGATGGCCACGATCAGCATGATGATCGCACTCGTCGACATCAGTTCTTCCCCCCTTCGGACGCGTCGGAGCCGGTGCCCGCGCCCGCCTCCGCGGCGGCCTCGGAGTCGGCGGAGCGCCAGGGCACCAGACTGAGGACCACGCTGACGAGCAGCGCCGCCGCGGCGACGCCCCAGCCCGCCCAGAGCAGGAACTCCGTCGAGTAGCCCTCGTAGTTCTCGGCGAACTCCGCGCGCAGGCTGTCGACCATCATCCAGCCGAGCACCAGCGGAGTGACGATGCCGAGGCAGACCAGCCACCAGCGGCCGACCCGCACCGAGGAGACGCCGTTGGCGTGCTCCTGGAGGGCGGGCAGCCGGCGCAGCAGCCAGCCCACGACGACGAGCACGACCAGCGCGGCGAGCGCGATGCCGTACTGGTTGATGAAGTGGTCCGCCGCGTCCAGCAGGTAGATGCCGCTGTCGGTAGGGAAGACGAGGATCGACACCAGGGCGATGGCCCCGCCGACGCCCAGGACCGCCGGGACCCGGCGCATACCGGTGCGGTCCTGCACGGCGGCGATGACGACCTGCACGATGCTGACCAGCGAGGTGAGGCCGGCGATCACCAGCGAGGCGAAGAACAGCGTGCCGAACAGCGCGCCCAGCGGCATCTGGGAGATGACCGTCGGGAACGCCACGAACGCCAGGCCGATGCCGGAGCTCGCGACCTCGTTCACCCCGACGCCCTGGGCCGCGGCCATGAAGCCGAGGGTGGCGAACACGCCGATGCCCGCGAGGATCTCGAAGGCGCTGTTGGCGAAGCCGGCGACCATCGCGGAGCCGGTGAGGTCCGAGCGCTTCCGCAGATACGAGGCGTACGTGATCATGATGCCGAAGCCGATGGACAGCGAGAAGAAGATCTGACCGTACGCGGCGACCCACACGCTGCCGTCGCCGAGCGCCGACCAGTCCGGCCGGAACAGGCCGTCCAGTCCCTCGCCGGCACCGTCGAGCGTGAGCGCGCGGCCGACGAGGACGAGGAAGAAGAGCACCAGCAGCGGGATGAAGAACTTGTTGGCCTTCTCGATTCCGTTGCGGACGCCGAGCGCCAGGATGACGAGCACGACCAGCCAGACCGCGATGAGCGGCCAGAGCACGCCGTCGACGTAGGAGGACATGACGCCGGGCGTCTCGGCGGCCTGGAGGAAGTCGCCGAAGAAGAAGGCGTTGGCGTCGCCGCCCCATTGCTCGCCGAAGGAGTAACCGATGTAACGCACCGCCCAGGCGATGATGACGGCGTAGTAGGCGGCGATCACGAAACAGATCGCGACCTGCCACCAGCCGATCACCTCCGCGGGTCTGGCCAGCTTCCGGAAGGCCGCCGGGGGCGACTTCCGGAATCTGTGGCCGATCGAGTACTCGAGGACGAGCAACGGGATGCCGGCGGTCAGCAGCGCGACGAGATACGGCAGGAGGAAGGCCCCGCCGCCGTTCTCGTAGGCGACGGCGGGGAAGCGCCAGATGTTGCCGAGGCCGATCGCCGAGCCGATCGCGGCGAACAGGAAGCCTGAGCGACTTCCCCACTGCTCACGGGAAGGACTGGACATGATCACGTTTCCTTGGTCATTTTTTGAGTAATCCGGCACGCTAGCAACAGGAATGCCCGGCGCACAGTGGGCGCGTGCAAGGGGCACGCGCGTCGCCGCCGGGTCCGGCTCGCGGTGCCGTCCGAGATCACGGGCGGGTGGCGCGCGGCGACCGGGTGCGCGTTCCGCAGGCCCGCGAGACGGGTGCGGAGCGGGGGCGCCGGGAGGGGCGGCTCGGTACCGGACCCGGCTCGTACGTGTTCCGTCCGCGCCTGCCCGTCGGG
>NZ_JAPSKQ010000183.1 GCF_031181555.1 Streptomyces sp. | reverse complement strand
AGCCCCGGTCGGCCGGGAAACCCGAGATCACATCGCGCTGCTCGGCGACGACCCGCCACAGCGCCTCCGGCGAGTCCACCCCGCCCGGGAAACGGCACCCCATGCCGACGATCACGATCGGATCGTCCTGATCGGAACGGGCCTCGGGGACCGCCGCGTCATGCTGCGCGTCGGCGAGCAGCGCGGCCAGCCCGGCGGGGCTGGGGCGGTCGTACACCACCGTGGTGGGGAGCTTGCGCCCGGTGGCGGTGACGAGCCGGTTGCGCAGCTCGACGACCATCGCCGAGTCGATGCCCAGCTCCTTGAACGTCCGCCGTGGTTCGATCTCGGCGGCGGAGTCGTAGCCGAGAACGGCGGCGGTGTGCGCCCGTACCAGCTCCAGGGCGGCCGGGCCGGTCAGTGAGCGGTCCGGCTCGGCCCGGTGGCCGCCTGCGGCGTCCTCCGGGAGCGCCGCGGCCTGCGGCGTCGGCGCGGTGCCTGCCGGCGGCAGGGCCCGGGCGGCGTGGGGCTGCCCGGAGATCCAGTGGCGGCGCCGCTGGAAGGCGTACGTCGGCAGCTCGGCACGGGCGGTGCCGGCGGGCAGGACGGCGGACCAGTCCACCTCCGCGCCGTGGCAGAACGCCTCGCCGAACGCGAGCAGCAGGCGCTGCGGACCGCCCTCCCCGCGGCGCAGTGTGCCCAGCGCGGCGACCGGCAGGTCCGCGGCCTCCGCGGTCTGCTGGACGGCGAGCGCCAGCGCGGGGTGGGGGCTCATCTCGATGAACAGCTCGTGCCCCGCGTCGAGCAGTGCCCGTACGACGGGCTCGAACTGCACGGGTTCCCGCAGGTTGCGGTACCAGTAGTCGGCGTCCAGCCCGGAGCCGTCCAGCGCCTCGGCGGTCACGGTGGAGTGCAGCGGCACGTTCCCAGTGCGCGGTGCGATACCGGCGAACTCGGCCAGCAGCGTGTCGCGTACGGCGTCGACGTGCGGGCTGTGCGAGGCGTAGGCGACCGGGATGCGCCGGGTACGGACGTCCTCGCCGTAGTGCGCGGCCAGGGCGTCCAGGGCGGCCCCGTCACCGGCCACCACGGTCATGCCGGGCGAGTTGACGGCGGCCACGCTCAGCCGCGGGTACGCGGCGAGGGTGTCGCGCACCCGGTCGGCGGGCAGCGACACGGTGAGCATGCCGCCGCCGCGCTCGGCCAGCGCGCCGAGGGCGGCGCTTCGTACGGCGATCAGCAGGGCCGCGTCGTCCAGGGTGAGGGCGCCGCTGACGGTGGCGGCGGCGATCTCGCCCTGTGAGTGACCGACGACCGCGGCCGGCTCGACGCCTGCCGCCCGCCACAGTGCGGCCAGCCCGACCATCACGGCCCACAGGACGGGTTGCACGACGTCGTCGCGATCGAGTGCGGGCGCGCCGGGGCGCCCGCGCAGCACATCGGTCAGCGACCAGTCGCGATACGGGCGCAGTGCGCGCTCGCAGTCCTCGACGACCCGGGCGAAGACGGGGGCGCTGTCGAGGAGTTCCGCCGCCATGCCGGCCCACTGCGAGCCCTGGCCGGGGAAGACGAACACCGCCTCACGGACGGTCCGGTGGCTGACGCCCTCGACCGCGGCCCGGGTGACCCGGGCGTCGGCGACCGAGTCGAGGGCGGTCAGCAGGTCGTTCCGGTCGGCGCCGACCAGAACGGCCCGGTGGGTGAAGGCGGTGCGGTCGTGAGCGAGGGCCCGGGCGATCTCGACGGCACCGAGATCCTGATGTGCGGCGAGGTGGTCGCGCAGACGGGCCGCCTGGGCGCGCAGCGCCTTGTCACCGCGTCCGGACAGAACCCAGGCGACGGAATCGTGTTCGTCCGATTCCCTTGGCTGTTCTGGCTTGTTCTCGGCGGCCGCGGCGGCGACGCCCGGCCACTCGCTGAGCACCAGATGACAGTTGGTGCCCCCCATTCCGACCGATGTCACACCCGCGACGAGCGGCCCGTCGGGATTCGGCCACGGTCCGGTTTCGGTGACGGCGGCGAGTCGCAGTTCGTCGAACGGTATCTGCGGATTCGGGGTCCGGTAGTTCAGGGTCGGGACGAGTTCCCGCTCTTTGAGGCAGAGAATGGCCTTGATGAGTCCCGCTATGCCTGCGGCCCCTTCGAGGTGGCCGATGTTCGTCTTGACGGAGCCGAGCCTGAGCGGATTCTCCGGAGTGCGGGACGAGGCGAAAACAGCACCCAGGGCTGATGCTTCTACGGGGTCGCCGACCCGGGTGCCCGATCCGTGGATTTCGACGTACTGCGCTTGTTCCAGCGGTATACGCGCGTTTTCCCAGGCGGCGCGTATGACGCGTTCCTGGGCCTTTCCACGGGGAGTGGGAAGGGTGTCGCTCGCGCCGTCGTTGCCGATGGCGCCACCGCGCAGCAGGCAGTGGATGCGGTCCCCGTCGGCCACGGCCCGGCTGAGGAGTTTCAGCGCCACCACACCGCCGCCCTCACCCCGGACATAGCCGTTCGCCCGGGCGTCGAGTGCGAAACACCGGTGGTCGGGCGAGAGGCTGCCGAAGGCTGCCAGGGCGTGGGTGCTCTCCGGCGCGAGGTTGAGGTTGACGCCGCCGGCCAGCGCCACAACGGACTCGCCGCGGCGCAGGCTCTCGCAGGCCAGATGCACCGCGACCAGCGACGACGACTGCGCGGTGTCGACCACCATGCTGGGGCCCTGCAGGCCGAGGACGTAGGAGACCCGGTTGGCGATGATGCCGCGGTGCAATCCGGTCACCGTGTGCGCGGAGGTGGCGCCGGGACCGGCCGCGTGGGTGAGGGTCGTGTAGTCGTCGGCGATCGCGCCGACGAAGACGCCGGTGGCGGTGTCGGCGAGGGTGGCCGGGACGATGCCGGCGTCCTCCAGCGCCTCCCAGGCGAGTTCGAGCGCGAGCCGCTGCTGGGGGTCCATCGCGGCGGCTTCGCGCGGGGATATGCCGAAGAACTCGGCGTCGAAGGTGTCGACATGGGGCAGGAAACCACCGGGGCGCGGTAACTCATCACCTAAAACGGCAGGGTGTGCGCGATCCGCGGGTGGCTCTGCTATGGCGTCGCGGCCGTTCCTGAGGAGATCCCAGAATTCGGCGGGGCTTGCCCCGCCGGGAAAGCGGCAGGAAAGCCCGACGACGGCAACTGTCCGGTCGTCGAGCTGATCGGGTGTTTGCTGCGTCTGTTCATCCCGGACCGGCTGTTCCAGGTTCTCCGCTGCATCGTCTGACGGGCTTCGTACCGTGCTGTCCGACGACGGTGCTGCCACCTTAATCCGGGCATGGCGGATCATGGTTCTCTTACTCCCCCCGTGAAGCACAATCAACGGCGCTGCCGACTCGTCGGCCCAGCCTGATTCATTTTGGAGCCTAGCATCGAGCTGGCTCCCCGTAAACCAATGGCCATGGCGTGGAGACGGTATGCGAAATCAATATGCCAAGTAATGGGGGGGACCGGCGTCCCTTGTAAGGCTCTTGTCAACCGTGCGGAAACAGCGCGTACTTGCGGCGGACTGGCCCTCCCGGCGTCGTCCCGTCGTGCTTGCAGGACCGCACCGTCCCGGTCTCCGCGTGGCATCGGCCGCCGGGACGGGCGCTCACGGGCCGCGGCCCGGTCACCGGGAAGTGGCGGCCGGGGCGTGGTGTCGTGCCGGTTCCTCCGCGGCCTCCGCCGCCGGGTGCGCCTTGGTCAGGGTGCAGACGCCGTCCACACACTGACGCTCCAGACGGCCGCGGGAGATGGTCTGCGCCAGGCCGACCATCCAGCAGGTGGGGCAGCCGCGGAAGGCGATCAGGGCCAAGGGGGCCGCCAGCAGGGTGGCCGGGCCGGCGACGGGCACCAGGGCGATCGAGCCGATGATCAGCCCGAAGCCGATGGCGCCGCGCGCCAGGTGGCGCGGGACGGACTTGCTGGCGTAGTCCGCCCCCGGCGCCGCGGACGGTGCGGTGGCCCGGTCCTTCACGCCCTGCGCGGGCTTCATGGTGTTCACGGTCGTGGGTCCCCTCCGACTGGTCGGTCGATGGCCTGATCGGGTGTCTGGTCGGTCGTTGCAAGTGAGTGGCGCAGTGCTGCGCGTGCTCTGTGCAACCGCGATTTCATCGCGGCGTTGCTCAGACCGAGCGAACGGGCGACGGTCTTGCCGGGCAGGCCCTGTACGTCCCGCATGATCAGGACCTGCCGCTGATCACGGGGAAGAGCACTGACCGCGGCCGCGATCCGCTCCACCTCCAGCCTGTGCAGCACCGCGTCCTCGGCGGACGGTTCCGGTTCGGCCGGCGCCTCGTTGCTCCGCGAGGCGAGCAGCCGTACATGCCGGAGGCATTCGTTGCGCACGATCCGGAACATCCATGAGGCAAGCGCGCCGGTGGCCCGCAAGGTGCCGATCTTCCGATAGAGGATGATCAGCGCCTCCTGCGCCGCGTCCTCCGCGTCCTGCGGCGAGGCGCACAGTGATATGGCGAACTTGCGCACATGAGGCTGCGATTCCATGACGACGGTGGTGAGCGAAGTGACGTCGCCGTCCTGAGCGGCCTTGATCAGCCGCTCGTCCGGCCAGGAGAAGCGTCGGTTCATGTGCTACTCATACCCGTGAGGCGCCCCGCGCGCAGGCGCCGGTCAGCCCCGGCTCTTGTAGCGCCGCATCAGGTGCCAGCTGCACGCGCCCACGAGCAGGACTCCGATCACTACGAGACTAGTGACCATCATTGGTGTTTCCTCCCGGTTCTGTCGGCCCGTTCGGCCGGTACACGGATAAGAGACGGGGAGGCCCGGAAAGGATTCGCCTCCCGCCGAAGTTTTTTCCGGACCGTGCGCGGCCCCGCTCGCGCAGCCGCGGCACGCGGTCCGCCACCACGTGGGACGTGCTGGCCGGCGATGTCCCGGAAGGGCTCCGGGGAGGCCACGGGGAAGCCCTTCGGCGCGGGGACCGGGAGGGAGCGCGCGCCTGGAGGTCCCGCACCGGTCGAGCGGAGCGCCGCAAGGTCGAAGTCCTGGCGGAGCCTTTGCAGGGCCCACTGCAACCCGAACCGCCTGTCGTCGATCGCCGCAGCCGTCCCCACCCTGGAGTGCCAGCGCCGGGAACGCTCACTGACCGGTCGGGCGAGGACGGGGCCCGCGGCACCCCACGACACTCCTGTCATCGTTGCCGTGCCCGTCCGCGGTGGCGTGCGGCCGGGCGACGGTGCGCCGGGTGCCGCCGGTCGCCGGTCGCCGGTCGCCGGGGACAGGCTTCCCCGGAGCTCACGGAGACGAGGGCGCCGGCTCGGTGGCGAGCGTGGCCTTCCCCGCCGCCGCTTCCCGCGCATGGCGGTCCGCGCACGGCCGCGCTGCCGGCCACCGACGATCCCGGGGAGACCCGGATGCCCGGCGCCGTGTCGGCCGCCTACGGACTCAACGCCGTCAGCCCGCACCGCGAGGCCGCGCTCGACTTCATCGGCTTCCTGGGATCGGAAGAAGGGCAGAACCTGTACAACCGCTCCGGAGCCACCCTGCCGGCCACTCCCCACACGTCCTTCGCCGTCGATCCCGCCGTCGAGGAAGCCGCCGAACGACAGAAGGCCGGCACGACCGTCCCGTTCATGGACCAGCGCTGGCCCGACTCCGAGGTCCAGCGGACCCACTTCGCGCAGACCGAAGCTCTCTTCGCCGGCACGACGGGCGTCGACGAGGCACTGGCGGCGCTGGACCGCGCCTATCGGGATCGCGACTGACCGGGGCTGCTTCCGGTGGGTGGTGTGAACGGCGCGGTCGGGTTCATCGGGATCTGCCGGAGGCCGTCCGCAGGGTCTACCGCCTCATGACCGACGCCCCGAAGCGTGAACCGCGGGCGCTGCCGGCCGTGCTCGCCGACGCCCTCGCCCGTCCCGGCGATCCGGTCGGTGGTGCAGGCCCTGCACGAGCGCTGCCTCCCCCGCCTGCTCGACGGTGTCGGACGCCGGCTGACCAGTGAGATCGCCGCCGGACGCATCCGCGACCTGCCGATGGTGCCCCTGCTCCAGCAGATGAGCGGCCCCCTGGTGGTCCACCTCCTCCTGCGTCCCGTCGCCGAGCATCCGGAGGGCGCAGGCTGCCCGCCACAGGGGAAACGGCCGAGATCTTCGCCGAGGCGTTCCCGCGGGCCGTCGGGCGTCCCTGACGCATGGAAGAAGGCCGGCCGAAGCGGCACCGGCCGACGGCAGCCCCTCGCGTCAGTGTCGGGTCGACCGGGGCGGACCACGGCGCGGTGGAGGGCGCTGGGCGCGGGCGTGTCCGGCATGGGCGGTACCGGGGCGCCGTAGGAGCGGATCACGTGGCGTTCGATGACAAGCCCCGCAGACGCGGCCCGGCGGGGCTTCCGAGCGGGTGAGCTGCAGCGTCCGGCGTGGGCACCGTCGCACTCGGCCCTCCCCCCTCGAGCACCCGAAGCAGGGCACGGCGACGACGCGCGTCCTGCGGCCGATGCGCAGCACGCGACATGGGAACTCCCCACGGCGAGTCAGGTCGTCACCCTTCGCCCGCGAGAACCCCAGTGCCCTGGAGGCGTCGGCCATGCTCCCCGTTCCGCCCCGGGCGGCGCGGATGTGCGCAGGGCGGCGTCGGGTGAAGCCCTTCAGCCGCGTGGCTCCTCGGGGAGGAACGTCACCTGCGGGGCGCCCGTGCGCGGATGGATGGCGACTTCCGCCGCCACTCCGTACACCTCGGCCAGGAGCCGGGGGGTGAGTATCTCGGCCGGCGGGCCGGAGGCGGTGACTTCGCCGTCGTGCAGGACGTAGAGGCGGTCGCAGTAGTAGGCGGCCAGGTTGAGGTCGTGCAGGGCGAGCAGCACGGTGGCGGGCAGGCGGCGCAGGGTGCCGAGCACGGACAGCTGGTGTCGGATGTCGAGGTGGTTGGTGGGTTCGTCGAGAACGAGGAGGGTGGGCTGCTGGGCGAGGGCACGCGCGATGAGGACGCGCTGACGTTCGCCGCCGGAGAGCCGGTCGAAGGGGCGGTCGGCCAAGTGGACGGCGTCGACCGCCAGGAGCGCGGAGCTGATGAGTTCGGCGTCCTCGGGGGTGTCACCGGCGAGGAGTCGTTTGTGGGGAGTGCGGCCCATGGCGACGACCTCGCGGACGGCGAGGTCGAAGTCGGCTGCCGATTCCTGCACCACCGCCGCCACGGTGCGGGCCAGTTGCCGCACGGGCAGCGACCAGGCGTCGCCTCCGTCGACCCGGACCTGGCCGGTGTCAGGGCGCAGGACGCGGTAGACGGCGCGCAGGAGGCTGGACTTGCCGCTGCCGTTGGGGCCCACGAGCCCGATGGTCTCGCCCGGGCGGGCGGTCAGGGAGACGTCGCGCACCAGGTGGCGGGCTCCAGCGGTGAGCGTGACGCCGTCCACGCTCAGTTCGGTCGCGGTCATGCCACTCCTCGGTCGGTGCCGCGCCGGGCGTCCCGGCGCATCAGCCACAGGAAGAACGGCCCGCCGCACAGGGCCGTGAGCACGCCGACGGGTATCTCCATCGGTGCGGCGATCGTCCGTGCGGCGATGTCGGCCCAGATGAGGAAGACGGCCCCGCCGAGTGCCGCCGTCGGCAGAACCCGGCGGTGGTCGCCGCCGACGAACAGGCGCACGATGTGGGGCATCATCAGGCCGACGAAGCCGATCGGTCCGGCCGCCGCGACCAGCACTCCCGTGACGAGGGAGAGCAGGACGAACAGACGCGCACGGAACCGGGCCACGTCCAGCCCCATCGTGCTGGCCGCCTCCTCGCCGGCCAGCAGCAGGTTCAGGTTGCGTGCCTGCACCATGAGGACGCCGATACCGAGCAGCAGGGCCGTGCTGGGCAGCCACAGCGTGCCCCAGTTGACCCCGCCGAGGCCGCCGAGGGTCCAGGCGAGGACCGCGCGGGCCTCGTTGCCCCGGTCGGTGGTGAGCAGCAGCAGATGGAGTACCGCGGTGAGCATCGCCGCGATCGCCACCCCGGACAGCACGAGCCGCGCCGAGGTGATGCGTCCGCCGGTGCGGGCGGTGGCGTACACGAGCAGGAGCGCGCCCAGGGCGCCCACGAAGGCGGCCACCGACAGGGAGACCGGCCCGAAGAGGGTGACACCGAACACGATCACGGCGACCGCCCCGAGGGACGCCCCGGAGGAGACGCCGAGCAGGTAGGGCTCGGCGAGCGGGTTGCGCACCAGGGCCTGCAGAGCGGTGCCGATCACCGCGAGGCCGGCGCCGGTGACCGCGCCGAGCAGCACCCGCGGCGCTCGCACGTCCACCACGATGGTCTCCCGGGCCCGCGACCAGCCCGGCTCCTGCCCGTCGGCACCCAGCGCGTGCGTCACGATGCCCCACACCTGACCGGGCGGCACCTGAACGGAGCCGATCGCAAGGCCCGCCGTGGCGGAGACCAGGAGCAGGGCGGTGAGTACGAGCAGCGTGCCGGCCAACCTCGTGCGGCCCGCCCCTGGCTCGGTGGTCTTCCGCAGGTGAACCGTCCGCTCGGCGGACGTGTCGGTGGCGGTCCGGGTCACCGGAAGCTCTCGGGGTGCAGTCCGCGGGCCAGGTCGTCGACCGCGTAGGCCGAGCGGATGCCGACCAGGGTGGCGGTCAGCGGCAGGACGACGAACCGCTCGTTCCTGACGGCGGGTACGTCGGCGAGCGCGGGCTGGGACAGCAGGAACTTCTTCTTCTGCTCGACGCTTCCGGCACCTGCGTAGTCATAGATGGCGATGACCTCCGGCTTGCGCTCGACGACCTGCTCCCAGGAGACGTCGCCGAAGACGTCGTCGAGGTCGGCGAAGACGTTCTCTCCGCCGGCCAGCCGGATCAGTTCGGTGCCCAGGCTCTTGCCGCCCGCGGTGAAGGCGGCCTTGTCGCCGCTGTCGTAGACGAAGACGGGCACCTCGGGTTCGCCTTCGACCTCGGTAGCGGCCTTGTCGACGCGGCCCTCGAGGTCGGCGACCAGTTTGTCGGCCCGGTCCGAGACGCCGAAGATCTTGCCGATGGTGCGGATCTCGTCGTAGGTGTCCTGCATCGTCACCCGCCTCTTGCCGCAGTACTCGCGGTTGAGGTAGGTGTCGATGCCGGCGTCGGCGAACGCCTTGCGGGAGCGGCCTTCGTTCTCGGCGAAGGCGCTGCCGTAGCCGCCGTAGACGAGGTCGGGTTCGGCGTCCAGGACGGTCTCGAAGGACGGTTCCCTCTTCGCCAGTTCAGGGATGGACTCGTAGTCCTTCTTCAGCTCGGGCAGGACGGCGGAGTCGGGGAAGGCCGTGCCGACCATGCGGTCCTTCAGGCCGAGGGCGAGCATGAGTTCCGCCGGGTGCTGGTGGATGGTGACGACGCGGGAAGGCGGCTTGTCGTACGTCGTCTTCACGCCGCAGTTGTCGACGGTGACGGGGAAGCCCGTGGGCGCGGCCGCGGTGGCCGTCGCGTCCCCGCCGCTCTCGCCGGACGAACCGCAGCCGGTGGTCAGCAGCACCGCCGAAATGGCCGCGGCCGCGGCACGAAGGAACCCGCGCGTGCGAGCAGGGGTGAACGACTGGGACACGTGAAGCCTCCTGGAGTCCGCGCTCCTTGGGACGGGCCCGCGACGGACCAGTGTCCTGACTCCCGGATCGACGTTCCCTCCGCCTTCCCGCGCGGTGCGCAGTGGCGTGTCGGAGGGGCGCTCCCCGGTCACAGTGGCGGGACCGTGCCGGATTCGCACCGGCTTCCTGTCTCCCGTCGCGGCGATGACCAGGTGATACTACGTTTCCCCGAGCCGACGGCGAAAGGGCGTGCGGACCCGGCCTCACACATCGTCGCCCCGTCGCACCACCTCGGGCGGGGCGGCCCCGAGGGCCAGGAGTTCCTTTCCGGCGGAGTCCAGGACGAGGGTGCCGCCGGGAGCCGGGCAGGTCTGCAGGGTGCGCAGCACGCGCGCTGTCGGCGGGGTCCTCTGTCTCGGACGCGGAGGCGAGGCAGAATCAGGTGTGCCCCGTGCGGTCCTCGTGGCGACTCTGGCCGGATACCGCCTCGGGGGATCGCTGTCCCCTCAGCCAGACTTGTTGTCCCACGACACATGCGCACCACCCCTGCGGTGGCCCGTGCCCGGGAGGCCCCTGATGCTGTCAGACGCGAGGCCGGACGGAGACGGGGCGGCATCCCCGCCCGGACGGCAACGGCCTCCCGGTGACCGCGTCGCGCTGCGCGGCGACCTGCGGTCCGCCCTGCCCGACGCCGCCGCGGCGGTGGTGGTCACGGCGCTCGTCTTCGCGCTTCTGTACGCGCGCATGGAATCGGGTGCCTCGGACACCGTCGCGGTCATGCCGTTCATGGACGACCCCGGCACCTACTGGATGTACCTGCTCAGCCAGGCGTTCGGGTGGTCGGGGCTGCTGTGGGCCTGGGGCACGGTCATGCTCGGTCTGCTGCTGTCGGGACCACGCCCCGCCCGGCTGCCGGTCTCCCGACAGGCACTGGAGCGCTGGCACCGCACCACGAGCCTGACGACGACGGCGCTGATGCTCGCGCACGCGCTGATGTTCGCGGCTGAACTCGTCCGCTACGAGACGAAGCTGGCGTGGGCGGAACGGCTGTGGGTGGGCTTCGCGGACACCTTCGTGCCGGGCTGGTACGACTCCGGAACCGGCAGGATCGCCATCCCGCTCGGACAGGGCGCCCTGTACCTGGCGATTCCGCTGGGGCTGCTGTTCTACGTCCGGCACCGCATCGGAGCGAACACCTGGCGGCGGCTGCACCGTTTCGTGATCGTCGTCTATGTGCTGAGCGTGTGGCACACGCTGCTGTACGGAACCAACGTCTGGTACGGGGAGTGGCCGCGCACCGTGCTGTGGCTGCTGCAACTGCCGGTCGCGGTGCTGCTGTTGCTCCGTCTGCTGAGACCGGCCCGGCGGGCCGAGCGGCTGGGCCCGCCGGGCGGGCGTGGGGGCGCGGCCCGGCCGGGGTGGTGGGTGCGGGCGGCAGGACGGGTCGCCGCCGGAGCGGTCGTCGTCGTGCTGGTCGTCGTGGTGGTGTCCGGCCGTGACGGCGGGCGGGACCGCCCGACCCATCCGCCCGCGACGGCCCCACACGCCCAGGAGACGGACTGACGGCCGGAACCGGGCGGGCGGGACGGCGCCCCGGGGTGGGATGATGGCCCGCGACAAGGCGACGGCGGAACGAGGAAGCCGGTGTGAATCCGGCGCGGTCCCGCCACTGTGATCGGCGAGCCGGTCCGACAGGCCACTGCCCGGCAACGGGCGGGAGGGCCGGGACGAGCATCGGCCCGAGAGCCAGGAGACTCACGCGGTCGCCTCCTCGACGGACCACCGGGGCGGATCTCCCCGGAGAGAGGGACGGCACCGCATGCCCGCAACGCCGACCGGACGAACGACTGACGACGCGTGGACCGGAACGGCGACCGGCCCCGTGCCGTGCCGCATCGTCGTGTGCCGCGACTGCTGCTGCGGCAGCCCCAAAGTGACCGGTGTCGACCACACGGCCCAGACCGAGCGCCTGCGCGCCGTGGCACCGGTACGTGTCGCCGGCTGCCTCGACGTCTGCGACCAGGCCAACGTCATCGTCGTACAGCCCTCCGCCGAAGGCCGCGCCGCCGGTGCCCGGCCCGTCTGGCTCGGACTGGTCAACGACCCGGACGCGACCGAGGACATCGCCGCGTGGGCCCGCGCCGGCGGTCCCGGTGTGGCACCCCGGCCGGACATTCTGGACTTCTACGTCTTCACTCCG
>NZ_JAPSKQ010000182.1:9553-11676 GCF_031181555.1 Streptomyces sp. | reverse complement strand
GCGGGCGGTGACCGACTCTCCCCCTGGCTTCGCCGGGGGCACCCCCCACCCACGTCCGGGCGGTCCGCAGGGGCCCAAAAGCGGACCCGGCCCGGTCGACCGCGTACGACCGGGCAGCAAGCACCACGTCCTCACCGACGGCCGGGGCATTCCGCTCGCGGTGTCGCTGACCGGCGGAAACCGCGGGTGACGTCACCCCGCTCCTGCCTCGGGGAGCTCCACCGGCTGGACGCGGGGATCCTGCTCCTCGGCGTGGGCCATGAGAGGAACACCTCGCTCCACCTCGCCGGGTCCCGGGCCGGACTGCCCGTCGACCGGGTCGCCAACGGCACGCCCCCTTCTGGCGAACGGGGCGCGCCGTCGGGCCGAGTTCGGCGAACCGGCCGTCGGTGACCACGGCTTCCCCGCGGTGGGGGAGGCGTTCGCCGCACGGACCGGCCTGTGCCGTACCGGCTCGGTGGGCGGGGCGCGGGCCGTTCTGCCGCCCCTGCGCCCACTGGTGGATTTCGCGGCGCGGTGGTTCGGGGCGGCGCGGAGCCGGACGGTGCGAGCTGACGGGTGAGGTCAGTCCGCGTCGCGGGGATCGAAGGAGTCGGTGTCGACCGTGAGCGGTTCGGGGAATGCGCCGGCGACGGCGTCCCAGCGGACGAACTTGAAGTTGGTGCCCTCGCGGTCGCCGTCGGCCGGGGTGGCCTCGCCGTCGTGGGTGATCAGCAGACCCTTGGGGAAGGACCGGCCCAGGGGGACGTTGACGACCGTGGAGCCGTCGGAGTGCTGCACGCCGTCGGTGGCGCCGTCGGCGACGGCGAACGAGCCGAGGTAGCCGTTGTCCCCGTCGCGCTCGTACACGGCGAAGGTGTCGTCGCCCTGGCTGGAGGCGAGGACGTATCCGGTGCCGTCCTCGGCGTGGTAGACGGTGACGCCCTCCGCGTCGGCGCTCAGGTGCTCACCGCCGAAGCCGGGGTCGTTGTCCGTGTCGAGGACGCACTCCTCCTCCTCGGCGTCGTACGTCCATGGCGTGCCGTACTCGCGGACGCGGTCGATGAGCTCGGGGTCCTCGAACTCCTCGTCGTCCAGGTCGATCCGCCACAGGCCCACCGCCTCCTGGGCGGCGTACAGGACGTGCTCCTCCAGGTCGACGGCCATGCCCTCGACCTGAGGGTTCTCACCGGGGTCCGCGCACGGGGTCCAGTCGGTGCCGTCGGGCAGGGCGAAGGTGGCGGGCAGATCGAGGGTGTCCTCGGTCTCGTAGCCGACGCGCCCGCCGTCGTCCTTCAGCCGGAGCAGGCGCAGGCGGGTCTCCTCGCGCTGCGACACCACCACGTAGGCGTCGTCATCGTCCTTGAAGGCGGTCAGGCCGTAGGAGGTGCGCTGGTCGTCCACCTCGGCCTCGTCGGCGGCGAAGACCGGTGCGGCGTCGGCTGCGGTGACGTCCTTCAGCGGCGGCTTGCCGGCCGCGACGGCCGCGGGGTCGATGGCGTAGGCGCGGATGCGGTCGCGGCCCCGGTCGCTGACGAGGGCCAGGTCCGTCTTCTCGCCGTCCAGTTCGAAACCGTAGACGATGTCGACGTTGTTGAAGCGGCCGGGCTTGGCGTCCTCGTTCGGGGCCTGGGGCGCCGCCATGTGCTGCAGGCGGCGGCCGTCGAGTCCGTAGACATCGAGGCCGGCCTCCTTCAGCGTGCCGATGACGATGCTGCGGCCGGGGTTCTCGGGGTCGACCCACACGGCCGGGTCGTCGGCGTCGGCGTTGCCGCCGGCCTCGTCGTCGTGGACCGCGGGAGTCTCCACGGTGGCCGTGACGGTCACCGGGACCGTGGGACCGGTGGTCAGGGTGAACGCGGTGGCGAGTGCGGTCAGGGTGCTGAGAGCGAAGGCGCTCACGTTACTCCTTGGTAGGAATGCGGACGCCGGGAACGCTATGGAAGGTTCGCGAAGGAATCGCGACGCGATCGTGAACGCGGCGTGATGTCACGGTTCGGCGTGTCTGCATGCTGAACACCGCTGTCCGGGCGGCCCGGTGGTGAGGCGGCCGCGGGCGGCACGCTCATCCGACGGATCCTGCGCGACCGGCGGCCGCGGGCGCCCTGCCGACACTCCTGCCGGGCACCGTGAGAGCGTCACTC
>NZ_JAPSKQ010000182.1:0-9453 GCF_031181555.1 Streptomyces sp. | reverse complement strand
TGCGGCGCTGACCTTCCCGGTCCACGGTGACCGTGATCTGGTGCGGTCTGCAGGGGTGCGGGCGAGCGGATGACGGCGCAGGCGATTCCACCCGCTGACCGACACTCACCGCATCGAGGAACCCCAGTCGTGCGGCGGCCGGGGTCCCTCCCACCTCCGGTGCCGTTGTCGCGGCCCAGCCCGTCTTCGGAGAGGTCGAGGCGCCTGGACCGCACTACGGCATGTCCGCCACCGGTGGCGCCAAGCCGGCCCGTCCACGCCCACACCGTGGCGCTGCAGATCGTCCACCGCGCCCTCGACGCGGGCATCGGCTTCGTCGCCACCGCGGACGTGTACTCCGCCGGCGTCCCGGAGGAGATCGTCGGCAAGGCCCTGCTCGCACGTCCCGCGACCGGTGCCTGCCACCGGGCGACGATCGCGTCGGTGAGGCCGGTGGCGGTGTCGTGCCCGCCGTCCCGCGTCTCGCGCGACCCCGGCTCCGCGGGCGGTGGTCGTGGAGCCGGGCGGTGTCATTTGGTCGCGCCTTGCGCGAAGCCGTTGTAGATGTAGCGCTGGAGGAAGAGGAACACGAGCAGGGTCGGGGCGATCACCAGGATGGCGCCGGCCGAGATGTTCTCCCAGTGCGCGCCGAAGGGCCCCTTGAAGCGGAACAGCGCGGTGGAGATCGTCCCCAAGTCCTCCGAGGGCATGTAGAGGAAGGGGATGTAGAAGTCGTTGTAGACGGTGATCCCCTTGATGATCACGACCGTGGCGACGGCCGGTTTCAGCAGGGGCAGGATGATCTTCCAGTAGATGGTGAACGAGTTCGCCCCGTCCAGGCGCGCGGCCTCGTCGAGGGAGACGGGGATGCCCCGGATGAACTGCAGGAAGATGTAGATCGAGACGATGTCCGTCCCCATGTAGAGCAGGATCGGTGCCCAGAGGCTGTTGAACAGGCCGAAGCTGTTGACCACCTGGAAGGTCGCGACCTGGGTGGTGACTCCGGGGACCAGCGTGGCGATCAGGAACAGCGCCATGATCGGTTTCTTCGCCCGGAAGTCGAAGCGGTCGATGGCGTACGCGGTCATCGAGCCGATGACGACCGTGCCGGTGATGGAGAACAGCAGGATGACGGCGGTGTTGCCGAAGGCGGACAGCATCTTGCCGTCGTTGAACGCCGTCACGTAGTTGTCGAAGTTGAGCCAGTCGCCCGGCAGCGACAGGGCGCCGCCGTCGGCTACCTCCTCGGAGGTCTTCAGAGAGGTGAGGAAGACGACGACGAGCGGGATCAGCACGACCAGCGACGTGAGGATCAGCGACAGGTAGGTCAGGGCGGGCGCGACTCGGCGGCGCCGCGCGGGCAGGGGCGTGGTCATACGAGGTCTACCTTCTCGTCGGGCACGAGGCGGCGCTGGATCCAGGTGATCAGCAGGATGATCAGCAGCAGGACGACTGCGGCAGCCGACGCCAGGCCCGTCTTGTTGAACTGGAAGGCGAGCTTGACCGTCTGGATGACGAAGGTCGTGGTGCCGGTCGCGCCGCCGGTCATGATGTAGGGAATCTCGAACACCGCCAGGGATCCGGAGATCGCCAGGATCACGCTCAGGCTGACCACCGGACGGATGCTCGGGGCGATGATGTGCCGGAACTGCTGCCAGCGCGTGGCCCCGTCCAGCTGGGCCGCCTCGTACAGCTCGGCGGGGATCGACTGGATCGCGCCCAGGAACAGCACGAAGTTCAGCCCGGTGAAACGCCAGACGGACACGCCGGCCAGCGAGGTGTTCGCCGACACCGGGTCGCCGAGCCACGCATGGTCGGAGTCGGCGCCGAACCACGACAGCACCGAGTCGAGCGTGCCGCCGTCCTGGAAGAAGTACAGGAACACGAAGCCGATCGCCACGCCGTTGATCAGGTAGGGGAAGAACAGGATCCCCTTGAACAGGTTGCGGAAGCGCAGATTGAAGCTGAGCACGGTCGCGAAGTACAGGGCGATCACGATCTGCACGGCGGAGGCGGCGAGGTAGTAGAAGCTGACGAAGAACACCCGGAACAGCTCGGGCCGGGTGAAGATCTGCTCGTAGTTGTCGAGGCCGGTGAAGTTCCGGTCGGGGCTGACGCCGTCCCAGTCGGTGAAGCTGTAGTAGATCATGTTCCCCACGGGCACGTAGGTGAACGTGACCAGCAGCGCCAGGGGGACGGCGAGGAAGAGCCAGGGGGTGACGCGGCGCAGCGCACTGCCGCGCGGGGGCGAGGAGCGATGCGCCGTTCCGGGAGGCGGGGCGGTGGCGCGCGGCACCTTCGCGGGTGCCGTGTGGGTCGTCTCGGTCATGTCGGGCCTTTCATCGTCCGCTGATCTGCGACGGGCGGCCGGCCCCGTCCGCTGGTCCGGGCGGGGCCGGCGACGTCTGGTGGAAGAGGAGCCGGCGGGGTCAGGGAGCGACGGTGCCGGCCGCCTCGTTCCACCTCTTGTCGAGGTCCGCGAAGAAATCCGAGAGGCTGCCCTGCTGCGCGCCGCGCGCGGTGTCGACGAGCTTCTGGCGGTAGTCCGGCTTGTTCAGGCCGATCTCGGCCGCGTTGTCGATGGCGTTCACCGCGCCGGTCTCGGCCTCGGAACGCTCCAAGAAGTTGACATCGTTGTCAACGAAGTCCTCGAGTGTGTCGGGCATGGGGGCGGACCTCAGTGCGGGGACCGCGCCCTCCTTCGCCGGGAAGCCGGACTTCTCGGTGAACCAGTCGACCCAGGCCCGCGCGGCGGTCTTGTGGTCGGAGTGGATGTTGACCGCTTGCTGGTAGTCGGAGGCGAGGACGGCGCAGTACTTGCCGTCCTTCCGCGCCGGGAAGGGCATGAAGCCGATGTCATCGGGATCGGTGCCGGCCTTCTCGGCCGCGGCCCGCATCTGGGTGATGGCCCAGGAACCCAACTGCATGGTGGCGACCTTGCCCCGGGCAATCATGTCCTTGGACGCCTCCCAGTTCGTGGTGTTGGGGTCCTTCTCGGACAGGCCGCCCTCGACGATGTCGTGGAGGAGCGAGTCGATCGTGTGCAGTTCGCTGCCCCGCTTCCACGGGGAAACGGGCCCGGCGAGCTTGTCATTGGCCTTGGCGTCACAGGTGACCGAGCCGATGTTGTTGCTCCATGCGGTCAGCGGCCAGCCGTCCTTGAAGTTCGTGTAGTACGGCACCGAGTCCGTCTTGGACTTGATCGTCTTCAGGTCGTCGACGAACTCCTCCGGTGTGGCGGGCCAGTCGGTGATGCCGGCCTTCTTCCAGACCGCCTTGTTGTAGAGGAAGCCGTTGGCGGTGCCGAAGGTGCTGACGCCGTAGACCTTGCCGCCGACCTCGGCCTTGTCGCTGAAGCGGTACCTGTCGCCCAGCTCCGCGGTGCTGCCCAGCGGGGCGAAGAACTTCGGGTAGTCGTTCTTGGCGACGGCGGCCGGGATCATCAGGACGTCACCGTAGTCCTCGGTGTTCATCCGGATCTTGACCTCCCCCTCGTAGTCGGTGAGGGCCTCGAACCTCACCTTCACCTCGGGGTAGGTCTTGTTGAACTCGGCGGCGTACTTGTCCATCGTCCCGTTCTGGACGAGGTCGGTGCGGTGGGTCAGCACCTTGATGGTGCCCGAGGCGTCGGCGGGGTCGGCGGGTGCCTTCGCCGTCTCACCGGACGCCGCGCCCTGGCCACTGCATCCCGCGACGGTCATGATCGCGGCGGCCAGAAGCGCTCCCGTGAGCGTCTTCTTCTTCCCCATGTGCCCAGCTCCTTCAGGATTGCGGCTCAGCTCTGCGGGTGGGATGTCGGCACTATGTCAGTCCTCAGTTAACCGGTAAAGCTCAGATTTCGAGCGCGATGCATAATCGTTACCGGAGCATGGAGAGGGTGGGGTTCTATCTGCGAAGACTGGATGGCGATGGCCGAATGCGGTCACTAGACCGGTTTATGGACAAGGGCTGGTCAGCAGGTTAGGTTGACCGCCGTTGTCCGTCCACCTGCCCGAGTCGGGCGATTGGAGCCGCACCATGAAGGACGTCACCCAGCTCACCGAGGGCTGGAGCCTGCGCCATGGAGACGATGTGCTGGAGGCCGCGGTGCCTGGCTGCGTCCACACCGATCTGCTGACCGCCGGGGTCATCCCCGATCCGTTCCTGGGCCGCAACGAGACCGACGTCGACTGGGTGGGCCGTCGTGCCTGGACGTACGTCCGCCACCTCGGACACGACAGCGGGCACGAGCGCACCGACCTGGTCTTCGACGGCCTGGACACGGCCGCGTACATCACCTTGGGAGGCCGCCCGGTCGGCGCCACCCGCAACATGCACCGCCGCTACCGGTTCGACGTCACGGGCCGGACCGGGCGGCTGGAGATCCGCTTCGCCTCCGCCTACGACGAGGCCGCGGCGGTCCGTGCGGTCACGGGGGAGCGGCCCAACGTCTACCCGGAGCCCTCGCAGTACATCCGCAAGATGGCCTGCAACTTCGGCTGGGACTGGGGGCCGACGCTGGTGACCGCCGGCATCTGGCGGCCGGTGCGGCTGGAGCACTGGTCCACCGCCCGCATCGCCGACGTCCGCCCGCTGGTCACCGTGGACGGGGGAACCGGCCGGGTGGAGGTGCGGCTGGAGATCGAACGCACCGCGCAGGGACGGGGACGCACGCTGCGCGCGGAGGCCCGGGTGGCCGGCGCCCGCGCCGAGGCCGTCCTGGCCGGCGACGAGGCGGTGCTGCACCTGGAGGTGCCGGACCCGAGCCTGTGGTGGCCCCGCGGCTACGGCGAACAGCCCCTGTACGACCTTCGCCTCACCCTGAGCGACGAGGGCGGCCCGCTGGACACCTGGCACCGCCGGATCGGCTTCCGCACCATCGAGCTGGACCGCTCGGCCGACGAACACGGCACCGGATTCACCCTCGTGGTCAACGGCGTACGGATCTTCGCCCGCGGCGTCAACTGGATCCCCGATGACGCCTTCCCCTCCCGCGTCACCCCCGAGCGCTACCGCACACGGCTGACCCAGGCCGCCGAGGCGGGCGTCGACCTCGTACGGGTCTGGGGCGGCGGCATCTACGAGGACCGCGCCTTCTACGACGCCTGCGACGAACTCGGGCTGATGGTCTGGCAGGACTTCCTCTTCGCCTGCTCCGCCTACCCGGAGGAACAGCCGCTGCGCGGCGAGATCGAGGCCGAGGCCCGCGACAACGTTGTCCGACTGATGCCGCACCCGTCGCTGGTCCTGTGGAACGGCAACAACGAGAACCTGTGGGGCTTCCGCGACTGGGACTGGGAGGCACCCCTCGCGGGCGACTCCTGGGGCGAGGGCTACTACCTCGGCCTGCTGCCCCGCGTCGTCGCCGAACTCGACCCCACCCGTCCCTACACCGCGGGCAGCCCCTGGTCCGGCTCCTGGGACCACCACCCCAACGACCCGGCCCACGGCACCCATCACTCCTGGGAGGTGTGGAACCGCCAGGACTACGCCGAGTACCGGGCGAGCGTGCCCCGCTTCGTCGCCGAGTTCGGCTGGCAGGCACCGCCGACGCTGGCCACGCTGCGTCGTGCCCTGCCCGGCGAGGATCTCGCCCCCGACTCCCCGGGCATGCTCCACCACCAGAAGGCCGAGGACGGCAACGGCAAGCTGAACCGCGGCGTCGCCCGCCACTTCGACCTGCCCGCCGACGACTTCGACCGGTGGCACTACCTGACCCAGCTCGTGCAGGCCCGCGCGGTCGCCGCGGGCATCGAGCACTGGCGCGCACACTGGCCCGTCTGCGCCGGCACCGTCGTCTGGCAGCTCAACGACTGCTGGCCCGTCACCTCCTGGGCCGCCATCGACGGAGACGGCCGCCCCAAGCCCCTCTACCACGAGCTGCGCCGCGTGTACGCCGACCGGCTCCTGACCCTGCAGCCCGGCGACGACGGTCTCGTGCTCGCCGCGGTCAACCAGTCCGCCGAGCCCTGGCGGACGCCGGTGACGCTGCGGCGGGTGCGAGCGGACGGAACCACGGTCGGCGCGACCGTTCTCGAGGTGGTCGCGGACCCCCGTGCCGTCGCCAGGGCCGCGGTGCCCGAGGAGCTCGTACCGGACGCGCGGTCCGCGAAGGAGTTCCTGGTCGCCGACGCCGACGGGCTGCGCGCTCTGCACTTCCCCGTCCCCGACAAGGACTTCGCCTACCCCCGCCCCCGCTTCGACGTCACTCTGGAGCCCGTATCCGGTCAGGGGGATAGAGTCGACGTCGTGGTGAGCGCCCGTACCCTCGTCAGAGACCTCCTGCTCCAGCCCGACCGGCTCGGTCAGGCCGTCGCCTGCGACCGCGGCCGGCAGACCCTGCTGCCCGGCGAGCGGACACGCATCCGCGTGCACGGCTGTGGCACCGTCACCGCCGACGACGTCAGGGCCGCCCTGTTCTGTGTGGAACCGGTGTGAGCGCCTCCACGGAGCGCGTCACCATCAAGGACGTCGCGGCCCGGGCCGGGGTGTCCAAGGGGGCGGTGTCGCTCGCCTTCAACCACAAGCCCGGCGTCTCCGAGGCCACCCGCGAGCGGATCTTCGCGGTGGCCCGGGAGCTGGGCTGGGCCCCGAGTTCCACCGCCCGCAGCCTGTCCAGCCAGCGGGTCGACATCATCGGGCTGGTCCTGTGCCGGCCGGCCCGGCTGCTCGGCCTGGAGCCGTTCTACATGGACTTCGTCTCGGGCATCGAGAGCATCCTGGCGGAGCGGTCCTGCTCGCTGCTGTTGCGGCTGGTGCGCGACCTCGACGAGGAGATCGCGGTCCACAGGGAATGGTGGCGCGGCCGGATGATCGCCGGCGCGATCCTGGTGGACTTCCGCGAGGACGATCCCCGGGTGCCCGCCCTGCGGGGCCTGGGCCTGCCCGCGGTCGCCGTCGGCCATCCTTCTCTCACCGGCCCCTTCCCGGCGGTGTGGACGGACGACGCGTCCGCGGTCGCCGAGGCCGTCCGCTACCTGGCGGCCCTCGGCCATCGGCGCGTCGCCCGTGTCGGCGGGCCGGCCGACCTGGGGCACAGCGCCATCCGGGCCCGTGCCTTCGCCGACACCGTTCGGGAGCTGGGCCTGAAGGAGGCGCGGCAGATCGCGACCGGATTCGACGAGAAGGAGGGGGCCCGGGCCACCCGCACCCTGCTGCTCGCCGCCGACCGGCCGACCGCGATCGTCTACGACAACGACATCATGGCGGTCGCGGGGGCGGGTGTGGCGGCGGAGATGGGATTCACCGTTCCCGACGATCTGTCGCTGCTGGCGTGGGACGACTCCCAGCTGTGCCGGATCACCCACCCGACGATGTCGGCCATGAGCCACGACGTGCACCACTTCGGCGCCGAGGTGGCGCGCGTGCTCTTCGAGGTGATCGGCGGCGCGCACACGGCTGGTCATCAGGTGCCGACGCCGTCGCTGACCCCGCGCGGTTCCACCGCTCCGGCACCGGGCACGCAGTCCCCGTGACACGGAGAGGGCCGCGTCCGGTGCGGACGCGGCCCTCTGGCACGCCGGGAGCCGCGGTGCCAGCTCTTCGCGCAGGTACTGCCGTTGAGAGCGAAGGCGGCCGGGACGCCGTTGGCGCCGGTGGACGAGCCGTTGAAGCCGAAGCTCACCGTGCCGCCGACCGGGATGGTCTCCGTCCAGGACTCGTTGGCCGCCCGGACCTCGCTGCCCTGCTGGACGGCCTTGGCGTTCCACGCCCGGTTCAGCTTCTGCCCGCCGGGGAAGGCGAACGCGAGCTGCCAGCCCTTGACGGCCGTCGTGCCGGTGTTGCGGATGGTGACGTCCGCGTTGAACCAGTCGCCCCAGTCGCTGATGCGGTAGCCGACCGCGCAACTCCCGGTGGCCGGACCGCTGTCGGCGAAGACGCCGGCTTCCTCGGCCGTCTGCTGGATGCCGTTGGCGCCGGAGAAGATGCGCTGCCCCCAGGTGGTGAGACGCGTGGCGTCGAAGCCGGTGGCCATGTCCAGGTACTCGACACCGCCGCCGTTGCCGCTCCACGACCAGCCGAGGTACCCCACCCCGAGCCGCTGCGCGGTGGACATGATGGCGTTCTCGTCCGGATCGCCGTCTGAGTGCATGTCGCCGAATTCCCCGACGACGACAGGAAGGCGCTGGGAGGTGAACCGGTTGAGGCAATCCCTCACCTCATCGGCGGTGTTGAGCACAGCGTACATATGGACCGAGAACACCGTGTTCTTCGCGGGGCCCGCGGCGAATACCTCCGCGGCGTGGTCACGCATCGTGAGAGACCAGTCCTGGCCCCAGTTGGGGGCGTCGACCATGAGCGTGTGGTCGAATCCGGCCGCCCGCATGCGGTCGATCGCTTTCCTGGTGTCGGCGGTCCACGGCGTGAGTCCGGAATCGCCGTTGCCGTACGGCTCGTTCCCGATGTTCGGGATGACGTACTTCTCCTGACCCCTCACCGCGTCCTTGACGCTGATCCAGTAGTCGACGGCGCGGGAGAGCGGGACGGCTCCTTCCTGCTCGCCGTAACCGGTGGTGTCGTGCGCCTCCAGGACGCAGACGAGCCGGTTCTGCTTGCACTGCGACACGACGGCCGCCACGCCGGCGGTGCCGTTCTTGGCCCAGCGGTCGCCCGTGGCGAGCACCACGCGCACGGAGTTGGCGCCCAGTGCCTTGATGGCCTTCAGGGCTTGCGCGGTCCTGGTGGGGTACCAGGCGTGGGCGTGATTGACGCCGCGCAGGACGAAGTCCCTGCCGTTCGCGTCCAGGAGCCGTCCGTCGGCGACGTGAAAGCCCGGCGCGGCCTGCGTCTCGGCCTGGTGCGGTGGACGGTGCGGCCAGGACCGCGGAAGCCAGGGCCGGCAACGCTCCCGCTGCGGTGGCCAGTCTCTTCCTCATGGTGCTCCCAAGGTGGTGGCTCGTGCGGCCGGACGCCGGACGGGCCCGCGCGGCACGGCACAGCCGGTCATCGTGGGGTTGTGGTTCCGGCTCGCCCGGCCTGTCCCGGCGTGGGGCGCCGGCGGACCGAGAGGGCAAAGTGCCGAGCCGGTTGGACATCCCGCTGCCCGGCTTTTCGAACGCGGCTCACACCGGGCAGCGGGACGCCGAGTCACCGATCAAGGACACCCCTTGACGTCCTCGCGTCGAAAGAGATGACCCAAAGCCCCCTCGATCGGCGGCCGGCAGAGAGGCTGGAACGAGGATTCCGCACATACAGCAGCTCGAGCGAAACCGGTTAAGTTTAGTTGTGGTTCAGTTGTCGCCCCCCGGTGCGGTGGTGGCCCGGAAGACCGTTCCCGCACCGGAGACGGTGACCTCTTCCCCGGTCGGCACGTAGGCGGACCCGCCCGCTTCGAGCACGACCTCGTCCCCGGTGGTGGCGAGGCGGACCGTGCCCCCGGTGCACACCAGGATCTGCGGCCGGGACCCGGGCAGTACGCGGGCGCTGTCTCCCGCTCCCCGCACGAGACGTGACAGCCGGAAGTCGTCGACGGGCACCGGGTACACCTCTTCGTGG
>NZ_JAPSKQ010000181.1 GCF_031181555.1 Streptomyces sp. | reverse complement strand
CCCTAGAAGTCCTCGTCCAGGTCGACCGTGCCCTCCACGGCGACCTGGTACGCGGACGGGCGCCGCTCGAAGAAGTTCGTCAGCTCCTGGACGCCCTGGAGCTCCATGAAGGAGAACGGGTTCTCCGAGCCGTACACCGGAGCGAAACCCAGCCGGGTCAGGCGCTGGTCGGCGACGCACTCCAGGTACTGCCGCATCGACTCGGTGTTCATGCCCGGCAGCCCGTCACCGCACAGATCGCGCGCGAACTGCAGCTCCGCCTCGACCGCTTCCCGCAGCATGTCCGTCACCTGCTGCTGCAGCCGGTCGTCGAACAGCTCCGGCTCCTCCTTGCGGACGGTGTCGACCACGTCGAAGGCGAAGGACATGTGCATCGTCTCGTCGCGGAACACCCAGTTGGTGCCGGTCGCCAGCCCGTGCAGCAGGCCCCGGCTGCGGAACCAGTAGACGTAGGCGAAGGCCCCGTAGAAGAACAGACCCTCGATGCACGCGGCGAAGCAGATCAGGTTGAGCAGGAAGCGGCGGCGGTCGGCCCTGGTCTCCAGCCGCTCGATCTTCTCCACCGAGTCCATCCACGTGAAGCAGAACTCGGCCTTCTCCCGGATGGAGGGGATGTTCTCCACCGCCGCGAAGGCGGCCGCCCGGTCGTCCGGGTCGGGCAGGTAGGTGTCCAGCAGGGTCAGGTAGAACTGGACGTGGACCGCTTCCTCGAAGAGCTGCCGCGACAGGTACAGCCGCGCCTCGGGGGAGTTGATGTGCTTGTACAGCGTGAGCACCAGGTTGTTCGCCACGATCGAGTCACCGGTGGCGAAGAACGCCACCAGCCGGCCGATGAGGTGCTGTTCGGCGGGGCTCAGCCTGGCCAGGTCGGCTACGTCGGAGTGGAGGTCGACCTCCTCCACGGTCCAGGTGTTCTTGATGGCGTCCCGGTAGCGCTCGTAGAAGTCGGGGTAGCGCATGGGGCGCAGCGTGAGCTCGAAGCCGGGGTCGAGCAGGTTCCGATCGGTCATTACTGGCAGGCCTCGCAGGACTCGGGGTTTTCGAGGGAGCAGGCGACGGCCTCGGGGTCGGCGGCCTGCGGTACGGGGACGGTGGCCTGTGCGGCGCGGGCGATCCGGGTCGCCGGGCGGGAGCGCAGGTAGTACGTCGTCTTCAGCCCGGACTTCCAGGCGTACGCGTACATCGAGGAGAGCTTGCCGATGGTCGGCGTCTCCAGGAACAGGTTCAGGGACTGCGACTGATCGAGGAACGGCGTGCGGGCGGCGGCCATGTCGATCAGGCCGCGCTGCGGGATCTCCCACGCCGTGCGGTACAGCCGGCGCACCTCCTCGGGGATCCACGCGAAGCCCTGCACCGAGCCGCCCGCCTCGCGCAGCGCCTCGCGGGTGCGCGCGTCCCACACGCCCAGCCGCTTGAGGTCGTCCACCAGGTAGGAGTTGACCTGGAGGAACTCCCCGGACAGCGTTTCGCGCTTGAACAGGTTGGACACCTGTGGCTCGATGCACTCGTACACGCCCGCGATCGAGGCGATGGTGGCGGTGGGAGCGATCGCCAGGAGCAGCGAGTTGCGCATCCCGACGGACGCGATCCGCTCGCGCAGCGCCGCCCAGCGCTCCGGCCAGGAGAACTCGACGTCGTAGTGGTCGGGGTGCAGCACGCCCCGGGCGGTGCGGGTCTTCTCCCAGGCCGGGAGCGGGCCGTCCCGCTCGGCGAGGTCGGCGGAGGCCTCGTAGGCGGCGAGCATGATCCGCTCGGCGATCCGGGTGGACAGGGCCTTCGCCCCGGGCGAGTCGAAGGGCAGGCGCAGCCGGAAGAAGACGTCCTGG
Organism: Streptomyces sp.; assembly: GCF_031181555.1. Lineage (GTDB taxonomy): Bacteria > Actinomycetota > Actinomycetes > Streptomycetales > Streptomycetaceae > Streptomyces > Streptomyces fimbriatus. The sequence goes on along the minus strand of NZ_JAPSKQ010000181.1, from coordinate 9,891 downwards.
AGGCCCATCACCCCCAGACCCACCGGACGCCAGCGGGCGTTGGAGCGGCCCGCCTGCTCGGTCGGGTAGAAGTTGATGTCCACGACCCGGTCGAGGAAGGTGACGGCCGTGCGGACGGTCGCGTCCAGCCGCTCCCAGTCGAGGTCACCGGCGGCCGCGTCGACGAACGCGCCCAGATTGACCGACCCCAGGTTGCAGACCGCCGTCTCCCCGTCGTCGGTGACCTCCAGGATCTCCGTGCAGAGGTTGGAGGAGTGGACGACATGGCCCGGAGCGGCTGTCTGGTTGGCGGTGCGGTTGGCGGCGTCCTTGAAGGTCATCCAGCCGTTGCCGGTCTGCGCGAGGGTGCGCATCATCCGGCCGTACAGCTCACGGGCGGGGAGGGTCTTCCTGGCCAGCCCCTCGGCCTCGGCGGCCCGGTAGGCCGCGTCGAACTCCTCGCCCCACAGATCGACCAGCTCCGGCACGTCCACCGGGGAGAACAGCGACCACTGCGCGTCGGCGTTCACCCGGCGCATGAACTCGTCCGGCACCCAGTGCGCGAGGTTCAGGTTGTGCGTGCGGCGGGCGTCCTCACCGGTGTTGTCGCGCAGCTCCAGGAACTCCTCGATGTCGGAGTGCCAGGTCTCCAGGTAGACCGCCGCCGCGCCCTTGCGCCGTCCGCCCTGGTTCACGGCGGCGACCGAGGCGTCCAGCGTCTTCAGGAACGGCACGATGCCGTTGGAGTGCCCGTTGGTGCCGCGGATCAGCGAGCCGCGGGCGCGGATGCGGGAGTAGGACAGTCCGATGCCGCCGGCGTGCTTGGAGAGGCGGGCCACCTGGTGGTAGCGCTCGTAGATGGAGTCCAGCTCGTCCTTGGGGGAGTCCAGGAGGTAGCAGGACGACATCTGGGGGTGGCGCGTACCGGAGTTGAACAGCGTGGGGGAGGAGGGCAGGTAGTCCAGGCGGCTCATCAGCCCGTACAGCGCGGCGACCTCGTCCACCGACCGCACGCTGTCGTCCTCGGCGAGGCCGGCGGCGACGCGCAGCAGGAAGTGCTGCGGCGTCTCGACGACCTTGCGGGTGATCGGGTGCCGCAGCAGGTAGCGGCTGTGGAGGGTGCGCAGGCCGAAGTAGCCGAAGCGGTCGTCGGCCCGGGGGTCGATCAGCGCGTCGAGCCGGTCCGCGTGCAGCCGGACGAACGCGGCGGTGCGGTCGGCGATCAGGCCCTCGCGGTGCCCGGTCGCGACGGACCCGGTGAACGACGTGACGCCCTGCGAGGCGGCCTCGGCACGGATGCCGATGGTCAGCAGCCGGGCGGCGAGCCGGGAGTAGGCGGGGTCCTCGGAGATGAGCCCGGCCGCGGCCTCGGTGGCCAGTTCCCGCAGCTCCGTCTCGTCGGCACGGGCGGACCGGCCGCGCAGCGCGGCGGCGGCGACCCGGCCGGGGTCCGCGTCGGGCAGGTCGGCGGTCAGCTCGGTCAGGGTCCGCAGCAGCGCGGCACCGGGGCCGTCGCTCTGTTCTGTCCCGCCGGTCGCTGAAGCCGGATCGGCTGGCGCGATGGTCACGTGGGGCTCTCCCTCGCTCGGCACGGGGGCCTCGTCGAGGGCAGGGGGCAGCACACGAGCGCACGCGGCGTCGCGTCCACCGGCCCATTCCACGAGGCCCGGACGTCAGGGCACCCGGACCGGACGGCCGGGCGCACTGTCGGCAGGTCCTCGGACTGAAGCCCGTGCGTGCCCGCGCGACGACGCGAACACGCACAAGTACACCGTTGCGGGACAGTTCCGGATTCACACCGGATTCCCCTGCGGCGACAGCGAGCATGAGCATACATCTTGTGCCGGGTGCTGTCGGCAGGCCCATATGTTGTGTCTTGATGGTGTCAGAGCGTCAACTCGTAGGTGAGGAGCGTGAGGTCGTCCAGCCCCGGGAAGGGGCTCCGGTCGTGCCCGGGCGTGCGGGTGAAGCCCAGCCGCTCGTGGATGCGGTGGGCGGAGTGCAGGGTGCGCTGGGTCGACAGCACGATCCGGGCGCAGCCCTCGGTGGCCCGTGCCCGGTCGACGCAGGCGCGGACGAGGGCCTCCCCGGCACCGCGGCCCCGGGCCGCGCCGGCGACCGCGAGCATCCGGATCTCGGCCTCGCCGGGCCCGGCGAGGTCCGCCATCGGCCCGCCGTTCGGTACGAAGGTCACCCCGCCCAGCACGCTTTCGTGCTCCACGGCGACCAGCACGTCGGCGGCCGCCGCCCGCTTCGCCACGTCCCTCGGCTCACCGAGGTACGCGTCGCTCTCCCCGAAGTCGAGCAGCCCGTCCAGGAGAGGGGCCCGCGCGGTGATCCCACCCGGTTCCCCGTACTCGCCGGCCTCCACCGGCCGGATGACGACGCCCCTGGGGGCGAGTGTGCCCGGCGGGTACGACAACGGGCCGCCGGATCCCTCCGGCGGCCCGTGGCCCGTGACGACGGCGGGTCAGTGCGTGCTGCCCGCCGTGGCCGGCGGGAGCTCCACCTGGACACCCGGGTCGCCCGCGTCCGCCGTGTAGTCCTCCGGCTTGGTCTGGTCGACGCCCTCGGGCGCCTTGACGGCCCTCAGGACGAAGGTCAGGACGACCGTCACCAGGAGGTTGATCACGAAGGCGGTGAGACCGATGTAGCCGATCTCGCCGATGCCCGGGATCTCCTTCGCCGAGCCGCCGAAGTGCTTCTGCGTCGGCGAGGCCACCCCGTACGCGGCGACCGTGCCGTAGACCATGCCGACCGCCCAGCCCGCGAGCAGCGCCCAGCGGTGGAACCAGCGGGTGAACAGGCCGCCCACCAGCGCCGGGAAGGTCTGCAGGATCCAGATGCCGCCCAGCAGCTGGAAGTTGATGGCGACCGTCTTGTCCATGGTCAGGACGAAGGCCAGCGCGCCCACCTTCACCAGCAGGGAGACGATCTTGGAAACCTTGGTCTCCTGGGCCGGTGTCGCGTCCGGCTTGAGGAAGTCCTTGTAGATGTTGCGGGTGAAGAGGTTCGCCGCCGCGATCGACATGATCGCCGCCGGCACCAGCGCGCCGATGCCGATCGCCGCGAAGGCCACGCCCGCGAACCAGTCCGGGAACATGTTCTCGAACAGCTGCGGGATCGCCAGCTGACCGTTGTCGACCTTGACCCCGGCCGCGATCGCCATGAAGCCCAGCAGCGCCAGCAGACCCAGCATCAGGGAGTACAGCGGCAGGATCGTGGTGTTGCGGCGGATCACCTCACGGCTGCGCGAGGACAGCGTCGCGGTGATCGAGTGCGGGTACATGAACAGCGCGAGCGCCGAGCCGAGCGCCAGCGTCGCGTACGTCCACTGGCCCGCGTCGCCCGGTACCAGCGCGCCGCGCGGCGCACCCGTGGCCGGGTTGGTCTCGCTGAACGCCTCGCTCGCGCTGGCGAAGATGTCGTCGAAGCCGCCCAGCTTGATCGGGATGTAGATGATCGCCACCGCGATGACGAGGTAGATCAGCGTGTCCTTCACGAAGGCGATCAGGGCGGGAGCGCGCAGACCCGACGAGTACGTGTACGCCGCCAGCACACCGAAGGCGATCAGCAGCGGCAGGTCCTTGATGAACCAGTTGGTGCTCTCCCCGCCGCCGACGCCCATCACGTCCAGCACGGCCTGGATGCCGACCAGCTGGAGCGCGATGTACGGCATCGTCGCCAGGATGCCGGTGAGCGCGACCGCCAGCGACAGCCCCTTCGAGCCGAACCGGCCGCGCACGAAGTCGGACGTGGTCACATAGCCGTGCTTGTGCGAAACCGACCACAGGCGGGGCAGGAAGGTGAAGATCAACGGGTACACGAGGATCGTGTACGGCACGGCGAAGAAGCCCGCCGCGCCCGCCGCGTAGATCGCCGCCGGCACGGCCACGAAGGTGTACGCGGTGTACAGGTCGCCGCCGAGCAGGAACCAGGTCACCCAGGTGCCGAAGGACCGCCCGCCCAGGCCCCATTCGTCGAGGGTGTGCTCGTTCGCCGCCTTGCGCCAGCGCGCGGCCAGGAAACCCATGACCGTGACGAGCAGGAAGAAGAAGAGGAAGACGGCGAGTGCCACGCCGTTCACGCCGTCGTTCACTGCGCCGCACCGCCCTTCGAGGCCGAGCGGGCGCGCTGGTCACGCTGCCAGAGCTTGTACGCGACCATGGTCAGCGCGGCGGAGACCGGCACCCACAGCATCTGGTACCAGTAGAAGAACGGGATGCCGATGAGGACGGGATCGGTCTTCGCGTACGACCCGACCCACAGCATGGCCACGAAGGGTGCGACGAGACAGAGGGCGATGACGACGCGCACGGGCGTCACCACCGGCCCTCTGCCGGTTTCTGGGGCTTGCGACATCAGACGGCTCCGTCCCCTCACTGATCACCTGCGGTAATGCGCAGGAAATCTAGGTCAGGGGGTGGCTCATCCGTAACCCCTCGTCCGTATTCCGGTACCTCGAATTCCGCTCAGCCGGGAGGCAGCGGCGGCGAAATCTCCGCCGGCCGTCCGCTTCGTCGGGGTTTCCGTCGGGGGCGCGCGCTCAGTCCTGCGGCCGCTTCAGCCGCGCGACGAACTTGTACCGGTCACCCCGGTACACCGACCGCACCCACTCCACCGGCTGCCCGTCCCGGTCCAGCGAGTGCCGGGAGAGCATCAGCATCGGCAGGCCGACGTCCGTGCCGAGCAGACCGGCCTCGCGCGGGGTGGCCAGCGAGGTCTCGATGGTCTCCTCGGCCTCCGCCAGGTGGACGTCGTACACCTCTGCGAGGGCCGTGTAGAGGGACGTGTACTTCACCAGGCTGCGGCGCAGCGCCGGGAAGCGCTTCGCGCTCAGGTGGGTGGTCTCGATGGCCATCGGCTCGCCGTTGGCCATGCGCAGCCGCTCGATGCGCAGCACCCGTCCGCCGGGCGTGATGTCGAGCAGTCCGGCGAGCCGGTCGTCGGCGGTGATGTAGCCGATGTCCAGCAGCTGCGAGGTGGGTTCCAGACCCTGGGCGCGCATGTCCTCGGTGTACGAGGTGAGCTGCAGCGCCTGCGAGACCTTGGGCTTGGCGACGAAGGTGCCCTTGCCCTGGATGCGCTCCAGGCGCCCCTCGACCACCAGTTCCTGGAGGGCCTGGCGCACGGTGGTGCGCGAGGTGTCGAACTCCGCCGCCAGCGTGCGCTCGGGCGGGACCGGGGTGCCGGGGGGCGCCGTCTCGGTCATGTCGAGCAGGTGCTTCTTCAGCCGGTAGTACTTGGGCACGCGCGCCGTACGGACCGTAGTCCCACCCTCGTTCTCCGCACTGCTGACGTCGGTGCTCATGCTCTGCCTTCCCGGCTCCGAGTGCCGAAGCGACCGACATCCCATCGGCCACGGCTCACATCGTGGCACGGCCCGGGGCGGGGTGCGCCCCGCACCTTCCGTGATCCCCTCTGTATACCGCCGGGACCGGGGCTGGTCTAGTCCACGATCGGCTCCCGGCCCGTGCGCCGGCGCTCAGATCCCCTGCCACTCCGGCTTGTTGGCGTAGGTGTGCCGGAAGTAGTCGGCGAGCTTCAGCTTGGAGGCGGCCGCCTCGTCGACGACCACCGTGGCGTGCGGGTGCAGTTGCAGCGCGGACGCCGGGCACACCGCCGCCACCGGTCCCTCGACGGTCGCGGCGACGGCGTCCGCCTTGCCCTCCCCGGTGGCGAGCAGCACCAGGTGGCGGGCCTCCAGGATGGTCCCGATGCCCTGGGTGATGACGTGATGCGGGACCTGGCCGATGTCGCCGTCGAAGAAGCGCGCGTTGTCCACCCGGGTCTGTTCGGTCAGCGTCTTGATCCGGGTGCGCGAGGCGAGCGAGGAGCACGGCTCGTTGAACCCGATGTGCCCGTCCGTCCCGATCCCCAGCAGCTGGAGATCCACACCACCGGCCTCGGCCAGCGCCCGGTCGTACGCCTCGCACGCGCCCTGCACGTCCTCGGCCGTGCCGTCGGGCCCCATGAAGGCGTCCATGCCGATCCCGAGCGGCTCGAGCACCTCGCGCCGGAGCACCGAACGATAGGACTCGGGGTGGTCGGCGGGCAGGCCCACGTACTCGTCGAGCTGGGCGATGCGGGCCCGTGAGGCGTCCACGGCGCCGCTGCGCACCTTGGCCGCCAGTGCCTGGTAGACGGGCAGTGGCGTGGAGCCGGTGGCCACGCCGAGCAGGGCGTCGGGCTTGCGCCGCAGGAGCTGCGCCATGGCCTCGGCGATGAGTTCGCCGCCGGCCTTGGCGTCCGCAACGATGACAACTTCCACGCTGGGCCTGCCGATCTGAGAGAGGGCTCGACTGGGACTGGACCCGGAGGGGACCATGTGGTTTAGACCAATCAATCTAGCAGAGCGGGCGTCACCCTCCCGGGTGAACGGCGCGGTGCGGTCCTCTTCCCGCCCCTTCCAGGATCCCAGGGCCGGGCGGGCTCGGCCCGTCGCGCGGTGCTACGTCAGCGACCCTCCGGTGGCGTCCACCCAGCTCCCCGTCACCCATCGGCCCGCGTCCGAGGCGAGGAACGCCACCACGTCCGCGACCTCCGACGGGGTCCCCACCTTCCCGAGCGCCGATATCGCCTCGGCCCGCGCCCAGCCGTCCTCCGTGCCGTGCAGGAACGCGGCCGTGTTGTCGGTGTCGATCAGCCCCGGCGCCACCGAGTTCACCCTGATGCCCCGCCGGCCCAGGATCTTGGACAGATCCCGGGAGAAGACGTCCAGCGCCCCCTTCGTCATCGCGTACGCCACGTTCTCCGGCATCACCGCGGTCCGGGCGAGCCCCGAGGAGATGTTGATGATCCGCCCCTCGTCCCGCAGCCGTGCCATGCCGTGCTTGACGATGAAGAAGGGTGCCTTCACGTTCACCGCGAAGACCGCGTCGTACTCCTCCTCCCGTATCTCCTCGATCGGTCGCGACGTCCCGATCCCCGCGTTGTTCACCAGCACGTCCAGGCCGTCCGCGTGCCGGTCGAACTCCTCCCACAGCGCCTCGGCGTCCCCGGGGGTGCCCAGCTCCACGCCGATCGCGAACGCCGAGCCGCCCGCCGCCTCGATCGCGGCGACCGTCTCCTTCGCCGCCGCCTCGTTCCGGCCGTAGTGCACCGCGACCCGTGCTCCGTCGCGCCCCAGTCGCTCGGCGATGCCCCGCCCGATGCCCCTGCTCGCCCCCGTGACGAGTGCCGTCCTGCCCGTGAGCACACCCATGCCGACGCCCCTCCATATTTTTCTAGCGGTCGCTACAGAAAAAAACCGTACGCCGGTCCGCCGACTTTTTCTAGTGCCCGCTATAAAATGCACTCCCCGGGGGGACGGCGAACGGAGCGCAGGGCGAGCGGGGCGGAAACGCCCGGTGGGCGAGGAGAGGTCGCATGGTGAGTGACGAAGGCGCCGGACGGAGCGGAGCCGCCCGTGCCGAAGCCGGGTCCGCGCGCAGGCCCCGCGGCCGCCCCCGCTCCTTCGACCGGGAAACCGCGCTGGAGAAGGCACTCCTCGCCTTCTGGGAGCACGGCTACGAGGCCACGTCGGTCTCCGACCTCACCCGCGTCATGGACATCGGCGCCCCGAGCCTCTACGCGGCCTTCGGCGACAAACGCTCCTTGTTCGACGAGGTCGTCCGGGTCTACGGGGCGCGGTACGGCTCCTTCACCGAGCGCGCCCTGGCCGAGGAGCCCACCGCCCGGGCCGCCGTCGGGCGGATGCTGCGGGAAGCCGCCACCGTGTACACCGAACCCGGCCATCCGCACGGCTGCCTCGTCGTCCACGCCGCCGCGAACTGCTCGAACCCCGAGGTCGAGCAGTCCCTGCGGGAGCGTCGTACGGCCAACATCGTCGCGTTCGAGCGCCGGATCAGGGACGACATCGCCACCGGAGCACTGCCCGCGGACACCGACGCCGGCGCGCTCGCCCGGTACACCGGGGCGATGATCCAGGGCATGTCGCAGCAGGCGCGGGACGGAGCGAGCCGGGAGGAACTGGAGGCGCTCGCCGAAATTGCCATGTCCGTCTGGCCCCACGCGGGAACCCCCACGGGTTAGGCTGCGTGGTGGACGCCCGGGCGTCCGGCCGGACGACGTGGCGGTCGACGGTGTGACATCAACGAACAACGCGCCGCGCATGGACACCGGAAGTGGTCTAGTCCACAATGCGTAACAGGACACACAAGCCTGCCTTCCCCGCACAGGAAGGCGGATCGAGGATCCGGAGCTCTCTGCCCTGACTGCCCCGGCTCCTCATCGCTCGGCCGACCGGGACCGCACACCCCGCGGCCGATATTGCTCCGGGCTGCGGTGCCGGGAGGGTTGAGGGTCCCTCCCAGGCGCCGCGGCCCGCGGGTGTCCTCCGGGGCGGCACAGCCCCCGGGTACGCTCGCTGACGTGCCCTCCATGAACGAACTCGTACGCCAGCACACCGCCCTCGACGACACCGACCTCGAGTGGCTCCACCTGCTGGTCTCGGAGTGGCAGCTGCTCTCCGACCTCTCCTTCGCCGACCTGGTCCTGTGGGTTCCCACCCGCGACGGCACCCGCTACGTCTCCGTCGCCCAGATGCGGCCGAACACCGGTCCCACCTCGTACCAGGACGACATGGTCGGCCACCTCGTCCCGCGCGGACGCCGGCCCATGCTGGACGCGGCCCTGGACGAGGGCCGGATCGTGCGCGAGGGGGACCCGGAGTGGCGCGAGGAGGTCCCGGTCCGCGTCGAGTCCATCCCCGTCCGGCGTGAAGGCCGCGTCCTCGGCGTGATCGCGCGCAACACCAACCTCCTCACCGTGCGCACCCCGAGCCGGCTGGAGCTCACCTACCTCCAGAGCGCCTCCGATCTCGCGCAGATGATCGCGGCCGGTGCCTTTCCGTTCGCGAACCAGCAGCTCGACATGGACGCCTCGCCCCGCGTCGGCGACGGGCTGATCCGGCTCGACGCCGACGGCATCGTCCAGTACGCCTCCCCGAACGCCCTGTCCGCCTACCACCGGCTGGGCCTGGCCGCCGACCTGGTCGGCCACCACCTCGGCCGGACCACCGCCGAACTGGCCCCCTCCCGCGGACCGGTGGACGAGGCGCTGGCCAAGGTCGCCAGCGGCTGGGCCCCGCGCGAGTTCGAGATCGAGGCGCACGACGGGGTGATCCAGTTCCGGGCCATCCCGCTCAAGCCGAAGGGAACGCGCATCGGGTCACTGGTCCTCCTCCGGGACGTCACCGAACTCCGCCGCCGCGAACGCGAGTTGATCACCAAGGACGCGACCATCCGGGAGATCCACCACCGGGTGAAGAACAACCTCCAGACGGTGGCGGCGCTGCTGCGGCTCCAGGCCCGGCGGATCGGGTCCGAGCGCGGCCGGGAGGCGCTGGAGGAGGCGGTGCGCCGCGTCGGATCCATCGCGATCGTGCACGAGACGCTCTCCCAGAACCTCGACGAACGCGTGGAGTTCGACGAGATCGCCGACCGCGTCCTGGCGATGGTCGCCGAGATCTCGCCGGGCAAGGTCACCGGCCGGCGCACCGGCCGCTTCGGCATACTCGACGCGGAGGTCGCCACCCCGCTGTCGATGGTGCTGACCGAGATCCTGCAGAACGCGCTGGAGCACGGCTTCCGCGAGGGCGAGACCGGCACCGTCGAGGTGTCCGCGGTCCGCGGCGGCACCACGAAGGAGGCCCGCCTGCTGGTCACCGTGCAGGACGACGGCGTGGGTCTGCCCGAGGGCTTCGACCCGCACACCGCCGGCAACCTCGGCCTGCAGATCGTACGGACTCTGGTGGAGGGCGAGCTGGGCGGCACCTTCGACATGGTCCCGGCCCCCGACCGGGGGACCCGGGTGATCCTCGACATCCCGGTGCAGTCGGGCAAGTAGCTCAAGTTCCCGCAAGCCGAGGGAGCCTGACGGTATGTCAGGCTCCCTCGGCGTACCGGGCGG
>NZ_JAPSKQ010000034.1:12352-48830 GCF_031181555.1 Streptomyces sp. | reverse complement strand
TGGAGAACGGTGACGTGCCGGACGTCGAGAACGCGGTCACTCCCCAGGTCCTGGCCGAACTGGCCTACAACCGCGTACAGCTCCCCACCACCGAGGTCACTCTCGCCCCCACGGAGACCACCAAGGTGAACCTCCCGACCTGGGCCTGGCTCGACAAGGCCAAGTTCAAGGAGGTCTCGGTGACCGCCGCGATCGACGTGGGCGGTCTGAACATCCAGGCCACGACCACCGCCAAGCCCGTCTCACTGAAGCTGGAACCCGGTACACCCGACGCGGAGATGTATCCGGCATCGGGCGAGTGCACCATCAACGACGACGGCTCCATCGGTGAGCCATACGCCAAGGGCAAGGCCGACGAGACCCCGCCCTGCGGCATCAAGTACCTGCGCTCCTCCGGCGACGGGACCTTCAAGCTCCAGGCCACCGTCACCTGGGACATCACCTGGGAAGGCACAGGCGGCGCCGGCGGTGATCTGCCCGACGGGACCTTCGGCAATGATCAGGACGTCACCGTCCAGGAAATTCAGGCCGTCAATCGCTAGGCCTGCACAGTACCGTCCACCGCATCAGTGACACTCTTCACGGGAGACCAGCAGGGCCATGGCAGGCGATCCAGATCTCATCGTCAACGTCGACCTTCTTGTGGAATCGGAGTCCGCCCTGAGCAAGATCCAGAAGGACCTGAAGGACATAGGAAACAGGAAGGACGACATGCGCCCCCACTGGGGCAGCAGCGAGATAAGTGAAGCAATGGGCAAATTCGTGGACAATTGGGATGACTATCGCGGCAAAATGATCGAGAGCCTGGACAGCGTTGGAAAGCTCGTCACCAATACCATCAACGGCTTCACTGGGGCTGATGCAGCACTTGCAAAGGAACTGAAGAAAGCAAGGAAGAGCAAGTGAGCGCTTCCTCGAAACCACGCCCTCGAGACTGGCACCCGCTCGCCGAGTCCGATCCTGTTCCGGGAGATCCGGAAGAAATCCGCGATGAAGTCACGCACATGAAGAGCGTGGCAACCACCCTCCGGGATCAAGCCGAGCGCCTACGCAAGATCAAAAACGACGACGAACTGAAGGGGAAGTACGCGGGAAAACTGCGCGAAGAGTCCGAAGTGCTCGAGAAGCATCTTCGTGAAGTCGCCAGTCGCTATGAACGCGTTCATGTTCATCTGACGAAATGGGCCAATGAGCTTGAGGGCTTCCAGACGGAAGCCGACAAGGTCCTCACCAACGCGAAGAGGGAACAAGAGCAACTCGACGCCGAGAAGACCAAGAAGGAATCAAACGAGGAAGGTACGCCGAACCCTTCGACCAGTGGCACCGAAGGCGACCCTCTCCATGAGTACCGAGTCAAACTCGGTGGCATCGTGGGGGATCGGGATGACCGCGCAGCACACTATGCCGGAAAGATCCGTGACGAGATCGACGACATCATCGAGGACAGCTTCTGGGATGATGTCAAAGGCTGGATCCATGACAACATCGACAAGATCAAATGGGTTCTCGACGCTCTCGGCTGGGCCGCCTCGGTCCTAGGGACTCTTGCGCCTTTCCTTGCCTTCATTCCTATTATCGGCCCCTTCATCGGTGCGATTGCTCTCGGGTTGTCCATCTTCATCGCAGCATCCCGTTTCATCCTTTTCCTTGCTGGGGAAGCAAGCCTCACCGAAGTGCTGATGGACTGCGTCGGACTGGTTGCCTTTGCAGCGGGAACCAAGATGCTTGCCAAGTTGAAGATGGCGAGCAAGGCCGTCAACACAGCCTCCAAGGCGCAGCGGACGCAACGACTCAAAGAAGCACTGCGCGCCAGCAGGTCTGCGCGGAACGAGATCACTCGTGTCATGGCTACAACCAGCGATGACGGTCTCCGGGAGTTCGGGCGCCAGACGCTGAATCGCATGCGGAAAGAGATGTCCCAGAACGCTGGGCGCGTTGCCGACGAGACGCCTCTGCGTCCCAGCCACCTCGAGCGACTCGGGTTCGGAGATTCTGAGGCCCGCTCCCTCATCAACGGCATCCGCCGGAACAGCGAAACCTTTCCCGACGCTGCTGCAGCCGTGGGGAAGTCGGAGACCTACTACAAGGTCGCGGTGGGCGCCGCAGTGACGGGCGCGACCGCGGATGTCACCGACAAGACACTCGGCGAGAGCCCCGTTTTCCCGGACAAACCATTCAATGAGACCTACGAGAACTTCAAGGGCGAAACCGGCAAGCTGCCAGAGGACACCCACTGGTAGTTGAACACGAGGAAGAAGCAGCATGAGTTCGAACCGACAAAACCGAAGTTACGGTCGTCTGGGTGAAGGACCGACCGCGCTGGCGAAGCTGTGTCTCATCATTGGGATGTCTTCCATCTTCCTGGTGATGATCGCAGGTGCTCTTCCGTCCTCTGCGAAGGATGTCGTCTACTGGCTTCAGCGCATCATTGTGGCTGCAGCCATCCTCACTTTGCTGGGGCTCTTCTTCAGGCATCCGCTTCCATCGCGTCGCCCTGAAGGCCTCACGGAAGTGTTCATTTATTCATCTGGCCTCTTTCTGGCCGCTTGGGTAACCGGTGTCTGGGCAGGCGTCTTTGCAGCTCCCCTGATCCCCCTGCTCACCCTCGGGTCATGGATTACAGAGAGACTTCGTCGTGACTGAACAGAGATTGACACGATCGCCGGTTCCCACTGGTTTCAACTTGGTTCTTCCACCCGGGTGGGGAAAAATTGACCTCCATGAGGAGGTCGTGAACGATTCAGTCCTGGCTCTTGTCGACAAATCCATCGATCAGCTCCCAAAAGATCTTCCCAGAGATGACGTGAGCAAGGTCCGAATGGAACTCTTCAAGCAACTGAGAAAGGCGGCAAGAAAAGCTAGCAGAGCAAACGGAATGATGCTGTATTTGCCTGTTGAACGTGTCCGCGGCAGTGTCGTTCCAGCATCATTCGTCGTTTCGGAACCGATTTCTGCAACCGGTGCCGGCTTTCATCCGGACCAAGTACTCAGCGGTGTGGCAGCAGAGCGCGGACAGAGCGAGACCGTAACTGTCGACGGATCATCCGGAACTAGGATCGAGCGGGTCGTCCCACCTCCGGAAAGATCCGAAATTGAGTTCCCTTCCCGGCGTGTCGAGTACATACTCCCCCTCCCTGGTAGCCCGTTCCCTCGCTGGTTGGCGATCACATTCAGCACTGTCGGCGACGGAAACCCTGACAGTGAATACTCCTCCGCTCTCGTCGACCTGTTCGATGCCGTCATGATGACCTTCCGCTGGAGTTACGAGTGATTTTCTTCGAAACCGAGGCAGATCCAACTGAGTGGTTTCTCATGCCACTTCACTGGACAGATCTCCATCAGAGTGAGATCGATGAATGGTCGGCCACCTGCGCTGAGATCATGTACCGACGCCACAAGAAGTGGTGGCGAAGCCCCAACCGCGATGCGCTTGCGCGTAGTTTCCGACTCCTGGTCGAAGCTCATCCGCACCCCAGCATTCCAGCGCATCAGGTGTTTCTCTACGGCGGCGATCCGCGCAGGGTTCCGCAACCCGTCTACGCCCTGGCCGTTCAACCGGAAGGCGGGGATCGGGAGAAAGAGCTTCGCAGCGTTGTCCAGGCATCCGAGACAAACCCGAACCGCCCACCCGACGTTGTGGAGTTCGATTCCGACCGGATAGGTTCGGGACTGCGTTGCCTTCGGTATTTCGGTGACGAAGACGGCTTGGGGGTCTCCCTCAATTACGGTTGGTGGTCCGAGGAACACCAGATGTATGCCTCGATCCGCACGGTGACTGACGAAGTCGGCTGGTTGGCCACGAACCTGGATGTCTTCGACGACTTCGCCCGCAGTATCTGGCTCAATCCCAATCCGGAATGACCTGACGGGCCCAAGTCATTCCCATGGGGTATCAGGAACAGACCCCCCGTCGGCAACGCAACTCTGGTGTACGTGGAGGGATACGTCGCCGATCCCTTCGCCTACGCTCTCGACACACTGATTCTGTTCCGCGTCGGCAAGCAGCGCGTGGCGACGGACCTCCTTGGCATCCACGCCGAAGCGGGGGAATGGTGCTGGATCGACAAGATCCAGCAGCTCCCGGCGGACGTGCTGCACACTGCGGGCAACCCCCGTCTCCGCCCTGTCGTACTGCCCCTGCTGGGCATGATCGACGCGGTGCTCGGTGCGCCGTTCGTCCCCCTCCTCATGCTGTTGAGCCTTCTGTCCGACGCGGAAGGAGCCGTCAAGCGGGCCCTCGGCACGAAGGAGGAAAAGGAACGGTGGCGGGCCAAGGAGGAGGAGGAGGAGGACAAGCGCCGGGACGCCATCATCGCCCAACAAGGCCTCGACAAGGTCTTCGACGGGAACTGGCAGGGCGACGCCGGGCAGTTCCTCCTGCGGTGGTACAGCCACTCGACCCACCACCAGCGGCTTCTGCTCGCGACCCGGGAGGGGATCGTCCTGGCGGCTCCACCGCGGCGCGTCAGCGTGGGACGGGAGAAGCACCTGCAGATCGTCGCCGCCTTCCTGCCGCCGAAGCGGCCCTCGTGGACCCCTTCTCCGGTGAGTTCGAGACAAGGATGCTGCTGATCCGTTTCCGTGACGGATCCTGGTTGCGAGTCGATACGGAAGAGCTCCGCAGCGACCTCCCCATGCACGTGCTCCGGCAGCCCCTTCCCGATAGAGACCTTCAAAGGTTGGCGTTAGGGCAGCTGGAGGTCCTCTGTCATTTCTGAGGATTGCGGAACTTCGCACCCCTGGCTTTGGCGGCGCTGCCAGCCGGAGGGACGCCCTCCTCTCGTGTCGGGGTTCCTGTCGGCGCGACTGCGCCCAACGCGCGGAGCAGACTGGTGTGGAGTGCTTCCGCTGCCTCCTCGCTGGACATCCGGCCGGCATCTACCTCGCCGCTCGCAGCGTGGCCGAGGTTGATGGTGACAGCGACGAGCCAGTCCGGTGAGAGTCTGCCGTCGAATTCCCCGGCCTCCTGGCCGCGCTGGATCACCCGCTTCAGCCGGTCGGCGACCGGCGCGTGGCGTTCGTGGTCGGTGTGCGGATCAACGGACAGCAGGCTGATCTTCTGGAGCAGGACGGGGTATCGCCCCGCTGTCCGGTTGCTGGCATCGAGCAGTCGCAGCAGGGCGCCCGCAGCAGGTCCCGTGTCAAGGCCGGCGGCGTCCATCGCGGCGACCGCTTCCTCGGTGATCCGGTCGAGGGCTGCTGTCAGCAGTTGTTCCCGCGAGGGGAAGTGGGCGTAGACGGTCTGGCGAGTCACGCCTGCGGCGGTGGCGATGGCTTCGACGCTGGTGTCGGGATGGGCGTTCAGGAGCCGGACCGCCGCGTCCAGGATGGCGGCCCTGCTGCGCTGGGCGTCGGCACGCCGATGCGGCGCCTGACGAGGAGTCATTTCTTACACCTTGTAAAGATTACGGGAGGGTGCATATCTTACAGACTGTAAGAGGTAGTACGCCGACCAGCAGCGTGACGGGAGCACCATGAGTCCGTTCAACGACACCGACCCCAAACAGTTCATCGCCGATTTCTATGCGTCCTTCCACAACGACCTCCTGGACAGCGACGAGGACCCGGGACTGATCGTCGACCGCTATCACACACCGGACATCGTCCAGATCGCCGACGGACACCGGATGGACCGGGACAAGCTCATCGCGCACACTCGCCCGGTGCGCAAGAACCGGCCCAGCGGCCGCTGGGATGTGCACGAAGCACTGGTGGATGGGGATCGGATCGCCGTCCGGTCCACCTTGTATGTACAGAACCGCAAGAGAGCCCTCGCCATCGAGACGCACATGTTCGCCCAGTTCACGGATGACGGGCGGATGCGCCAGGCACACATACTCACCCGCACCCTCCCAGCGGACGCCGGCCCGGGACAGGCGACGTCAGAAGTGTCCGAGGGGCAGGTGCGGCCGGCGTGACCGAGAGCACCTACACCGTGAGCGGAATGGTCTGCGACCACTGCGCAGGCTTTGTCACCGAGGAGATCGAACACGTCGCCGGCGTCACCGCCGTGGCGGTGAACGTCGAGAGCGGCACGGTCACGGTGACCATCGACAGGGATCTCGACATAGCAGACGTGCGCGCTGCGGTCGAGGAAGCCGGCTACGAACTCGATGACCGGTTTGGCTAGAGACCTTCAGCTGGTGTTATGGCGGCTGCTCGAGGCCGGTCTTGGTGATGAATCCGGCGATGAGGGCGGGACGGTACTGCATCCGTTTGAGGCGGGTCTTCACGATCCTGGCGAGCTGGTCGAGGGTCCGCTTGGCGAGGTTGGCAAGGGATCGCTTCAGGTGGGACCACACGGCCTCCACCGGGTTGAGTTCCGGCGCATAGGAGGGCAGTCGGTAGACGACCAGCCACGGCCGGGCAGCGATCAGCTGCTGCATGGCCTTGCTGCGGTGAGTGTTCAGATTGTCCCAGATCAGGACGATCGGGCCGCCGAGCTGCTGATGGGCGGCGTCGAGTAATCGCGCGTAGTCGGTCTCGGTGAAACCCTTCTTCTCGCCCTTGCGGCCGCGGTGCAGGCGGGTGCGGTAGATGAGCCGCAGCGCCCGGCCGGGGCGAGTGGCAACCAGACCGGCCAGCGAAATACGGCCGGAGCCAGCGGCGCAAACCCGCACCAGCGGGGTGCGGCCACGCCGACCCCAGGTGCGGCCCTTGGGCGGCCTCAGGCCCTGGCCTGCCTCGTCCTCGAAGCACAGCCAAGCCCCAAGGTCCGCCGCCGTCCTTTTATGACGGGCCACTGCTCGTCCCTCCAGGCGGCGATCTTCTCCTCATCGCGTTCGGCGGTCCGCCTGGCGGGGACCTGCACGCTCCAGCCGATACGGTGCAGCAGGGCGTCCATCCCGCCGAGGGTGTAGCCGACACCGAACTTCGCCTCGATCAGCTCGGTGATCCGCGCAAGGGTCCAGCACTGGTCCTCATCCCAGCCGTGCGCGGCAGGCCCGGCCTCCAGTTCCTGCTCCAGGGCCCGTAACTGGGCCTCGTCGAGCTTGCAGCGCGCGCCGCCCGGCCCCTTCGAGGCCAGCGCCTCGACGCCGCCTTCGGTGAAGGCCCGATGCCAGCGGTTCGCCGACATCCTTGAGACTCTGAATTGCCGGGCAACCTCCGGCTCGCTCGCCCCTTGGGCGAACATCTCGGCTGCTGTGAACCGCACCCGCTCCCGCCGAGTCCGTTCCGCAGCGGTCAGACCACCACCGTCGGGATACCTCATGGAACCGGCATAGCCGACGCTACGTCAGCCGTCACCACCCCGCGCTCGACATAACCCCGACACTTGAAGATCTCTAGCTGACAGGGCCCGGCCGACCGGACACCTGCCCGACGCGTTCAGCGTCCGTGGCCGCAGTTCAGTCGTGCGGGACCTCCTCGACCACCTTCTCGCCGAAGCGCCACGAGCCCCGGTTGCCCACCGCCTCCGCGCGCAGCCCCGTCTCCCAGGCGATCCGGGCGGCGCGACGGTGCGGGACATCGGGGTACTCCTCGGGCGCCACCTCGATGTAGCCGCGGCGGTCGGACGGGGAGGTGCGCAGGGCCTCGCGCAACCTCTCCTCCTGCTCCTCCTGCGTGGAGTGGTCGCTGGTGGCCCGCTTGTACACCTTGCGCGCGGCCCCCCGGACCCTTCAGCGCGTCGCACCGCTTCGCGGTGTCCGAGGACGAAGTTCTCCCTCAGGATCCTCGAACACCGTCACCACTTGACCGACATCGCAAACGTCGGAGGGCGTCTTCACGGCCGGGCCCGGGACCTTGCTACCGTCCTGCCGTTCCAGGGCGTGGTTGTACTCCCTGGCCTTGCGCCCCTGGGGAGGGTCGCGCCACTCCTTGACGACCGTCACCGTGACCCTCTCTCCCCGGTGCTGCAGCGTGAGGTCGTCACGCGCCATGTCCCCGACGTAGACGGACATCAGCGACGTTGCCACGACGAACAACATCGCATACCCACTGGACTCCCGGGCACCCAGCTTGCGGAGCAAAAGGACGAGCAGCACCGCCTGCACGTTCCACAGCAGGATCTGCACGAGCGTTCCGGCATTGTCCACCAGGAGATACATCCCGATGATCACGGCGAGCACGTAGCAGCCGACGCAGACCGCCGGCGTGGGGGGCGTTTCGCCCTCCTCCGCCGCGTCTCGTCGTCCACCATGCCACTCATGTCCGCCTGTCCGTTCCGCCGGCACGCGACGGCGCGGCGCGCCGATCACACCCGCCGCACCGCCGCGACTTCTTCAGGCGGAGATTACCTGCGGGCCGCCTTCGCCAGTTCGTCGTCGATCTGCTCGAACTTGTCGGCGGCCATGGTCAGGTAGTCGCCCATGCCGTCCAGGCCGTCCAGCGTGGTCTTCGCGCCGTTGGTGAACTCGTCGAAGTTCTCGTCGAAGGCCTTCGACGAGCTCTTCGTGACGTAGCCGGAGTTGACCAGGTTGTTGATGTACTTGCGGAGGGCGTCCAGCTTCTCCTGGAGCTTCTCCTTCTCCTTCACGACATGCTTGGCCGCTTCCCGCATGTCCTGATATGTGATGTCAAGGTCCTTGGCCATGAAGCCGCTTCCTCTCGCAACGCCGCAGGGCCAACCCCCGTGGCTCCCTTGTTTGCGGAACGACCGGTCCGCCGTCGCATCCCCTGCGGCACAGGAGTCGCACGGGGCAACCGGTGTGATCGTCCACTCTTGCGGCAGCAGCTTACGGCGGTGAACTGTGGTGTCACATCCCCGCTTTGTGAAGGCGCCGGCGCGAAGTCGTGTACGCCGTTGCCATCGGGAACGTCACGGCGCCTCCCCGTTGCCGCCGCCCGAGCGTGAGCGGATATCGTCGCGGGGACTGTGACTCGCGGGGTGGAAGCGGCCACAGGGCCTGGGGAGGACAAGCGTGCGCCTGACTCTGACCGTCGTCGATCCCTTCGGCGGGGACGCCGCCGACGTCGTGCTCGATGCCGATCCCGAGTCCACCGTCGGGGACATCGCACAGGAACTGGCCGCGCAGGTCGGGCACAGCGGGGCTCAGGTCGTTCCCATCGGGCATCAGGGGCGGACTCCCGCCGGCAACGCGCCCCTGGTGTACGTGGACGGGTACGCCGTCGATCCCTCCGCCACCGTCGTCGGGTCGCCGCTGCGCGACGGGGCCGTGGTGTCGCTCCAGGACCCCTCCGGGTGCCTGCCCGGTGAGCCCACCGGGCTCGTCGAGCTGCGTGTCGTCGGCGGGCCCGCCGCCGGGATCGTGCACCGGCTCGGGGTCGGGCGGTACGACATCGGCAGCGGTCCGGCCTCCACCCTCCGCATCGACGATCCCGAGGTCGACGCCCGCGCCCTCACCCTCTCCGTCGCCACCGACGGGACCTGCCAGGTCACCCTCCACTGCGACGCGGAGGACGTCACCCTCGACGGCACGTCCATGGCGGAGCCGGAGGACACCGAGGAGGACAAGGGCAAGAAGAAGAGGAAGGGGAAGAAGAGGAAGGACAGGGGCGGGCGCGCGGGCAGGGGCCAGGACGGTGGTGACGGGACGGCCTCCGGCAAGCGCGACTGGCCGCTCGGCGGGCAGATCGGGGTCGGGAACTCGCTGCTCGAACTCGTCCGCTACACGCCCCCGAACGCCGCCCTCAAGTGGTCCGACGACGGGTTGGGGCTCGACTACAACCGGCCGCCCCGGCTGCGTCCGGCCGAGCGGCGGACGAACTTCCGGCTGCCCTCGGCCCCCCGCGAGTACGAGGCGCGGCCGCTGCCCTGGCTGATGGCGCTGACGCCGCTCGTCGGTGCCGTGGTCGCGGTGCTGATCTTCCAGCGCTGGTACTACCTGATCATGGCGGCGCTCAGCCCCGTCCTGCTCTTCGCCAACTACTTCAACGACAAGAAGCACGGCCGCAAGTCGCACGCCAAGCAGGTCAAGGAGTACGAGGAGCAGAAGGAGCGGATCGAGAAGGACGCCCAGGAGGCGCTGGTCCAGGAGCGGAACGACCGGCGGCACGCGATCCCCGATCCGGCGACCGTGCTGTCGCTCGGCACCGGGCCGCGGACCCGGCTGTGGGAGCGGCGGCGTACCGACCGGGATCACCTGCTGCTCCGGTTCGGCACCGGGCGGCTGCCCTCCGAGGTCGTGCTCGACGACCCCGAGCAGGACGATCACCGCCGCCAGGTGACCTGGAAGATCGAGGACGCCCCCGTCGCGCTGAACCTGCGCGCCCTCGGCGTCATCGGCGTGGCCGGGCCGGGTGATTCCGCGCGTGCCCTCGGGCGGTGGGCCGTCGCGCAGACCGCCGCGCTGCACAGCCCGATGGACGTGCAGTTCTACGTCCTCAGTGAGAACTCCGCCCGGCAGTCGTGGGACTGGGTGCGGTGGCTGCCGCACGCCCGGCCCGCCGCGGGGCAGGACGTCAACGTCCTCATCGGCAACGACGCCGAGACCGTCGGCGCCCGCATCGGCGAGCTCACGCAGATCCTCGACGCCCGCAAGAAGGCCGCCGAGCAGAACCGGTCCCAGGGCACGACGTTCAGCGATCCGGACATCGTCGTCGTCTGGGACGGCTCGCGGCGGCTGCGGTCGCTCCCCGGTGTGGTGCGGCTGCTGCGCGAGGGGCCGTCCGTGTCCGTGTACGCCCTCTGCCTGGACGCCGAGGAGCGGTTCCTGCCGGGTGAGTGCCAGGCGTTCGTCGTCGCCGAGCCCAAGGCCGAGGAGCACGACCGGGGACAACAGCAGCAGCACGTCCGGCCCCAGCAGGCCGGTGGCGGGTTCCCCTCCTTCCAGGCCTGGCACACCGGCACCGCCGCCGAGCCCAGCCGCGCCGACGCGCCCGGCAAGCTGCGGCTGCGCGTCGAGGAGGCGGGCGCGGAGCGTCTGAAGGACGTACGGCCCGACTTCGTGTCGCCGGCCTGGTGTCTGCGGCTGGCCCGCTCGCTGTCGCCGCTGCGGGACATCAGCGGGGAGACCGAGGACTCGGCGCTGCCCGGTTCCAGCCGGCTGCTGGACGTGCTGCAGCTGGAGCCGCCGACGAGCGACGCGATCGTGGCGCGCTGGCGGATGGGCGGGCAGTCGACGCTGGCGGTGATCGGTGAGTCGTACGACGGGCCGTTCGGCATCGACATCCGCAAGGACGGGCCGCACGGTCTGATCGCCGGTACGACCGGTTCCGGTAAGTCGGAGCTGCTGCAGACCATCGTGGCGGCGCTGGCGGTGGCGAACACGCCCGAGAACATGACCTTCGTCCTGGTCGACTACAAGGGCGGTTCCGCGTTCAAGGACTGCGTCAAGCTGCCGCACACCGTCGGCATGGTGACCGACCTCGACGCCCACCTCGTGGAGCGCGCGCTGGAGTCGCTGGGCGCGGAGCTGAAGCGGCGCGAGCACATCCTGGCCGCCGCGGACGCCAAGGACATCGAGGACTATCAGGATCTGGTGCGGCGGGACCCCTCGCACGCGCCCGTGCCGCGGCTCCTCATCGTCATCGACGAGTTCGCCTCGATGGTGCGCGACCTGCCCGACTTCGTCACGGGTCTGGTGAACATCGCCCAGCGAGGCCGTTCCCTCGGCATCCACCTGCTGCTCGCCACGCAGCGGCCGAGCGGTGTCGTGTCCCCCGAGATCCGCGCCAACACCAACCTCCGTATCGCGCTGCGCGTGACGGACGCCGGTGAGTCGACGGACGTCATCGACTCCCCCGAGGCCGGGCACATCGCGAAGAGCACCCCGGGCCGCGCCTACGCCCGGCTGGGCCATGCCTCCCTGGTGCCGTTCCAGTCGGGCCGGGTCGGTGGCCGCCGGCCCGGTGCGGCGGACCCGGCGGCGCTCGCGCCCTGGGTGGGCCCGCTGGCCTGGGAGGACCTGGGGCGGGCCGCGCTGACCAAGCCGAAGTCCGAGGCCCGCGAGGACGACGAGATCACCGACCTGAAGGTGCTCGTGGACGCCGTGCGCGACGCCAACAGCTCGCTCGGCATCCCGGCCCAGCACAGCCCGTGGCTGCCCGCGCTGGACGAGACGCTGCTGCTCGACGACGTCGAGGTGCCGGCCGTCGCGCTCGCGCCGGGCAAGCTGCCGCCCGCTCCCTACGGCATCGAGGACCTGCCGGCCGACCAGGCCCGCCGCCCGGTCGTCGTGGACTTCGCCACCTTCGGCCACCTGATGATCGGCGGTGCCCCGCGCAGCGGCCGCTCCCAGGTGCTGCGCACCATCGCGGGCTCCCTCGCCCGCACCCACTCCGTCGCCGACGTCCACCTGTACGGCATCGACTGCGGCAACGGCGCCCTCAACGCGCTGACCCGGCTGCCGCACTGCGGCGCGGTCGTCGCCCGCAACCAGACCGAGCGGGTGATCCGGCTCGTCAACCGGCTGAAGGGCGAACTGTCCCGCCGCCAGGACCTGTTGGCCGACAAGGGGTTCGCGGACATCGGCGAGCAGCGGGCCGCGGTCGCCGAGGACGAGCGGCTGCCGCACATCGTGGTGCTGCTGGACCGCTGGGAGGGCTGGGTGCCCACGCTCGGCGAGATCGACCACGGTTCGCTGACCGACGAGCTGCAGACGATGATGCGCGAGGGCGCCAGCGTCGGCATCCACCTCGTCCTCACCGGCGACCGCACCCTGCTCGTCGGCCGGATCGCGACCCTCACCGAGGACAAGTACGGGCTGCGCCTGGCCGACCGCAGCGACTTCTCCTCGCTCGGCATCCCGGCCCGCAAGGTGCCGGAGGAGATTCCGCCGGGCCGTGCCTTCCGCAACGAGGCCGGTACGGAGACGCAGTTCGCGCTGCTCGCCGAGGACACCACCGGTCAGGGGCAGGCGGCCGCGCTGGCCGCGATCGGCGAGGCGGCGACCGCCCGCGACGCCGATGTCCCGCGCGCGCGGCGCCCGTTCCGGGTGGACAGCCTGCCCAGCCGCATCTCCTTCCCGGAGGCGTGGGAGCTGCGCGATCCGGAGGCGTCCCGGTCCAAGCTGTGGGGACTGGCCGGCATCGGTGGCGACGAGATCGTCGGCTTCGGGCCCGACCTCGCCGAGGGGGTACCGGCGTTCGTCATCGCCGGGCCGGCCAAGTCGGGGCGCTCGACGGTGCTGATGAACTTCGCCCAGTCCTTCCTCGCGCACGGCACGCGACTGGTCGTCGCCGCTCCCCGGCAGTCACCGCTGCGCCGGCTCGACGGCACGGACGGCGTGCTGAAGGTCTTCACCGGCGACGACATCGACGAGGACGACTTCGAGGAACTGATCGACGAGGCGTCGACCGACGAACCGATCGCCGTGCTGATCGACGACGGCGAGATCCTCGAGGACTGCGACGCCGAGAGCCAGTTGAAGAAGATCGTCTCCCGGGGCGCCGAACGCGGTCTCGCCCTCGTCATCGCCGGTGACGAGGAGGACGTGTGCAGCGGCTTCTCCGGCTGGCAGGTCGACGCGAAGAAGGCCCGCCGCGGGATCCTGCTCTCCCCGCAGGAGTCCTCCAGCGGGGACCTCATCGGCCTGCGGCTGTCCCGCAGCATGGTCGGCGGCCAGGTCGTCCCGGGCAAGGGCATGCTGCACCTCGGGGACGGCGAGCTGCGGACGGTCGTGGTGCCGGGGTGAGCGGCGGATCGGCGAGGCCGAAGCGGCGCAGTGACTGGGACTCCGGCTGCTACCGCGAGGGCGGGTCGTGCTGGGTGCACAAGGAGTACCCGTTCCTGTGGGCGGTCGGGCTCGCGATGGCGCTCGCCGTGATCGTGGGCCCGGGCACCCTGTACGCGAAGTACGGCGATCGGGGGGAACCGGCCGCCGAGGACCCGGCGGAGTCCGCTCCCGCGGTTACTTGATCTTCGACAGCCGTGCCTCCGGCCGCCGCACCGGTCACCGGCCCGGCCGCCGGGACACCTCGGCCAGGCCCGCGCCCAGCGCCCGTACGGTGAGGGCGGGCGGCGGGCCGGTGTCCGTGACGGCCGTGGCCAGGGACGGGCCGGCCGCGTAGGCGGTGGCGACCCACGGGACCCGGGCGTCGGGGCCGGCGTCCAGGACGGGGGCCGTCCAGGCACCGCCCACCCGGCGCGCGGCGTCGACCTCGCGGCGATGGGGGTCCCCCCGCGCGAGCGCGGTCGAGCGTGGGGGAGGGCGCGGAACTCCTCGTCCAGCGCGAAGTGCGGGTGCACGATCTTGACCGCGACCGTGCGGCCCCCTGCGCTGCGGCCCGGGTGGACCCGGCCCATGCCGCCCGAGCCGAGCCGGCCGAGCAGCCGGTAGGGCCCCGCGACCGTGGGTTCGTCCACTTCGAGCGGCCGCGTGCGTCCGCCCCTCCCCGTAGCGCCGGAACCTTCCGGCAGGGTAGTGGCCGGGTCCGCCGCCCTCAGGGTCGCAGCAGATCCACCGTCACGTCCGCCGCGAAGCCCGTCGTCGGTCCGACCCGGCGGGCGAACTCCGTGACCGCCTCCAGCTGCGGGGGCCCGAAGCTGAAGTCGAGGGTGGTGAAGTACTGGGCCAGGGTCGCCTCGTCGAACGCCTCCCAGCGGGCCGCCTGCTCGGCGACCTTGCCGACCTCCTCGAGGGAGAGGTTGCGGGAGGCGAGGAAGGCCTCGTGCACCTTGCGGGTGATGACCGGCTCGCGCTCCAGGTAGTCGCGGCGCGCCGCCCACACCGCGAACACGAACGGCAGGCCCGTCCACTCCTTCCACAGCGCGCCCAGGTCGTGCACGTCGAGGCCGAAGCGCGGCCCGTCGACCATGTTCGCGCGCAGGGCCGCGTCCCCGATGAGGACGGCCGCCTCGGCCTCCTGCATCATCAGGCTCAGGTCGGGCGGGCAGGTGTAGTAGTCCGGCCGGACGCCGTACCGCTCGGCGAGGAGGAGCTGGGCGAGGCGTACGGAGGTGCGCGAGGTCGAGCCGAGGGCGACGCGGGCACCGTCCAGCCGGTCCAGCGGCACCTGCGAGACGATCACGCAGGACATGACCGGGCCGTCGCAGCCGACGGCGATGTCGGGGAAGGCGACGAGCCGGTCCGCGTGCTTGAGGAACTCGACGAGGGTGATCGGCCCGATGTCGAGTTCTCCCTGCACGAGCTTCTCGCTGAGCTTCTCCGGGGTGTCCTTGGTCAGCTCGAAGTCGAGGAGCGTGCCCGTTCTCGCAAGCCCCCAGTACAGGGGCAGGCAGTTCAGGAACTGGATGTGGCCGACGCGCGGCCGGGTGCGAGGATTCTCCACATCGTGAGGCTAGCCCTCGTCCGGGGCGCGAAGACGTCCGCCCCCGCGCTCGGTCCCGTGTTCGACCGGAGGGCCGTGACGGACGGGACGTTCAAACATTCGGGTGAAGTGATCTTGGCCTCTATTGCATTCGGCCCCCCGCGTGCTAGGCTCGTCGCAAGTTGCAGTTTGGTTTCCCTTGCAGTACAGAGCCTGCGGAGCATGTGACCGCGGGCTCTCGTCGTTCTCAGACATAAGCGATTGTGCAGAACTTGTCTTCACACTTGCTGGTTCTGGAGCAGGGCAACCCTTTGGGCCCAAGGAGGGCTTATGGCTACCGGAACCGTGAAGTGGTTCAACGCCGAAAAGGGCTTTGGTTTCATCGCCCAGGAAGGCGGCGGCCCCGACGTCTTCGTCCACTACTCCGCGATCAACGCGACCGGCTTCCGGTCCCTCGAGGAGAACCAGCAGGTGTCCTTCGACGTCACGCAGGGTCCGAAGGGCCCGCAGGCGGAGAACGTCACCCCGGTCTGATCCTCCGATCCGGGAACGACTAGCAGTACCCAAGGAGCCCCGCGCCGTCAGGCGACGGGGCTCCTGCCTTTTCGATTCCTTGCGGCACGGAACCGCGCGAGCCGTGCAATCCCCGCGAGGCCCGCGAGCCCTGCGAGCCGCGGTGAATTCCCGGAGAATTTCCCTCGTACGTGCCGCATGATCAGCACGAATTCCATGTCCGGATCCCGTGCCCCGTACGCGTGCGCACATCCCCGCGGTACGCCGTGCAGTCCCCCGGTCCGGGTTCGGCGCCCTCTTCGCCGGGCCCCGCCTTCACGCGTCCGGCGCGGGCGGCGGGAGTCGTGCGACCCGGGGTGCCGACGGGTGACCGTGGGTGCCGGCGGGTGTCCATGAGTGACCACGGGTGTCAGTGGGCGCGGGTAGGGTGCCCGGCCATGACCGACACCGACGCCGACCACGTGGTCGCCACCCGCGTCTTCTACGACGCCATCGCCGAGGACTACGCCGCCCGGTTCGACGGCCTGCACACGGCGCAGCCGCTGGACCGGGCGGTGCTGACCGGTTTCGCCGAGCTGGTCGGAAAGGGCGGCCGGGTGGCCGACCTGGGATGCGGTCCGGGCCGGATGACCGCGTATCTCGCCTCCCTCGGCCTCTCCGTCTTCGGCCTCGACCTGTCGGCGGCGATGCTCGCCATCGCCCGCCGCGAGAACCCGGACCTGCGCTTCGAGCAGGGCTCGATGCTGGACCTGGACCTCCCCGACGGCAGCCTGGCCGGTGTCGTCTCCTGGTACTCGACCGTCCACACCCCGCACGACGAGCTCCCCGCCCTGTTCACCGAGTTCCGCAGGGTCCTGGCGCCCGGGGGCCGGCTGCTGCTCGCCTTCCAGGCCGGGGACGAGCCCCGGCGCCTCGAGCGGCCCTTCGGTCACCCGGTCACCGCCGACTTCCTGCGCCGCCGGCCGGAACGGATCGCCGCGCTCCTGGAGGCGGCCGGGTTCACGGTCGAGCTGCGCTCCGTGCGGGCGGCGGACGAGAAGCTCGGCGAGTCGACCCCGCAGGCGGCCCTGATCGCCCGCAGGCCGCCGCGGAGCCCCGCCTGAGGCTGTCCGGCGGATCGTGCCGGACAGGCCCCGGTCACCGGGGCGGTCCCGCCCCGCCGCTCCCGGATCCCCGGTACGGCGTGGCCCTCCCGGAGGACGGCCGGTGAAGCCGTCGTGGAAGGGGGACGGCACGGTGAGCGCCGGCTGGGACACCGCGCTGCTGCCGGCCGGGCCGGGACGGGGGCGGGCGGTGGTGCCCGCGCTGCCGGACCGCGCCGTCCCCGGCGAGGAGGGTCCCGTCGGCCGGTCCCGATCCGCGCGCTGCGGCCCCTGTCGGTCGGCTGGGCGGTCCGCCGCCGGGACGCGCTGACACCGCCGGCGAGGGCGTTCGCGGACACGGTGGTGGACGGCTGCCGCCGCAGGGCCCCGGGCGGGCGGGCCGGCCGGGGCGTACGCGGGCGGCGGGTGAGCGCGGGGCCACCGTCGTCGCCCGCTCCCCCACCCCGCCCGCCGCCCCTCCCCTACTCCGCGTACAGCCCTTCCACCTCCTGCGCGAAGTCCCGCACGATCGCCTCGCGGCGCAGCTTCATCGACGGGGTCAGGTGGCCCGCCTCCTCCGTGAAGTCCACGGGGAGGATCGCGAAGCGGCGGATCGACTCCGGGCGGGAGAGGGCCTTGTTGGCCTCGTCGATCGCGCGCTGGAGGACGGCGCGCAGTTCCTCGTCGTCGGTGAGGAGTTCCGGCGGGACCGGGTGTCTGCCGTTCATCCGGCGCCAGTGGGTGATGCCGTCGGGGTCCAGGGTGATCAGGGCACAGACGTAGGGGCGGTTCTCTCCGAGCACCATGACCTGGGAGATCAGGGGGTGCGAGCGGAGCCAGTTCTCCAGCGGGGCCGGGGCGACGCTCTTGCCGCCCGCGGTGATGATCAGCTCCTTCTTGCGGCCCGTGATCGTCAGGTAGCCCTCGTCGTCCAGTTCGCCGACGTCGCCCGTGGGGAGCCAGCCGCCGGGCGCCGCGGGGACGACGCCGCCCGCCTGGGAGTCCCAGTAGCCGCGGAGCACGTGCTCGCCCGCGACCAGGATCTCGCCGTCCGCCGCTATGCGGATCCGCGTGCCGGGCAGCGGCCAGCCCACCGTGCCCAGGCGGGGTTTGAGCGGGGGCGTCACCGTCGTGGCGCCGGTCGTCTCCGTCAGGCCGTAGCCCTCGAAGACCTCGATGCCGGCGCCGGCGTAGAACGCGGCGAGGCGGCGGCCGAGCGGGGAGCCGCCGCAGACGGCGTAGCGGACCCTGCCGCCCATGGCGTTGCGGAGGCGGCGGTAGACCAGGGGGTCGTAGAAGGCGCGGGCCGTCTTCAGGGCGCGGGACGGGCCGGGGCCCGTCCCGGCCCGCCGGGCCTCCAGTGCCTCGCCGTAGCGGCGGGCGACCGCCACCGCGCGGTCGAAGGCGGACAGGCGTCCGCCCGCCTCCGCCTTGGCGCGGGCGGCGTTGAAGACCTTCTCCAGCATGTAGGGGATGGCCAGCAGGCAGGTGGGCCGGAAGCTCGCCAGGTCCGGCAGCAGGTCCTGGGCCTTCAGGCTCGGCGCGTGCCCGAGGCGTACCCGGGCGCGGACGCAGGCGACGGCGACCATGCGGCCGAAGACGTGGGACATGGGCAGGAAGAGGAGGACGGAGGCCTCCTCGCTCGTCCGTGCCCTGAAGACGGGGTAGAGCAGCTCGACGGCGTTGTCCACCTCGGCGAAGAAGTTGCCGTGGGTGAGGGCGCAGCCCCTGGGGCGGCCCGTCGTGCCCGAGGTGTGGACGAGGGTGGCGAGGGTGTCGGGGCCCAGGACGCCGCGGCGTACGTCCACCTCCTGGTCCGGGAGGTGCGCGCCGGCTTCCGCGAGCTGCTCGACGTGGCCCTTCTCGACGGTCCACACGTGCCGCAGGTCGGGCAGGTGGGGGAGCTCGGGGCCGAGGGCGGCGGTCTGGGCCGCGGTCTCCGTGACCAGGGCGACCGCGCCCGAGTCGTGCAGGATCCAGCGGGCCTGGAAGACGGAGGAGGTGGGGTAGACGGGCACGGTGACGAGTCCGGCGGCCCACGCGGCGAAGTCGAGGACCGTCCACTCGTAGATCGTGCGGGCCATGACGGCGATCCGGTCGCCCGGCATCAGGCCCTCGGCGATCAGTCCCTTCGCCACGGCCATGACCTCCGCGGCGAACTCGGCGGCCGTCACGTCCCGCCAGCCGCCGTCCGCCGTCTTCCGGCCGAGGACCACCGCGTCCGGGGCCGCGCTCGCGTTGTCGAACGGCAGGTCGGCGAGCGATCCGTGCCGCACCGGCCTGGCGAACGGCGGTACGGACGCTTCCCGTACGACTCCGTCCAGCCGCCGGACCTCGGGTGCGACCAGGACGGGCGCCCCGTAGTCCTCGTCGTCGAGGGCGGACGCGTACGCGGCGGAGGAATGCGCGGTGGACACGGGCGGCTCCTGGGGCGTGCGGGGGAACTGCTTGCCGCCTCGGCGTACGGGCCTCGCACGCCGAGGCGCTCACCGGCGGCATCCGGCAAAGGGGCGACCGCCGACCGGTCCCGGGATCGTACGGCTCTCACGTGGGGGCTCTGTGCGGGTACGGGGAGGGTACGGGGCCGGGCGTGTGCAGTGTCGGGGGTCACGTGAGGGTCGCTCACGTGACCCCCGCGTCGTTCACGGACGTTCGAGGATCGCCGTCACGCCCTGTCCGCCCGCCGCGCAGATCGAGATCAACCCCCGGGCGGGGGCGTCCCGTTCGGCGAGGAGCTTCGCCAGGGTGGCCACGATGCGGGCGCCGGTGGCGGCGAAGGGGTGGCCGGTCGCCAGGGACGAGCCCGCCACGTTCAGGCGGGCGCGGTCGACGGGGGCCAGCCCCCGCTTCTCCCAGGCCGCCAGCGTCGCCAGCACCTGGGAGGCGAACGCCTCGTGGATCTCGATCAGGTCGAAGTCCTCCAGGCCCAGTCCGGCGCGCTCCAGCATGCGCGGGACGGCGTACGCCGGGGCCATCAGCAGGCCGTCCTCGCCGCCCGCCGCATCGCCGTGCACGAAGTCCACGGCGGCCGTCTCGTACGCGGTCAGGTACGCCAGCGGGGCCAGGCCCCGGGCCGCCGCCCACTCCTCGCTCGCCAGCAGCACCACCGCGGCGCCGTCCGTGAGCGGGGTCGAATTGCCCGCCGTCATGGTGGGTTCGGGGTGGTCGAGGCCGAACACCGGCTTCAGCGTGGCGAGTTTCTCCACCGTCGAGCCCGGACGCAGGTTCTGGTCGCGGGCCAGGCCGCGGAAGGGCACCACCAGGTCCGTCAGCAGGCCGCGTTCGTACGCCGCCGCCAGCCGCTGGTGACTGGTCGCCGCGAGTTCGTCCTGGGCCTCGCGGGTGATGCCCCAGGCGCGGGCGGTGACGGCGGCGTGCTCGCCCATGGACAGGTGGGTGCGCGGTTCGGCGTTGCGCGGGACGTCGGGGACCAGGTGGCCCGGGCGCACCTTCGCGAGCGCCCTGAGGCGGGCGCCGAACGACCTGGCGCGCCGTGCTTCCAGCAGCACCTTGCGCAGGTCGTCGTTGACGCCGAGGGGCGCGTCGCTCGCGGTGTCGGCGCCGCCCGCGACCGCGGCCTCCGTCTGGCCGAGGGCGATCTTGTTGGCGGCGGCGATGACGGCCTGGAGGCCGGTGCCGCAGGCCTGCTGGATGTCGTACGCGGGGGTGCGGGCGTCCAGGCGTGAGCCGAGGACCGTCTCCCGGGCGAGGTTGAAGTCGCGGCTGTGCTTGAGGACCGCGCCGGCGACGAACTCGCCGACGGCGCCCGGCGCCCCCAGGTCGTACCGCTCGACGAGGCCGTCCAGGGCCGCGGTGAGCATCTCCTGGTTGGAGGCGGTGGCGTACGGGCCGTCGGAGCGGGCGAACGGCACGCGGGTGCCGCCGATGATCGCGACGCGCCGCACGGCGATCGGCTTCAGGGGGCTCATCTCGACCTGCTCCTCACCGGTGACATAACATTACCTCCGGTAACTTTACTTCAGAGTAAGCATCAGACCAGGCAACAGGGCAAGCACCCGGGTGAACGCCGGGCGCGCCCTTCACACCCGTTGGGAGTCCCATGGCCGACCGCTATCTGAGCTTCGCCGGCACCGCGCCCGGCCGCTTCCTGACGCGCCGCCTGGGACTCCCCCGGCCCGCACCGCTGCGGCGCTGGTCGCCGGAGCGGCCGGAGCTGGACGGCGGACTGCTCCACCTCACCGCGGGCGCGTCCGGCCTCGGCCTCGGCCTCGGCCTCGCCCCCGTCCTCGCCCGTACCGGACCCGGCACGGGCGGCGCCGCGGACCGGCCCGCCGCCGTCGTCCTGGACGCCAGCGGGGTACGGGACGTCGAGGGGCTCGCCGAGGTGCACGCGGCCCTGCACCCCGTCGTCCGGTCGGTCGCCGCGAGCGGCCGGATCGTGGTGCTGGGCGCCCCGCTCGACGCCGCCGACCACCACCGGGCCGCCGCCCAGCAGGCGCTGGAGGGCTTCACCCGCTCCCTCGGCAAGGAGATCGGCCGGGGCAGGACCGTGAACCTGGTCCGCCTCACCGACGCCTCCGCCGCCGAGTCCACCCTCCGCTTCCTGCTCTCCCCCAAGTCCGCCTACGTCAGCGGCCAGGTGATCGAGGTCGGCGACCAGGAGGTCACCGCCCCCGACGACTGGAACCGCCCCCTCGCCGGCCGCACCGCCCTGGTCACCGGCGCCGCACGGGGCATCGGGGAGGCGGTCGCCGAGACGCTGGCCCGGGAGGGCGCCGAGGTGGTCGTCCTCGACGTCCCGCAGGCCGAACAGGACGCACGGCGCGTCGCCGAACGGCTCGGCGGCACCGCGCTCCCGCTCGACATCACCGCCGCCGACGCGGGCGCCCGGATCGCCGACGCCCTCCCGGGCGGCCTCGACGTGCTCGTCCACAACGCGGGCATCACCCGTGACCGGCGCCTGGCCAACATGCCGGCCGAGCGGTGGGGTCCGGTGCTGGAGGTGAACCTGGCGAGCGTGCTGCGCACCACCGACGCGCTGCTCGCCGCCGGGACGCTGAAGCGGGGCGGCCGGATCGTCGCCACGGCCTCCATCGCGGGGATCGCCGGGAACGCCGGCCAGACCAACTACGGGGCGAGCAAGGCGGGCATCACCGGCCTGGTCCGCGCCCTCGCGCCGCGGGCGCTCGCCGAGCACGGGGTGACGGTGAACGCGGTCGCGCCGGGCTTCATCGAGACCCGGATGACGGCGGCCGTCCCGCTGCTCATCCGCGAGGCGGGCCGCCGGATGAACTCCCTCGCGCAGGGCGGCCTGCCGGTCGACGTCGCCGAGACCACCGCCTGGCTCGCCCACCCGGCCTCGGCCGCGGTCAACGGCCAGGTCGTCCGGGTCTGCGGCCAGAGCCTGCTGGGAGCGTGACCACCGTGGCACCCGCGGGCTCCGCCCCCTCGGCACCCTCCGCACCCCCCGTCGTGCTCACCGCACCCCCCGCCCTGGCCCCGCTGCTCGCCCGGGGCGCCCTCCTGTCCCCCTTCAGGCGGCCCCGCCCCGACGCCGCCTTCCCGCGCACCCGGCTGGTGCTGACCGGGCTGCGGATCGACCTCGCGCGGCTGGCCGCGTACGAGAGGGTGTGCGGCTTCCCGACCGGGGCGGACGCGCTGCCGCCGACGTATCCGCACGTGCTGGGCTTTCCCCTGGCCATGCGGCTGATGAGCGGCCGGGACTTCCCGCTGCCGCTGCTCGGGCTGGTCCACACGTCGATCGGGATCACCTGCCGCCGGCCGCTGCCGGCCACGGGCGCGTACGACCTGTCGGTGCGCGTCGAGGGCCTGGCGCCGCACCGGCGCGGCACCGAGGCCGCCGTGGTCACCGAGCTGCGGGCCGGCGGGGACGCCGTGTGGGAGTCGCGGAGCACCTATCTGGCCCGGCACCGGACCTCCGGGCGGCCCGCCGCGCACCGGGAGGAGGAGCGCGCGCCGCACGAGCCGCTGCCCGCCGTGGACGAGTGGCGGCTGGCCGGGGACGTCGGACGCCGGTACGGTGCCGCGTCCGGCGACCGCAACCCGATCCACCTGCACCCGCTCACCGCGCGCCTCTTCGGCTTCCCCCGCGCCATCGCGCACGGCATGTGGACCGTGGCCCGCTGCCTCGCCGCGCACGGCACCCCGGACGCGGCGGTGGTGCGGGCGGACTTCG
Source organism: Streptomyces sp. (assembly GCF_031181555.1). Classification (GTDB taxonomy): domain Bacteria; phylum Actinomycetota; class Actinomycetes; order Streptomycetales; family Streptomycetaceae; genus Streptomyces; species Streptomyces fimbriatus. The sequence goes on along the minus strand of NZ_JAPSKQ010000034.1, from coordinate 25,964 downwards.
GGGCGCCGGTCCTGCTGCCGGGGACGGTGACGTACGCGGCGCGGGACGAACGCTTCGAGCTACGGGGGGCCGGCGGCCGGGTTCACCTGACGGGGGACGTCCGCCCGGTGTGAGCCCCGGGGGCACCGGCCTCCGGGGAGTCGTCCTCCTCCGGCGGTGACCAGCGGCGGCCCGCCATCAGGTCGCCCAGCCCCGCCCAGGCGAAGTTCATCAGCGTGGCCGCGGCCTGCCGGGCCGTGACGCCGGGGGTGGCGTTGGCCCAGTCGGCGAGCGACTCGGCGGCGCCGACCAGTGCCTCCGCGAGCCCGGAGACCTCACGTGCGGGAAGATCGGGGTCCTCGGGGGTCCCCCCTGCTCGTGGGGGTCCCCCCTGTTCGAGCGGAGCCGAGAACGTGGGGGAGCAGCCGAGAGCCCGGGGGTGCGCCTCGCGGGCGGCGGCCAGGATGAGCTGGGTCACGAACGCCACGATCTCCGCGCGCATCGCGGCGACCTCGGCGGCGAAGACCTCGCCGTGCGTGCGGGCCTGCAGGTGCAGCACGGACCAGCCGTCGGGGTGGAGCGCGGTGTGCGTGAAGAACGCCGTCAGGCCGGCCCAGAGTTGGCGGTCCGCGGGCAGGCCCGGGCGGACACCGGCGCGCACCGCCTCGGTGAGGGCCTTCGCCTCACGGCGGATGCAGGCGGTGAACAGGTCCTCCTTGGAGTTCAGGTACAGGTAGACCAACGGCTTGGACACGCCCGCCAGTTCGGCGATCTCGTCCATCGACGCGGCCATGTACCCCCGCTGGCCGAAGGTCTGGACGGCGGCGTCCAGCATCTGCTGCTCACGGACCGCACGCGGCATCCGCTTGGTCTTCACGGCACCCATGCGGATTAGCGTACGGGCCCGTGGCCGTCCCCCCCCGTCCGGCGACGGCGCTCACCGGACAGCCGGACCCTCGTCCGGACCGGGCCGGCCCGGACGACGAGCGTCCGCCCGCGGCGGCCGTGCTTCGGGCCGCCGCGGGCGGACGTCGGGGGGAGCGGGAGGAGCCGTGGTGGCGGTGGCCCGGGCGGTCAGGCCGTCGCGGGGACCCGCCGGGGCTCGTCCGCCGGGGTCCCGTCGGCCGGGGTCTCGTCGATCGGCGAGGCGTGGACCGTGCCGTAGGCGTCGCGGTCCAGCAGGCCCTCGCGGGCGGAGACGACGACCGGCACCAGGGCCTGTCCGGCGACGTTGGTCGCGGTGCGGATCATGTCCACGATCGGGTCGATCGCGAGCAGCAGGCCGACGCCCTCCATGGGCAGGCCGAGCGTGGAGAGGGTGAGGGTCAGCATGACCGTCGCGCCGGTGAGTCCGGCCGTGGCGGCGGAGCCGACCACCGAGACGAACGCGATCAGCAGGTAGTCGCCGATGCCGAGCTGGATGTCGAAGATCTGGGCGACGAAGATCGCGGCGATGGCGGGGTAGACCGCGGCGCAGCCGTCCATCTTGGTGGTCGCGCCGAACGGGACGGCGAACGACGCGTACTCCCTGGGCACGCCCAGGCGCTCGGTGACCTTCTGGGTCAGCGGCATGGTGCCGACGGAGGAGCGGGAGACGAAGGCCAGCTGGATCGCGGGCCAGGCGCCCTTGAAGAACTGCACCGGGTTGACCTTGGCGGCACCGGCGAGCAGCGCCGGGTAGACGCCGAAGAGGACGATCAGGCAGCCGACGTAGATGTCGGCGGTGAAGGTCGCGTACTTGCCGATGAGGTCCCAGCCGTAGGTGGCGATCGCGTTGCCGATGAGGCCGACGGTGCCGAGCGGGGCGAGGCGGATGACCCACCACAGGGCCTTCTGGAGGAGTTCGAGGACGGACTCGCTCAGGGTGAGGATCGGCTGGGCCTTCTCGCCGAGCTGGAGGGCGGCGATACCGGCGACGGCGGCCATGAAGACGATCTGCAGCACGTTCAGCTCGGTGAACGGCGTGATCACGTCGGTCGGCACGATGCCGGTGAGGAAGTCGATCCAGGAGCCGGTCTTCTCGGGCTCGGCCCCGTCCGCCGGGGTGAGGCCGGTGCCCGCGCCGGGGTTGGTGACCAGGCCGATGACGAGGCCGATGGCCACCGCGATCAGCGAGGTGATCATGAACCAGAGGAGGGTCCGCGAGGCCAGGCGGGCCGCGTTGTTGACCTTCCGCAGGTTGGTGATGGAGACCAGGATCGCGAAGAAGACGAGCGGGGCGACGGCGAGCTTCAGCAGGCCGACGAAGGTCCCGCCGACCTTCTCGAGGGTGGTGACGAGCCAGGAGACGTCCTGGCTGCGGGCGAGCCAGCCGAGCAGGACGCCCAGGACGAGGCCGGCGAGTATCTGGGCCCAGAAGGGTGCCCGGAAGGGCAGCAACGAGGACTTCGTGTTCGTGGACACGGACATGCTCCGATGAAGGGGACGCGTGAGGAAGGTGACGTGGTGTTCGGGCGCGGGAGCGTCAGGGACGACAGTTCGCGGAGGAGACCCGACAGAGGTCCACGTGCAGGCGCGCCACGAGCGGAACTCTCCGGGGCGTGGGGAACACGGCTGCTGACTTCACCCGAAGACCGTAACACCTGAACTTTGAGACACTCAAAGCCTTACTTTGACAGGCGCGGGGAGAAAAGCGCCCGTACAACGCAAAGCGCCCTGGTCTCCGGGGATTTCGGAGACCGGGGCGCTGTAGGGGTGGCGGGCGGTGTGACGAAGCTTACGGGGCCTGGGCCCGCGAGGTCCGGGCCTGCGAGGGGGCCTACGAGGTCTGACCCTGCGCCCGGCCGTGCGCGCGGGCGGCGTCGTCGGCGACGTCCTCCTGGTTGCGGTTGGCCTCCAGGTTCGCCTTGACCCGGTCCACCCGCTGCACGATCCGCTCGGAGGCCCGGTCCCGCTCCTCGCGGAGCACGACGAAGCTGATCGGGGCCGAGATCACCAGCGCGAGCAGCACGATCCACAGGCCGTTGGAGTCGCCGAGGCCGCGCGGGGCGAGGCCGGAGTAGACGAGGCCCCAGACGGCCACGAGGCAGCCCACGAAGATCCCGAGGCGCATCAGCGTGTAGCGGAGCATCTCATCCACTCTTCCTACGTCCGGCCTGAACATCCCCCAGAACATCCCAAAGGGACACAGGGGCAGCCTCCAGTGAAGCACGCCCGGACCGCCGGCCCTCCAGGGGGGTGCGGCCTCAGGTCAGCGGCAGCAGCATGGTGATGTCGTCCCGCTCGTCGCCCGGCGCCACCCGGATCGCGCCGGGGACGCGGCCGACCTCCTTGTAGCCGCAGGAGGCGTAGAAGTGCTCCAGGCCGAGGCCGCCGCGGCAGCCGAGGCGTATCGCCTCGATGCCGTCGAGCCCGCGGGCGGCGCTCTCGGCGGCCGCCAGCAGGTCACGGCCGTACCCCTTGCCCTGGTGGCGGGGGTGGACCATCACCGTGTACAGCCAGATCCAGTGGGTCATCAGGCGGTGGCTGTTGAAGGTGAGGAACGCCGTCGCGGCCACCCGCCCCTCCTCGTCGTGCCCGACGAGGAGCCGGGAGCGCCCCTCCTCCATCGCCGCGAACTGGCGCACCAGCTCGGGCCGGATCTCCTCGCGCGTCACCGGCGGCACGAAGCCGACGGCTCCGCCCGCGTTGGAGACGTCGGCCCAGAGGTCGAGGATGCCGTCGCGGAGTGCGGGGGTGACGGCGGGATCGAACGTGAAGGTAAGGGTCATGCGGCGATGGTAACCATTACCCAAGTGCTTGCGCCGCGATTTTCAGGTCCGCGACCAGCCCCCGGTACGCCGCCTCCCGGTCGTCCGCCCGCAGCACCGCCGACGGGTGCACGGTGGGGACCAGCCGCTCGGGGCGGCCGTGGATCTCCTCCTCCAGCACCCTGCCGCGCACCTGCGTGACCCGGAACGACGAGCCGAGCAGCGCCTTTCCGGCGGTCGCGCCCAGCACGACGATCAGCTCCGGCTCGACGGCCGCCAGCTCGGCGGCGAGCCAGGGCCCGCACGCCTTCATCTCGCGCACGCCGGGCGCCTTGTGGATCCGGCGCCCCCGCGCCCCGGAGCGCGTGAACTTGAAGTGCTTGACCGCGTTGGTGACGTACGCCTCGCCGGGGTCGATGCCCGCCTCGGCCAGCGCCCGGTCGAGCAGCTTGCCGGCGGGCCCGACGAAGGGCTTGCCCTGCCGGTCCTCCTGGTCGCCGGGCTGCTCGCCGACGAGCATGACGCGGGCGTCGGCCGCCCCGGCGCCGAAGACGGTCCGGGTGGCGTCGCGGTGCAGCGGGCAGCCCCGGCACCCGGCGGCGGCCTCGCGCAGGGCGGTCAGGTCACCGCGGTCCGGGAGGAAGGGTGCGGCGGTGTAGGCGTCCTCGGGCGCCTGGGTGACGGCCATGCCGGGCGGGTACCCGCCCGGCCACCGGCCTCACGCCCCGGACCGGACCCGCACCGGGTGCGACGGCCCCTCCCGGCGCGCCGTCCCGGCCCCTGTCCCCGCCCTTGTCTCAGACCCGCATCGGCTGCGGGGACTCCCGGCGCTCCGGGTCCGGGCCGTCGTACTCGCGGATGATCTCGTACCGCGTGTTGCGCTCCACCGGGCGGAAACCGGCGTCGCGGATCAGGTCGAGGAGGTCCTCGCGGGTCAGCTTGTTCGGGGTGCCGTAGTTGTCGGCGTCGTGCGTGATCTTGTACTCGACCACCGAGCCGTCCATGTCGTCCGCGCCGTGCTGCAGCGCCAGCTGCGCGGTCTGGACACCGTGCATCACCCAGAAGACCTTGACGTGCGGGACGTTGTCGAAGAGCAGCCGGGAGACGGCGAAGGTCTTCAGCGCCTCCGCGCCGGTGGCCATCCGGGTGCGGGCCTGGAGGCGGTTGCGGATCTTGCCGTCCTTCATGTCCACGAAGTCGTGCTGGTAGCGCAGCGGGATGAAGACCTGGAAGCCGCCGGTCTCGTCCTGCAGCTCACGCAGCCGCAGCACGTGGTCCACGCGGTGGCGGGGCTCCTCGATGTGGCCGTAGAGCATGGTGCACGGGGTCTTCAGCCCCTTCTCGTGCGCCAGCCGGTGGATGCGCGACCAGTCCTCCCAGTGGGTGCGGTGGTCGACGATGTGCTGCCGCACCTCCCAGTCGAAGATCTCCGCGCCGCCGCCGGTGAGGGACTCCAGGCCCGCGTCGATCAGCTCGTCGAGGATCTCCGAGGCGGACAGCCCGGAGATGGTCTCGAAGTGGTGGATCTCGGTGGCGGTGAACGCCTTCAGGGAGACGTCCGGCAGGGCGGCCTTCAGCTCGCGCAGGGAACGCGGGTAGTAGCGCCACGGCAGGTTCGGGTGGAGCCCGTTGACGATGTGCAGCTCGGTCAGGTTCTCCGACTCCATCGCCTTGGCGAGCTTCACCGCCTCCTCGATGCGCATCGTGTACGCGTCCTTCTCCCCCGGCTTGCGCTGGAAGGAGCAGTACGCGCAGGAGGCGGTGCACACGTTCGTCATGTTGAGGTGGCGGTTGACGTTGAAGTGCACGACATCGCCGTTCAGCCTCGTGCGCACCTCGTGCGCCAGTCCGCCCAGCCACGCCAGGTCGTCCGACTCGTACAGCGCGATGCCGTCCTCACGGGTCAGGCGGACACCCGCCCTGACCTTCTCCTCCAACTCGCGCTTGAGCCCGACGTCCATGCCGATACCTCTTTTCTCCAGGCAGACTCCGTCAACCGTACGCCCCGGCTAGTGGACCTCTTCGGGCAGCTCACCGACGCGGTTCTCCCACTTCGTGGAGAGCACGATGGTGGTCCGGGTCCGCGAGACGCCCTTGGTGCCGGACAGCCGGCGGATGATCTTCTCCAGCCCGTCCACGTCGCTCGCCCGCACCTTGAGCATGAAGGAGTCGTCACCGGCGATGAACCAGCAGTCCTCGATCTCCCTCAGGTCCTTCAGCCGCTGCGCCACGTCCTCGTGGTCGGCGGCGTCCGAGAGCGAGATGCCGATCAGGGCGGTCACGCCGAGGCCGAGCGAGGCGGCGTCCACGGTGGCCCGGTAGCCGGTGATGACACCGGCCGCCTCCAGCCGGTTGATGCGGTCGGTGACGCTGGGTCCCGACAGGCCGACGAGGCGCCCCAGCTCCGCGTAGGAGGCCCGGCCGTTCTCCCTCAGGGCCTGGATGAGCTGCCTGTCCACCGCGTCCATCGAATCGAAGCCTTCCATTGAAGAGGATGAAAGTTCCTGAAAGGTGGTGCGTTGCCGTGCCGTTGCGGCGAGTGCTCAGTCCGTGCGGGAGCCGCCGCCGAGTTCGCCCTCCCAGCGGCGGTAGAGCCGGTGTTCGACGCCCGCCGCGTCGAGTACGCGTCCGGCGACGAAGTCGACCAGGTCCTGGATGTGCGTCGCGCCCGCGTAGAAGGCCGGTGAGGCGGGCACCACGGCCGCGCCCGCGTCGTCGAGGGCGACCAGGTGCCGCAGGGTCCGGCCGTTCAGCGGGGCCTCCCGCACGGCCACGACCAGCGTGCGCCCCTCCTTCAGGGTCACGCTCGCCGCCCGCTGCAACAGGTCCTTGGACAGCCCGAGCGCCACCCCGGCCACACAGGCCGTGGAGGCGGGCACGATCAGCATGCCCTTGCTCGGATACGACCCCGAGGACGGCCCGGCCGCGAGGTCACCGGCGGCCCAGTGCCGTACGCCGTCGAGGTCCACGGCGAAGGTGTCCGGCTTGCCGTCCGCGCCCCGGGCCAGCCATTGGCGCAGGTCGTCCCGCCAGTGGGCGTCCCGGAAGGAGATGCCGGTCTCGTCGAGCAGGGTGAGCCGCGAGGCCCGGCTGACGACGAGGTCGACGCTCTCCCCCGCCGCCAGAAGCGCACGCAGCACAGCGGCTGCGTAGGGCGTCCCGGATGCCCCGGACACCCCCACGATCCAAGGCTTGCGCCCCGATTCTCCTGCGTTCACATCACGAGCCTACCGGCGGTGGGGTTTCTCCCGGCGCGGGTGGGGGGCCGCACGGCCGCTCAGACCGTCAGGCCCCGCACCAGCAGGTCCAGCAGCGCGCACACGAACAGGGCGATGCCGATGAACCCGTTGACGCTGAAGAAGGCCCGGTTCACGCGGGACAGGTCGTGCGGGCGGACGATGGTGTGCTCGTAGACGAAGGCCGCGGCGACGATCAGCAGGCCCAGCCAGAAGAACGCGCCGGCGTCGGTGCGGACCGCGTACCAGGCGAACAGGGCCGTCGTCACGGTGTGGCAGGCCCGGGCGCCCCAGATGGCGGCCGGGACGCCGAAGCGGGCCGGGACCGACCGCACGCCGATCTCGCGGTCGGCGTCGACGTCCTGGCAGGCGTAGATCAGGTCGAAGCCGCCGATCCAGACACCGACCGCCAGGCCGAGCACGACCGCGTCCCAGGACCACGCGCCGGTGATCGCCAGCCAGCCGCCGACCGGGCCCATCGCCTGGGCGAGGCCCAGGATGGCCTGCGGGAAGTCGGTGAACCTCTTGCCGTACGGGTAGACCACCATCGGGACGACCGCGACCGGCGCGAGGGCCAGGCAGAGGGGGTTGAGCAGGGCCGCCGCGCCGAGGAACACCGCCAGGGCGATCAGCGCGCCGGTCCACGCGTGCTTCACCGACACCGCGCCGGTGACCAGCTCGCGGTGGGCGGTGCGCGGGTTGCGGGCGTCGATCTCGCGGTCGATGATCCGGTTGGCGGCCATCGCGAAGGTGCGCAGCCCGACCATGCAGATGGTGACCAGCAGCAGTCTGCCCCAGTGGATGTTCCGGTCCAGCTGGAACATCGCCGTCAGCGCGGCGATGTAGGCGAAGGGCAGCGCGAAGACCGAGTGCTCGATCATCACCAGGCGCAGGAAGGCTTTCGTGCGCCCCGGCTGGGGAATCGCGGCGGAGGCGCTGCTCACAGCCCGTACTCCTTCCACCGCTTCGTCACCCGTTCGGCCGTGTCCGGATCGGACTCGACCATGTCCGGCCAGCCGCCGTCGCGCGTGTACCCCTCCTCCGGCCACTTCTTCGTCGCGTCGATGCCCGCCTTGCCGCCCCAGAACTGCTGGTACGAGGCGTGGTCGAGGTGGTCCACGGGGCCCTCGACGACGGTGAGGTCGCGGGCGTAGTCGGTGTTGCCGAGCGCCCGCCAGGCGACCTCGTGCAGGTCGTGCACGTCGCAGTCGGAGTCGACGACCACGATCAGCTTGGTCAGCGACATCATGTGGGCGCCCCAGATGGCGTGCATGACCTTCTGCGCGTGCTTCGGGTACTTCTTGTCGATCGAGACGATCGCGCAGTTGTGGAAGCCGCCGGCCTCGGGGAGGTGGTAGTCCACGATGTCCGGGACGATGATCTTCAACAGGGGGAGGAAGAAGCGTTCCGTCGCGCGGCCGAGCGGGCCGTCCTCCGTCGGGGGGCGGCCGACGACGATCGACTGGAGCAGCGGGCGCCTGCGCATCGTCACGCAGTCGATCCTCAGGGCCGGGAAGGGCTCCTGCGGGGTGTAGAAGCCGGTGTGGTCGCCGAAGGGGCCCTCGGGCAGCATCTCGCCCGGCTCCAGCCAGCCCTCCAGGACGACCTCCGCCTGCGCGGGGACCTGGAGCGGGACCGTCCTGCAGTCGACCATCTCGACCCGCTTGCCCTGCAGGAACCCGGCGAAGAGGTACTCGTCGATGTCGCCGGGGAGCGGGGCGGTGGAGGCGTACGTCACGGCGGGCGGGCAGCCGAAGGCGATGGCGACCGGCAGCCGCTCGCCGCGCCGGGCGGCGACCTGGTAGTGGTTGCGGCTGTCCTTGTGGATCTGCCAGTGCATGCCGATGGTGCGCCTGTCGTGGCGCTGGAGGCGGTACAGGCCGAGGTTGCGGACGCCCGTCTCGGGGTCCTTGGTGTGGGTCAGGCCCAGGTTGAAGAAGGAGCCGCCGTCCTTGGGCCAGGTGAACAGGGCGGGGAGCTGTTCGAGGTCCACGTCGTCGCCGTGCAGGACGACCTCCTGCACCGGCGCGTCCTTCACCTTCTTCGGCGGTACGTGCGTCATCGCGCCGAGCTTGCCGAAGGCCTCGCGCACGCCGACGAAGCCGTGCGGCAGTTCGGGCCTGAGCAGACCGCCGATCTTCTCGGAGATCTCCGCGTACGACTTCAGGCCGAGCGCCTTCAGCAGGCGGCGGTCGGTGCCGTACACGTTCATCGCGAGGGGCATGCTCGAGCCGCGCACGTTCTCGAAGAGCAGCGCGGGACCGCCGGCCTTCTGCACCCGGTCGACGATCTCACCGACCTCCAGGTGCGGGTCGACCTCGGCCTTGATGCGCTTGAGGTCACCCTCGCGCTCCAGCGCCCTGAGCAGGGAGCGAAGATCGTCGTAAGCCATGCGGTCAAGTATCCCCGAGCGGCTACCCTGGCCCTGTACCTGGGGGCTGTGACGACGGCCCCGCCGCCCCCTTTCTGTCTGGAGAGGCCCCATGCTCCGGGTGCTGATGTTCCTCGTCCCCCTGGCACTGAGCGTCTACGCGTTCATCGACTGCATCAGCACGAAGGACGAGGACATCCGTCACATGCCCAAGCCGCTGTGGGCGATCCTCGTCCTGCTGTTCCCGCTCGTCGGATCGATCTCGTGGCTCATCGCCGGCAAGAAGCGGCACCCCGCGGGCGCGGGCGGCGCCATCGGGTCCGCCTGGAGCCGGGGCGGCCGGCAGCAGTGGGTGGCGCCCGACGACAACCCCGAGTTCCTCAAGTCGCTGAGCGACGACGGGAACCGCCGCCCCGGGGGCGGGAGCAAGGAGCAGGACGGGACCCCGGGCCCGGACCTGGACAAGGGCGAGGACGAGGGCAAGGGCAAGGACGGGGACAAGGACGAGCGGGACCGGGGCGAGTGATGGAGCTGCGGCTCCTCGTCACGTTCGAGAAGGTCGCCACCGTCCTGAGCTTCACCCGGGCCGCCGCCGAACTGACGTACGCGCAGTCCAGCGTGACCGGTCGGATCCGCTCCCTGGAGTCCTCGCTGGGCACGGAGTTGTTCGACCGCTGGGCAGCCGGATCCGGCTGACGGAGGCGGGCGAGCGGCTGCTGCCGTACGCGCGGCGGATCATCGAGCCGAGCGAGGAGGCGCGGGCGGCCGTCGCCGGGGCGGAGGAGCCGGCCGGGTCGCTCGTCGTCGGCACCATGGAGTCGCTGACGTCGTACCGGCTGCCGCCGCTGCTGGAGTACCTCCACCACCGCCACCCGAGGGTGCGCCTCGCGCTGCGCACCACGACCGGGGACGAGACCCGGCAGGCGCTGCGGCAGGGGGCGTACGACCTCGGTTTCCTGATGGAGACGGAGACGGAGCATCCGGGGCTGGAGGGCGAGGTGCCGGCGGTCGAGCCGCTGGCGCTGGTGGCGGCGCCCGGGCATCCGGCGTCCGGCGCGCCGGTGACCACCGCCGCTCTCGTACGGCAGCCGCTGCTGGCCGAGGTGACGGTCGCCGCCGAACTCGCGGAGGGCTCTTTGGTGCGGCTGGACTGGGAGCCGCCGTTCACGCTTCGGACGCAACTGGCGTGGCGGGCCGGGAAGCGGCTTCCGGCGCACGCGCGGCTGTTCGTGGAGCAGGCGCGGAGACTCGTGGCCGAGCAGGCCGCGCCGAGGTGACCCCGAGGCTCGCCATGACGGTCAGCGGGACGCCGAGCGCCTGGACGAGGCCGATGTGGTGGCCGTACACCGCCCAGTCCACGACCATCGCCACGGCCGGGTGGACGAAGGCCAGGACGGCGATCTTCGAGGTCGGGAGCTTGGCGTAGGCGGCGTACACCAGGACGTACATCAGGCCCGTGTGGAGGACGCCGAGCCCGGCCAGCCAGCCCCAGCCCGCGCCGGTGCCGGCCATGGCGCCGAAGTCGGCGAACGGCAGCAGGAGCGGGATGCCGGCGAGGACCTGGACGAGGGCGACGAGGTGCGGCCGTACGCCGGTGACGCTCCCCCGCTGCTCGACGCGCGGGGGCACCCCCATGGTGACCAGGGTGGACAGGCCGTACAGGAGCGCGGCGAGGAGGGCCTGGCCGATGCCGGTCAGGTAGGCGCCGCCGCCGGTGAAGTCTCCGGGGTGACGCCGGAGACGAGGACCAGTCCGGCGAAGGCGACGGCGATCCAGCCGACCTTGGCGGCGGTGAGGCGCTCGCGGAACAGCAGGGCGCCCAGCAGCACCACGTGGAACGGCTGGGTGTGGTGGACGGCCGTGGCGACCGAGATGGAGGTGTTCTCGTACGACTCGAAGAGGAACACCCAGTTGAAGACGATGAACACGCCGCCGAGGACGGCGAGGGCGAGGGTGCGCGGGGGTGGTCCACGCGCTGCCGGGGCGTCCCGCCGATGGGGTCATCGGTGCCGCCGATGACCGCTGGTCGCGCGGCTCGGCCACGCCCGCACCGCTGCCGTGGTCCGCCGCGTTCGCCACCGCTCGACCGGCGGCGGCCCGCCCGTTCCCCCGCAGCACACGGGCGGACGCGCACGCCGGCAGGGCCAGTCTGAATCAGTCCGGGCTAGAATTGGAAGAGGATTCTAGAAAATCGCTCCAGAATGGGACGACGGCCCTGCGATGAGCCCCAAGCAGCACCGCGGTGAGGTCACCGCCGAGCACCTCCTGGACGCGGCGCTGCGCGTCTACGGGGAGTCGGGCGAGCAGGGTCTCACCGTCAGCGCGGTCACCCGGGCCAGCGGGGTCAGCCTGGGCAGCCTCTACCACCACTTCGGCAGCATCGACGGGCTGTACGAGGCACTCGCCCGGCGCTGGCTGGGCCGGCTGCTGGGCGAGCTGGCCACGGCCCTGGGACCGGCCCGTACCGCCCGCGAGGGCGTGGGCGCCCTCACCCGCGCCTATCTGACGTTCATTCAGGAGCACCGGGCCGCCGCGCTGCTCGTGCACTCCTCGCGGGCGGACCGGGTCGGCATGGAGCGGGGCAGGGAGCTGCGCGACGCCCAGGAGGCCAGGGTCTCGGCGTTCGCGCAGTGGCTGCGGCCCCGGATCGAGGCCGGCGAGGTGGCCCCGCTCCCGCTCCCGCTGGTCGAGTCCCTGGTGCTGGGCCCGGTCGTCGGCACGGCACGGCGCTGGCTCTCCGGCTTCGACGACGTCGACCTGGACGAAGCCGCACGCGTTCTGCCGGAACGGATCTGGCGTTCGATCAGCGCGGAGTAGCCTCGCACCGCCGTCCGGGCGACGCCGTCCCCGTTCCGTCGCCCCGCCCGGCCGACCGGGGTCCCGACGCAGCGGGTCCGCACCCGTGAGGAACGGTTCTCCCCGCGCGCGGCGCGCGAGGCCCCGCGGGCGGCGATCGGCGCACGGAGCGAGGCGCTCACGCCCGCGTGCGGGCCGTGCCGAAGGGCGCGGGCGCCCTCCGCGTCTGCCCGGCGTACCTCAGCGCAACCGCGACGACGACAGGATCGACAGCAGGTGGGCCGGGACCATCACCCACGTGATGACGGCCAGCGCGCCCAGCGCCCAGCGCGTCGGCTCGATGCCGCCGGTCACCGTGTCGGCGACGGCCGCGACCAGCAGGACGAGGGAGGCCTCGATGCCGTTGGTCACCCGGTGGATCTTGAACGCGGCGGCGATCCGGCGCACGGTGGCCACGCCCTGCGAGCGCGGGCGGGTGGACTCGTCGTCGGCGACGGCCAGTCCGCGCCGGGCGCGGGCCACGTCCACCAGGTCGGTGGACGCCTTGAGCAGGACGACCCCGAGGGCGGTCGCGATGCCGACCGACAGCCAGCCGCCGACGCCCGACTCGGCCGCCCGGTACCCGGCGCCCGCCATCAGCGCCGCGTCGGCGAGGTACGCGCCGAGCCGGTCGACGTAGATGCCGGCCGCGCTGTTCTGGCCCTTCCAGCGGGCGACTTCGCCGTCCACGCAGTCGAAGAGCAGGAACAGCTGCATGAGGACCACGGCGAGGACCGCACCGGTCAGGCCGGGGATCATCAGCGCGGCACCGGCGGCGACCCCGCAGACGACCATGGTCCAGGTCAACTGGTCCGGGGTGACCGGGGTGCGCACCAGCTGCCGGGTGGTGCGCAGCGAGATCCTGCGCATGTAGAGCCGGCCGGCCCAGTGCTCGCCGTTGCGGCTCGCCAGCTTGGCCTGCGGCTGGCAGACCTCCCGCAGCTCCTCAAGTACCGGTGCGGCACCCATGACTTCCTCCCACCCGGGGCCCACCACCGCCCGTGCGGCGATGATCGGGCCAGGGTACAGAGCCGGTCGGGCGGGCCCGACGGGGGTCGGCGTCCAGGGGGCCGCCGCCCCGCAGACCGCCGCCTTCCGCGCGGCGGGACGGCGGCGGCCGTACCGCGGCACGACAGTGGTGACGACGCCGTCCCCGTGCCGGTACTGCTCCGGACCGCCGGACCGGTCCGGAGCAGTACCGGGTGGTGACCGGCGAGGCGGCCGCCCTCCACGGCGGGCACGACCGGCCGGCCGGGCACGGCATGGAGATCGTGCCGCTCGACGATCCCGGGTGCGCCACGGTGATGCGGGAGTCCGCCGCGCGCCGTCCACAGCCGTGGAACGAGAACGTCGGGGACGCCGGGGACTGACGGGGCCGGTTACGGCCGCTGACCCGCCTCGTCGACGATCGCCCGGCGCAGGACCGCCGTGTTGCCGGTGACGGTTCCCCTCTCCACGTCCGCGTGGTCCTCGGTGGCCACACTGCGCTCGCCGAGGAACTC
>NZ_JAPSKQ010000034.1:0-12252 GCF_031181555.1 Streptomyces sp. | reverse complement strand
CCGGTTACGGCCGCTGACCCGCCTCGTCGACGATCGCCCGGCGCAGGACCGCCGTGTTGCCGGTGACGGTTCCCCTCTCCACGTCCGCGTGGTCCTCGGTGGCCACACTGCGCTCGCCGAGGAACTCGAAGGTCTCCTCGTCGAAGATCCACTCGTCGCGGGTGGGGTTGTCCGGGTCCTCGCGGGTGATCGCGACGCCCTCGCGTCCGGCGGCGTCGACCACGTCCTCGACGATCGTCACCCCGGGGATCCTCGCGACGGCACGGTAGAGGGCGGCGCCCTGCTCCGGCGGCACGACGGCGTCCCGGATCAGGTCGCCGACCAGCACGAACATGGCCTGGTCGGTCTCCTGCCCGCTGTACTCGGGTGCCGTCTCGCGCAGCCACTCGTACATCTCGTCCGGGTCGGTGGGCAGCGTGGACAGGTGGCGGTAGTTGGTGGTGACCTCGTAGCCGGGTTCCCCGGGCCGCGCGTCGGGGTCCCGGGTCCACTCGCCCCGGCCCGCCTCGCGCAGCAGCCCCTCGCGGGTGCCGTCCACCGAGTGCCAGGTCTCCAGGCGGTGCAGCGGCTGGATCCTCGTCCTCATCCCCTCACCGGTCTGCGAGAAGGACACCTTGCTGTCGACGTAGACGAACTGGTCGTCGCGGATGTCGCCGTGGTCGGGCCCGTGTTCGGCCGCGAGGGCGATGTCCTCCAGCAGGGCGACCGTCGCCCTGCTGGGCGGCCGGTTGCTCGCGCCGCCGTCCCCGGAGGGGAGGAACACGAGGGTGACGGCGGCGGCGGTCGCGACGGCCGCCGCGGCGAGTGCGGGCCGCAGCCAAGTGCTCCGCCGGGGGGCGGCTGTTCGGTCCTCACGCCGGATCTCGGTCATCAGATGCTCCTTGAGGAGTCGGTGACGGGCCGGCGGAAGGTCTCTCTCCGGGGGTTCGGTGAGCTGGTTCATCGGTTTCCCTCCCTCAGGGGCCCGACCGCTGTGGTGCGGTCACCTCTCATCTGTCCGCGGGGTGCGGGGAGTTCCGGGTTTTCGAGATGTTTCGCGAGCTTTGTCCGGGCGCGGGAGAGGCGGGAGCGGACGGTGCCGACGGGCACGCCGAGCGCCCGGGCCGCGGCGGCGTAGTCCAGCCCGGACCACACGCACAGCGCCAGCACCTCGCGTTCGGAGCGGCGCAGCTTCGCCAGCGCGATCCGCACGAGGGTCAGTTGCGCCGCGTCGTCCACACGGCCCGCGACCTCCTCGGCGAAGTCCCGTACGGCCTCGTCGCGCGGGAGGCGGGCCACCGCGGCCGCGTGTCTCCGGGCGGCGCGGCGGGTGTTGCGGGTGACGTTGGTGGCGATGCCGAGCAGCCAGGGACGCAGCGAGCCGCCCTCCTCGTCGAGCTTCGCGCGCAGCCGCCAGGCGTCCAGGAAGGTCAGGGAGACGACGTCCTCGGCGGTCGCCCAGTCGCCGGTGAGCCGGAAGGCATGGTTGTAGACGGAGCGCGCGTACGCGTCGAAGAGGTCGCCGAAGGCGTCGTGGTCCCCCGCGCGGATGCGTCTCCGCAGATTCGTGTCCACGTCCCCTTGCCTGTCCGGACGACGAAGGCCGGTTCCCGTGACCCGGGTCACGGGAACCGGCCTCAGCGGCACGGGGTCGGTCAGAAGCCGACGGACCGGAGCGCGTCCAGGCCGACGTCGGCGTAGGAGTGCTTGCCGGAGACGAAGATGTTCACGCCGTAGTAGTTGAACAGCCAGCAGCCGAAGGCGAGCAGGGCCAGGTAGGCGGCCTTGCGGCCCTTCCAGCCGGCGGTGGCGCGGGCGTGCAGGTAGCCGGCGTAGGCGACCCAGGTGATGAAGGACCAGGTCTCCTTGGGGTCCCAGCCCCAGTAGCGGCCCCAGGCGTCGCCGGCCCAGATGGCGCCCGCGATGATCGTGAACGTCCACAGCGGGAAGACGGCCGCGTTGACGCGGTAGGCGAACTTGTCCAGCGAGGCGGAGGCGGGCAGCCGCTCCAGGACGGACGTGGCGAAGGTGCCGGGCCTGCCGCCGTTCACGATCTTGTTCTCGTAGGCGTCCTTGAACAGGTACAGGATCGCGCCGACCGCGCCGACGTAGAACACCGCGCCGCACAGGATCGCCGTGGAGACGTGGATGTACAGCCAGTACGAGTCGAGCGCGGGGACCAGCTGGTCGCTCTCGGTGTACAGGACGGTGACGGCGAGACCGAGGTCGAGGAGGACCGTGGTGGTCAGGAACAGCCCGAGCCAGCGCACGTTCCTCTTCAGCGCCAGCAGCAGGAGGTACACGCCGACGGCGGTGGTGGAGAAGGTGATGTTGAACTCGTACATGTTGCCCCACGGCGCCCGCTCCACGGACAGCGCGCGGGTGAGCACCCCGCCGAACGCGAGCAGGAACGCGAGCACGGTGAGGGAGACGGCGATCCGCCCGAAGAGGTCGCCCTGCTCGTCCCCGCCGTGCGCCCCGGGCCCGTCGGGCACGTCGCGCGATCCGGCCGCGGCCCGCACGACGACCTTCGGCCGCTCCAGGACGGCGGTGCCGCCCGCCTTGTTGACGGTGACGGCCGGTGCCTGCTTCGCCTGTGCCCTGGGGGTGAGGGCGGCGGCGGTGCGGGCGACCTTGCTGCGGCTGCCGAAGATCCATTCGGCGATGTACGCGAAGAACGCCAGGGTGTAGACGGCCATCGCGGAGTAGATGAGCACGTTGCTCATCTCCGCCAGGTTCTCGTGGGTCGCGGCGGCGAGAGTCACTTCTCAGCCCCTTCGGCAGGTACGGCTCGAGGATCGGTGGAATCGGGGGTGTCCGGGGAGGCGCCGTCCGGATCGGGGGCGCCGGGGGCCCGGTCGTACAGGATCCCGGCGAGGTCGCCGAGTTCCTCGGGTACCTTGGCGGACTCGCTGCGGCCGAGTCCGGCCATCTCGACGACGGTGACGCCGTCGGGGCCCGCGGCCGCGCGCACCCAGACGCGGCGGCGCTGGATGAACAGGGAGGCGGCCAGGCCGCCGATCGCGGCGACGGCACCGCCCAGGGCCCAGCCGCCGCCCGGCTCCTGGACGACCTGGAACTGGGCCCACTCCTTGACGCCCTTCTCGAAGGTGACCGAGCCGGCGCCGTTCGGGAGCGTCATGGTCTCGCCGGGCATGAGCAGCTTCTTGAACAGCTCGCCGTCGGCGTCCTTGAACTCCTTCATCTTGGTCTTGTCCATCTGGTACACGCTCTGCGGAATGCCCGAGTTCGCCTTCAGGTCGCCGTGGTAGGCGTTCAGCGCGAGCACCGGATAGTCCAGCGCCGGGAACTGGGAGATCATCGTGCCGGCCGCGGAGCCGCCGAAGGTGGGCACGAAGAAGGCCTGGAAGCCGAGCTGCTCCTTCTCGCCCTCGGGGTTGCGGTAGCCGTCGAGGACCTTGACCACGCCGGAGGAGGTGACGTTGGCGTCGAGCGGCAGCAGCGGCACGGCGTCCTGGAAGACGACCTCGCCCTTGCCGTCGCGGACGGTGACGACGGGCGCGTAGCCGTGGCTGGTGAGGTAGACCTTGGCGTCGCCGATCTCCAGCGGCTCGTTGACCTTGACGGTGGTCTTCTTCTCCTCGCCGTAGGCGCCCTCGCTGTAGGCGAGGTCGACCTCGTAGGTGCGCGGCGTCCCCTTGTTGGGGCCGGTGCGCTCGTACGTGCCCCTGAAGTCCTTCACGGTGAAGCTGAACGGCTCCAGGTCACCGGCGTCGAAGAGGCTGCCGGACTTGATGTCGTCGTACTGCGGGAGCGTGTTGGAGAAGCCGTCGCCCTCGACGATCAGCTTGTTGCCCTCGGACTTGAACAGCTGGCCCCAGGCGAAGGCGACCAGCATCACGATCAGCGAGATGTGGAAGACCAGGTTGCCGACCTCGCGCAGATAGCCCTTCTCGGCGGCGACGGCGTCCCCGGCGAGGTGGGCGCGGAAGCGGCGCTTCCTCAGCAGGGCGAGGGCGGCCTCGCGGACCTCCTCGGGCGCGGCCTCGGTGCGCCAGGTGGTGTGGGCGGGCAGCCGGTCCAACCGCCGGGGGGCGGCGGGCGGGCGGCCGCGCAGCTGGCCCACGAACTGCCAGGTGCGGGGCACGATGCAGCCGATGAGGGAGACGAACAGCAGGATGTAGATCGCCGAGAACCACACCGAGCTGTAGACGTCGAACAGGCCGAGCTTGTCGTAGATCGGCGCGAGGGTCTCGTGCTTCTCGCGGAAGTCGGCGACCTTCGTCTCGTCGATCCCGGTCTGCGGGATGAGCGAGCCGGGGATCGCGCCGAGCGACAGCAGCAGGAGCAGCAGCAGGGCGACCCGCATGGAGGTGAGCTGCCGCCAGAACCAGCGGGCCCAGCCGATGACGCCCAGGGAGGGCAGGTTCGGCGGCTCCTCCGTGGGGGCGGTGGACAGCTGGGAGCCGGCGGCGCCCAGGTCCTGCTCCTGCTCGCGGGCCCCGGCACCGGCGGCGGTCTCCTCGGGGCCGGTCTTCGAAGTCGTGCTCATCGCGTCAGATCCCCACAGTGAAGCCGTTGGACCAGGTCTGCATCTCCGCCACGAGGCTGTCCCACGCGCCGGTCAGCAGCAGCACACCGGTCACGATCATCATCGTGCCGCCGATGCGCATCACCCAGACGTAGTGCCGCTTGACCCAGCCGAAGGCACCGAGCGCCCTGCGGAAGGCGACGGCGGCGAGCACGAAGGGCACACCCAGCCCCAGACAGTACGCGACGGTCAGTATGGCGCCGCGTCCGGCGCTCTCCTGCTGGGCGGAGAGGGTCAGGACGGACGCGAGGGTGGGGCCGATGCAGGGCGTCCAGCCGATGCCGAACAGGGCGCCGAGGACGGGGGCCCCGACCAGCCCGGTGGCCGGGCGCTTGTGGAAGCGGAACTCCCTCTGGGTGAGCCAGGGCATCAGGCCCATGAAGAAGACGCCCATGAGGATCATGAAGACGCCGAGCACCTTGGACAGGACGCCCGACTGCTCCTGCAGCGTCTGCCCGAAGTAGCCGAAGAAGGCGCCGCCGGAGACGAACACGACGGTGAAGCCGAGCACGAACAGGGAGGCGCCGGCGACCATCCGGCCGCGCCGGGCCTCGGCCAGGTCGGTGCCGGAGACGCCGGTGACGTAGGAGAGGTAGCCGGGGACCAAAGGCAGTACGCAGGGCGAGAAGAAGGAGACGAGCCCGCCGAGCAGGGCGATGGGCAGGGCGACCAGCAGGGCGCCGTTGAGCACCGTGGTGTTCGGGTCCACGACGCCGGCGGCGAGCGTGTGCAGGGCCGTCACGTCACTTCTCCGCGACGACCGGCTTGAGCATCTTCAGCAGCCGTTCCTCGCTGAGCGGGGACAGCGAGCGGGCCGCGATCCTCCCGTCCCGGTCCAGGACCAGGGTGGAGGGGATCGCCTGCGGGTTGAGCGTGCCCTTCTCGAAGCGGAGCATCAGCTTGCCCGTCGGGTCGTACAGGCTCGGGTAGGTGATGCCGAACTCCTCCTCGAACGCGAGGGCGGAGCGGGTGTTGGTGTCCCGGGTGTTGATGCCGACGAACTGCACGCCCCGGTCGGCGTACTCCTCGGACACCTTCGCGAAGTACTTGGCCTCCGCGCGGCACGGGTTGCACCAGGAACCCCAGACGTTGAGGACGACGACCTTGCCCTTGTAGTCGGCGACGTCGAGCTGCTCGCCCTCGAGCGTCTTGCCGGACAGGTCGGGCGCGGCGTCGCGTTCGCCCTTGGCGACCGTGGAGATGCCGTCGGTGCCGGTGACGAAGTTGGTGTTGCCGCCCCCGCCGGACGTTCCGCCGGAGCTGCACGCGGAGACGAGCAGTGCGGCCACGGCGGCACCGGCGGTCAGGGCGGCGCGGCGGCGGACG
Source organism: Streptomyces sp. (assembly GCF_031181555.1). Lineage (GTDB taxonomy): Bacteria > Actinomycetota > Actinomycetes > Streptomycetales > Streptomycetaceae > Streptomyces > Streptomyces fimbriatus. Next base: position 6,395 of record NZ_JAPSKQ010000034.1, on the reverse strand, counting down.
CGGGTGGCGCGGTTCGAGCGCTGGGGGGCGCGGCTGGCGGCACTCATGTGAAAAGTTTCGCATGCCCGTTCTGGGGATCTTGCGCACCCCCCGTGCGGGCGGAAACCCGCATATCAGGCGGCGTCGCGCGCCCCGGTCCCGCCCTTCAGGAAGCCCCTCCAGCCGCCGGCCGGTTCCTGGCCGACCTCCAGGGTGCGGAGCCGGTCGAGCACCTCCGGCTTCTGCACGTCCAGCCAGTCGACGAACTGCCGGAAGGAGACCAGGCGCACGTCGCCGCCCTTCTCCTTCTCGCGCGCGATGTGCTTGAGGGCTTCCTCCACGGCGTCCATGTAGATGCCGCCGTTCCACTGTTCGAAGTGGTTGCCCACGAAGAAGGGTGCCCTGTTTGTCTCGTATGCCCGCCTGAAGCCGGATATGTACGCCTGGGTCGCCTGCTCCCGCCAGCGCGGGTGGTGGCGGGCGGGCGCGTTGGTCGAGTTGAGCGACTGGTTGGCGAGCATGTTGTAGTCCATCGACAGGACCTCGAAAGAACGACCGGGGAAAGGTATCTGCTGGAGGGGAAGGTCCCATATGCCCTGTTTCTTCACCGGCCAGACCTGGCGTCCGCCGGGCGAGGAGGCGTCGTAGCGCCAGCCGAGCGCGCGGGCGGTGGGCAGCAGGTTGTCCTGGCCGAGCAGACAGGGCGTACGGCCGCCGACGAGCTCCTTGTCGTAGTCGAAGGGCAGCGGCTCCAGGTCGGTCCAGCCGGAGTTGGTCCGCCACTCCTTCACGAACGACTTGGCCTGCTCGATCTCGCTGCGCCACTGCTGCGGCGTCCAGTTGCCGACGCTGCCGGAGCCGGCGCAGAAGTGGCCGTTGAAGTGGGTGCCGATCTCGTGCCCCTCGAGCCAGGCCCGGCGGAGGTTCCTCAGGGTGTCCTTGATGTGGTCGTCGGTGAGGTAGCCGATGTCGGAGGCGCCGCGCGGGTTGTTCGGCGGGTCGTAGAGCCGCTTCTTCGACTCGGGGAGCAGATACAGGCCCGAGAGGAAGAAGGTCATGTGCGCGCCGTGCTCCTTGGCCAGGTCCAGGAAGCGCGGGAAGAGCCCGTTGCCGACCTCGCCGGCCCCGTCCCAGGAGAAGACGACGAACTGCGGCGGGGTCTGACCCGGCTCCAGCGGCACCGGGCGGGCGGGCTGGTGGGGCTGCTTTCCGGTGAAGGAGGTGGAGCCGTCACCGATCGGACGGACCGTCCTCGTCGGCTCGGACGTCGGCCCCCCGGACCGGTCGCCGCTCCCCCCGGGACGGGAACCGCCGGCGGGGCCCGCACCGTCCGACCCCGTGTGACCGCCGCAGCCGGCCAGCGAGACGGCGGCCGCGGCACCCGCGCCGAGCCCGAGCATTCCCCTGCGAGTGAGAGCGCGCATGGCCTCCCCGATCGTCACGTCCTGAAGGTGGTCACCCCTTCAGAGGACGTGACGAAGGCGGAGGTTCCCGTCGATTGCGGAGATTTCGCAACGAACGTGACGATGCCGTCCGGACGGCGCGGCGCGCCCGCCCCCGCCCGGATCACGCGGCCCGGGCGGCGCGGCCGCGCCCGTCCCGCCGGGGGCTACGCCCCGTAGGCCTTGCCCTTCCCCTTCGCCGGCTTGGCACCGGCGAGCAGATGGGCGGGGACGAGATCGCGGGCCGGCTCGCTGTAGCCGACGGAGACGATCCGGTCGCCCTGGTAGGTGAAGGTGGTCAGCGAGGCGAGCGTGCACTGCCGCCTGCGCGGGTCGTGCCACAGCCGCCGCTTCTCGACGTAGGACCGCACGATCCAGATCGGCAGCTGGTGGCTGACGAGCACCGCCTCGTGGCCGCGCGCCGCGTCCTTGGCCGCGTTCAGCGCGCCCATCATGCGGATGACCTGGTCGACGTACGGCTCGCCCCAGGACGGCCTGAACGGGTTGACGACGTGCCTCCAGTTGCCCGGACGGCGCAGCGCGCCGTCCCCGATGCCGAAGGTCTTGCCCTGGAAGACGTTCTCGGCCTCGATCAGCCGCTCGTCGGTGACGATGTCCAGGCCGTGCGCCTTGGCGATGGGCTCGGCCGTCTCCTGCGCCCGCTCCAGCGGGGAGGCGACGACATGGGTGATGTCGCGGGAGGCGAGGTGCTCCCCGACCCGGTCGGCCATGCGCCGGCCCAGCTCGGAGAGGTGGTAGCCGGCCAGACGGCCGTAGAGGATGCCGTCCGGGTTCTCGACCTCGCCGTGCCGCATCAGATGGACGACGGTGACGTCGTCCTTCCGGTCCTTCTTCACGGTGCTCACGCCGTCGCCTCCGCCGCCGCTCGGGCCGCCGCCGGCAGGGCGTCGGCGATCCGCTGCACGGCCCGCTCGTCGTGCGCGGTGGACACGAACCAGGACTCGAAGGAGGACGGCGGCAGGTAGACGCCGTGTTCGAGGAGGGAGTGGAAGAAGGCGGTGAAGCGGAACGACTCCTGCGCCTTGGCGTCCTCGTAGTCGCGCACCGGGCGGTCGGTGAAGAAGACGGAGAACATGTTGGAGGCGTTCTGCAGCGTGTGCGCCACGCCCTCCTTGGTCAGCGCCTCGGTGACGAGGGACCGGATCTGCGCGGAGACGGCGTTCACCTTCTCGTACGCGGCGTCGTCCAGCAGCCGCAGCTGGGCGAGCCCCGCGGCGGTGGCGACCGGGTTCCCGGAGAGGGTGCCGGCCTGGTAGACGGGCCCGGCGGGGGCGAGGTGCGCCATGACGTCGGCCCGTCCGCCGAAGGCCGCGGCCGGGAAGCCGCCGCCCATCACCTTGCCGAAGGTCATCAGGTCCGGCCGGACCCCGTCCACGCCGAACCATCCGGCGCGGCTGGTGCGGAACCCCGTCATCACCTCGTCGGAGATGTACAGCGCGCCGTTCGCGGCGCACGCGTCCTTCAGCCCCTGGTTGAACCCGGGCAGCGGCGGTACGACGCCCATGTTGCCCGGCGACGCCTCGGTGATCACGCAGGCGATCTCGCCGGGGTGCGCGGCGAAGGCCGCGTGCACGGCGTCGAGGTCGTTGTACGGCAGGACGATGGTGTCGCCGGCCTGGGCGCCGGTGACGCCGGGGGTGTCGGGCAGCGCGAACGTGGCGACACCGGAGCCGGCGGAGGCGAGCAGCGAGTCGACGTGGCCGTGGTAGCACCCGGCGAACTTGATCACCTTGGTGCGCTGCGTGAACCCGCGGGCGAGCCGGATCGCCGACATGGTGGCCTCGGTCCCGCTGGACACGAGCCGCACCTGCTCCAGGGGCTCGATCCGGGCGACCATCTCCTCGGCGAGCGCGACCTCGCCCTCACCGGGCGTGCCGAAGGACGTGCCGCGCGCGACGGCCTCCTGCACGGCGGCGATCACCTCGGGGTGCGCGTGCCCGAGGATCATCGGCCCCCAGGAGCACACGAGGTCGACGTACTCCCGCCCGTCGGCGTCGGTCAGGTACGGCCCGCTGCCGGACACCATGAACCGGGGCGTGCCGCCGACGGCGCGGAAGGCGCGCACCGGTGAGTTCACGCCACCGGGCGTGACGGCCGCGGCACGGTCGAACAGCGCCTGCGAGGCTTGGGCTTCGTATGGGTATGGCAGTTCGCTCATGACCTGCGACTTCTCCGACCTTCTCCGACTTCTCGGGTTTCCCGGTCCCCGGGTGCGAGTGACGTGTTCAGGGTAGGCCAGGGGCGGACGGGGCGGCCGGGGTGCCGGGCGGGAGGGGTGGGGGCGGCCGGCTGTCCGGGCCCGCTCCTCAGCGTCCTGCGGGTTCGGGGGTCCCGGCGCGGCTGTGACGCGCGGCCAGGGTGGGGTAGTCGGTGTATCCGGTTTCTCCGCCCGTGTACATGGCGTACTCGTCCCGTACGGGATTGAGCGGGGCGCCGATGCGCAGTCGTTCGACGAGGTCGGGGTTGGCCAGGAAGGCACGGCCGAGCGCGATCAGGTCGGCCCCGGCGGCCAGGAGCCGCTCGCCGGCGCGCCGGCCGCCGTCGGCGGGCAGCGGTCCTCCCCACCCGAGGACCGGGTTGGCGATCAGCGTGCCCGGCCAGGTTTCGCGGATGTCCCGGAAGAGAGGCTGATCCGGGTCGGCGAACACGATGTGCACGTAGGCCGGGCCGGCGTCCGCCAGCGCCCCCACGAGTGCCGGGTAGATGTGCTCGGTGTCACCTTCCTCGATGCCGTTGACGGTGTTTCCGGGGGAGATGCGCACACCCACCCGTTCGGGCCCGATCGCGTCGACGACGGCCCGGACCACCTCGACCACGAACCGAATCCGGCCGGAGACCGGGCCGCCGTAGGCGTCGGTGCGGCGATTGGTCCCCTTCGCCAGGAACTGGTGGAGGAGGTGGCCGTTGGCCGCGTGCACCTCGACCCCCTCGAATCCCGCGTCGACGGCGTTGCGCGCGGCCGTGGCGAAGTCGGCCACGGTGGACCGGATGTCGGCGGCGGTCATCTCGCGCGGCACGACCGGGGCCCGGCGCCCGCTCGGGGTGTGGATCGTCTCGGGGAGCGGGACCGGAGAGGGGGCGACCGGCGTCAGCCCGCTGTTGTCGGGGTGGCCGACCCGGCCACCGTGCTGCAGTTGCAGGAACATCCGGCCGCCGGCGGCGCGTACCGCGTCGGTGACGCGGCGCCATCCGGCCACATGGGCCTCGTCGTGGATCGCGGGGATGTGGGGATAGGTCTGCCCCACGGCGTTCGGTGTGGTGGCCTCGGCGATGATCAGCCCTGCGGACGCGCGCTGCGCGTAGTAGGTGGCCATGATCGGCCGGGGAACCCCGTCCGACGCGGCGCGGTTGCGGGTCAGCGGCGCCATCACCAGACGGTTGGGCAGTCGCAGGGCCCCGAGGCGGGCGGGCTCGAAAAGGCTGGACTCAGCCGGTGTGCTCGTCATGCCGGCACGGTAGAACTTGACACCAGTGTCAGATTCAAGCCCGCTCAGCCTGCGAGGTGGGGAATGCGGATCGGTGAACTGGCCCGGCGCAGCGGGGTGAGCGAGCGCTCCCTGCGCTATTACGAGCAGCAGGGACTGCTGCGGGCCGAGCGCACTCCCGGGGGTCACCGGGACTACGGGGAATGGGCGGTCGATCGCGTCATCCGCGTCCAGGCGCTCTACGCGGCCGGGCTGAACAGCAAGACGATCGCGCGGCTGCTCCCCTGCATGCGGGACGCGGACGGCGGCCCGAACGAGTTCGCCACCACGCGGCTGGTGGAGGAACTGGCCGAGGAACGGGACCGCATCGATCGAGTGATCACCGACCTGGTCCGCTCCCGGGACATCCTGGACGAAGCCATCGAGGCCGCATCGGCCGGCCTGGTCACCCCACGGATTCCGACGTCGGCACCATGATGTCCCTTCACGCGGGGACGGCCGGCCGATGGGGACGTACGTCCCGGACCGGCGGCTCCACCCGGTGCCGCGCGGTGCCCGACGGAGGGTGAATCGGGGTGAGCGGGCCCGGGGCGGAGGGTGCCGGGGCCGGCCGGTCCCGGGATCCCGGCCGCCCTCCTCCGGTTATCCGGCACCCGAACCGCCATGATCTGCGAAACTGGCGTCCGATACACAGCCCACACGGCCCGGGGCGGCCGGAGGCTGCGAAGTTCCCGCGGACAGATGTTTCACCGCACGTTTCGGCGGGCGGCCGTGGGGGAGGTCACTGACACGATGATCGGGTTGCGCGGCGGGGGCCGCGCGCCTTAGAAAAGCAGTCGGGTGGAGATATGCATCGCGGTGGCGGACTGGGCGAGGGGACCGATGACCTGGGTCCTCGACGTGCCCGGCGGGGAAGGCACCGGCGCGAGGCGGAGCACGCGGAGAACAGGGACGAAGCACGTCAGGCTCACGGCGTACCGAGCGAGCTCGAGCGGATCGACCGGCGGATCGACCCGCTGAGGGCGGGGAGCAGGAATGGTGGTCGGGTGGGGGTGACGTACAAGTACTTCGGCGCGCCGGACGGCGCCACCGCGGCCCGCGTCCCGATCTCGATGCGCCCCGAGGAACTCGGCGGCGACGAGCTCGGCATGAACGGCATGTTCACCAAGATCAAGCCGGAGACCGTGGCCGCCATGGTCCTCACCGGCATCGAGGGCGTCCCCCTGCACAAGGTCCCGCCCCTGGAGCTGGTCGTCCTGCACCCCGACTACGCGGTCGTGAAGCTCCCCATGACGGTCGTCGACCCCCTGCGCGGCATCGGCGAGGAAGCGGTGGGCGCGGCGGCGTTCATCTGGTCGACGGTCCCGGACCGCGGCGGCCCGCGGGACGCGTTCAACGTGTACCAGTTGCTGCACGAGTGGCAGGACTTCAGCCACCGGCTGCACGAGGCGGGGCATCAGGCGTACTGCCTGGTGTGGCCCTGAGCTGGGGTTTCGAGGGGTTGGGGCGGGGTCTTCGGCCTCGCCCC
>NZ_JAPSKQ010000180.1 GCF_031181555.1 Streptomyces sp. | reverse complement strand
ACACTCCCGCCGCCTCGTCCGGACGGGCGGGGCACGGATGACGTGCGGGGCCGTCACCGGTGGCCGGAAGCAGCGGTGACGGCCCGCCGCGGCAGGGGCCCGCTCCGCCTCCACCCGTGGATCGTCCCGGTGGATCGTCCGTCCGCGTCGGCGAGCCGCGTCCCGGAGGGCCGGCGACCTGGGCCACCCGTTGTGCCCGCACCACCGCCGGGCAGCCGGAACGACCGGGAGCTTCGGTCGGGGAGCGGACCGAGACGCGGCAAGCCGCCATGATGGGGGCCGGATGACGGTCGTCGAGGAGAGCAGCTCCCCATGGGCAATCATGTGCATGTGCGACTCCATCAGGGACTGAGCGTGTCGGAAGAGGGGGAACTGGTGGAGCACTACCGGTGCCGATGCGGGGCCACCTGGACGAAGGTGTACCAGGCCGACGGCACGGACCCGGAGAGCCCGGCCTGACACCGGCCCCGGCGTGCTGCGCCGCGGTCGAGGCGGCTCCGAGTCGGCGCGTATTGACATCAACGCGGTGAGGTTGTATCCGGGTCCCAGGGATGTCTTCCTTCCGGTCTCCCCGGTCTTCGTAGGTCCAGGCCCTGCAAGCAGGGGGTGAGGACGATGTCCGGTCAGCGACCGCGACGCGACCACTACGCGGTGCTCGGCGTGCAGTCCGACGCGTCCCCGCAGCAGATCACGACCGCCTTCCGCGTGCTGGTCCGCTCCCTGCACCCCGACACCCGCCGCGCCGGTACTCCCGCGGCGCCGGAAGACCTCGCCGAGGCCGTGGCCGCCTACGAAACCCTTCGCGATCCCCGGCGGCGCGCGGCCTACGATGCCGGGCGCGATCGCCGCGGCGGCGGGACGGGCTCCGGCCGTCCGATACCGGTCCGCGTCACCCGCACAACCGGCCGGGCACCGACGAGGCGGGCTTCGGCGGGCCCGGTCGGACGCCCTGCGGACGCGGACGTGTTCGACGCCCTGGCGCGACTGCTGCCCCCGAGGCCGTCGCGGACCGGCCCGGTGTCCGGGCCGCGGCGTGCCGAGGTGTTCGATCCTGTCGATCCGATCCTGCGGTGGATTCGCCGCATGGGCCCCTGGCTGTGAGGCGCGGCGGGGCAGCGAGGTACGACCGGCAGGGGCGCCTGCGCCCGTCAGCCGTCCGGCGCGGCGCCGCCGTCATCGGCACCGTCCGCCGCGGCACCGGCCTGGGCCGCGTCGACCCGGTGGCCGTCTCCCATGCCGTCGCTCCGGACGTGATGGAACCGCGGGCCCGGGCGGAAGCCCTGGTGGGGACACCGCTCACTGTCCGCCAGCCACACGGCTCCCGGTGAGGTCGGTGATGGCGTCCACATGGCGCTCGATGGCGGGCGTCACGGCGGGCAGTCCGCCGAAGAGCGCGTCCCCGCGGGCGTCGGCGCGCAGCCGGACCGGCGTGCTGCCGTACTCCGGCTCACCGTGCCGGCCCTTCACGGTGCCGCCCGCGACGTGGGCGAGGAGCTGACCGCCCGGACAGACACCCGGCGTCGGGGTGGCTTCCTGAAGCGCCTGGCCGGTGAGGCGGCGCAGGGCGGGGAGCCAGGGGGCACGTTCGTCCTCGTACGGGAGGCAGCCGCCGCCGAGGACGACCAGGGCCCGGTGCTCCAGGAGCCCGGGGAGCGGTTCACCGGCGCAGGCGCGCACCACCTCCAGGCGCAGCCCGGCCTCCCGCAGTCACGAGCCGACACGGCCGGGGCCGCCGGCCGGTGTGTTCCGGACGACGAGCACGCTCGGCCCCGCGGTGGCCCTCAGCAGGATTCGCCTCCCGGTCCGGTACGCGGAGAGAACCGACGGGACGCATTCTCCCGGTCCGGGACACGCGCCGCTGCCCCCGCGTCCGGTCCTCCTCCTCGGTCGTCGGCCGGCCGGCACCGGAAAGCGGAGGCGCGGCGCGAGGACCGGGTCGGCGCGTGCCTCGGCGCGGCCCACCTCGCCGGACGTCGTCGTCGGGACGTCACCGGCCGCACCGGCGCTCCCCTTGTGCCCGGACGGCCGCACGGCGGCCTGCTGAGCGGGAGCGCGCCGCTCGCGACACCGGTCGGTCCGGCGTTCACCCGCCGGCCAGCGGGTTGGGCAGCGGCCGGTAGCGGGCGTCGGCGCCGTCCGCGCCGGTCCAGCGCAGCAGCAGGTTGGTCTTGCCGGGGAGGGTGGGCGCGGTGCGCAGGGCGGCGGCCTCGGGGAGGTCGTGGCGGGCCAGCTCGCGGTGCACGGCGGGCCACGGGTCGAAGCCGGGGTGGTGTTCGGCCAGGGCGGCGGCGATCTCGGTGAGGTGGTTGACGACCAGGCAGTACACCAGCCGCTCCCAGCCGGCCTCCCGGGACACCTCCGGCAGCGGGAAGGGGCCCTCCGCCGCCCGGGCCGCCTCCGGCAGGAGCTTCACCCCCTCGGCGTCCCGGAACAGCGCCTGTACGGGGGTGCCCTCGGCGTCCATGGCGACCAGGGTGTTCTGCAGGTGCGCCTCCAGGACGACGCCGTGCCCGGCGAAGGCGGCCAGGACCGGCGGCACGACCCGGGCCAGGTACGCCTCCCACCAGGCGGCCGGGGCGGTGGTGCCGGCGAGCGGACTGCCGTCGAAGCCCTCGACCAGTGCCGCCGCGAGGTACGGGGTCGCACCGGGCAGCAGATGCGCGCGCAGTCCGTCGCGCACGACGACGGCCAGCTGTTCGTGGGCGAAGTCCGCGGTGCGGTGGCCGCGGTCGCTCAGCCAGGCCGCCGTACCGTCGAAGGCGGCGAAGGCGGAGCGCGCGGCCGTGTCGGTCCCGCGCAGCTTCAGCAGGTCGTGGCGCCACAGCCGCCGCACGTCGTTGGTGATGCGCACGTCCAGGCTGAACTTCAGGAACAGGTCGCGTCCGGGCGCGTACAGGGTGCGGACGGCGGCCGTGGGCCACACCGGGAACGCGGTCTCGCCCAGCCGCACCAGGCGGCCGTCGGCGAACGCGGGGGCGAGGTCCCGGGCGGCGAGGTCCAGCTGCCAGGGGTGGGCGGGCAGCAGGCGGTAGCCGGGCGGGGCCGTGCCCAGGTGGTCGAGGGCGCGGATGTCGCCCTCCTCGACGACGGCGTCCTCGCGCAGTCCGAGCAGCGTCAGCGGGAAGCGGGCGTGCGCCTCGGGCGCGTACGGCAGCCAGCAGGGCGCGGGGCCGCCGCCCCGTGCCTTGGGGGCGGGATGGTGGGTGTGACCGGTGAGCAGGGCCTGTTCGGAGCGCAGATACGGGTCGTCGGGCGGGGTGGCCCGGGCCCGCGCGGCGAGCAGCGCGGCCACCGCGTCCCGGCTGTCGATCATCTCGGCGGGCAGTTCGTGGTTGGACAGGCCGGTGTGCCGGCGCAGCTCCTCGGCGACGAGCTCGACCAGCTCGGTGTGGCCGATCCGGTGCCAGGCACCGGCCGCGTACACCTCGGGCGCGGCGGGGCGCCGGGTGCCGCGCACCCGCAGCAGGCGGTCCACGCCGGGCAGGCGGTACGTCCGGAGCCCGTCGGGTCCCTGCGCGGGCCGCGCGTTCGGGCCGGACGGGGCGGTTGGGCCGGACAGGTCGGGCAGGGGCCGGGCCACCTCGCGCAGCAGGCAGTTCAGCAGCGGCACGGCCGCGTACGCGTCGGCGCGCCCGGTGAGGTCGGCGAGAGCGGCGCGGCTCACCGCGTCGTCGTCTGCGGGCGGGGGCATGGGGTCCACGCGTTCCACTGGTTCCCTACGGTCTGTCCGGGCGGAGACGATCAGTATGTCTGTCGTCGTCCGCCCTTCCGTCCCACCGTGTGCGTACCCGAGGAGCCCGCCCGTGCACCGTCCCCCCACCGCCGAGACCGAGGTCGCCGACGAGCTGGCCGCCGTACGGCCCGGCCTCGTGCGCCGGTACGCGGACGCGCTGCCCGGCGCCCGCGCGGCCGTGCTGACCCGGCTGTGGCGCGGCCTCGCGCACGAGCCGCTGCCGTGGATCGTCCGCCGCGAACCGGGCCGCGACGGGCTCACGCTGCGCCTGGCGGACGGACGGCGGCTGCACGGCCCGCGGGCGGATCCGTACGCGACCGGCGCGTACGTCACCGCCGTACGGCTCGACGGGACGGAGTACGACGATCCGGCGCGGCTGATGACGGACCTCGCCGTACCGCACTCGGCGGCCTTCGCGGCCGAGCTCGGGCACAGCGCCGCCTCACTGGCGCTCTCGCGGGCCGGGCGGCCGCATCACCCGAAGGAGTGGCCGCGCAGCGACTGGGAGTGGGAGCAGCGGGTGGTCGACGGGCATCCGTTCCATCCCAGCTGCCGTTCCCGGCCGGGCTTCTCGGTGGCCGATCAGCTCGCCTACGCGCCGGAGCACCGGCCGCTCGTGGAGCTGGAGCTGCTGCCGGTCCCGGCGGAGGAGTGTCTGGTGACCGGGGTCTGGCCGGACCGGCTGCGGGACGGCGGGCGGGTGGTGATCCCGGTGCATCCCTGGCAGGCGGCGCATGTGCTGAAGCGGAAGGGCGTGAAGGGCACGGAGGGGGCGGGGCGGCTGGTCGCGCATCCGCTGATGGCGCTGCGCACCCTCGCGCTGCCGGACGGGCCGCACGTCAAGACCGCGTTGAGTGCCCGTCTGACGTCCTCGGTGCGGGACATCTCGCTCGGCTCGATCGCCGCGTCGGCGGTGCTGTCGGACTTCGGGGAGGCGGTGGCGGCGCGGACGGACGGGCTGCTGCACATCACCCGCACCCTGGGCGCCGTGGCCGCCGGGTCCCCCGATCTGGCGGCCGTCCTGCGCGAGTCGCCCCGGCCGTACGCGACGGCCGGGGAGCGGGTGGTACCGGTGGCGGCCCTGGCGACCACCGGACTGGCCCGGTCGGACGCCTGGCTGGCCGCGCTCGCCCGGCTCGCCCTGACGGTCGGGCTGCGGCTGCTGGAGCTGGGGGTGGCCCTGGAGGCGCACGGCCAGAACCTCCTGGTGGTGCTGTCGCCGGCCGGGGAACCGCGGCGACTGGTCTACCGCGACCTGGCCGACATCCGGGTGGGCCCGGTCCGTCTGGCGCGGCACGGCGTCCCGGTCCCCGAGCTGCCCGCGCGCATGGTCACGGACGACGAACGCGCCCTGCGGCGCAAACTGTTCGGCTCGCTGGTGGCGGGCGCGCTGGCGGGGACGGCGGGTTCGGGACCGGCGCTGCGCGCGGCCCTGGAGACCGCCGCACGGGATCTGCCGCGCACCCCGGATCTGGCCGCGCTGCTCGGTGAACCGCTGCCCGCGAAGGCGCTGACGCTGATGCGGCTGTCGCCGGGGACCAGCGGGGACCAATGGGCGGAACTGCCCAATCCTCTTCGCGCCGGGCGGTTGTGATCACCCGTTTTGGCGGGCGGCACACCTGATCAATAGGATCCGCCGATGATCACAAGAAAACGGCCGGTGGCAGGCGTCTGCGCCCTGCTCGCCGCACTGACGGCCGGGCTCGTCGCCTTCCCGGCCGGGGCGTCCGCCGGTGAACCCGCGGGCCGGGACGCGCCCAAGGTGAACCTCGTCCTCGATGTGAGCGGCTCCATGCGGGCCAAGGACATCGACGGGCAGTCCCGGATGGCGGCGGCGAAGCAGGCGTTCAACGAGGTGCTGGACGCCACGCCGGAGGAGGTCCGGCTCGGCATCCGGACGCTCGGTGCCGACTACGCCGGCGACGACCGCAAGGAGGGCTGCAAGGACACCGCGCAGCTCTACCCGGTCGGCCCGCTGGACCGCACCGAGGCCAAGACGGCGGTGGCCACGCTCGTCCCGACCGGCTGGACCCCCATCGGCCCCGCTCTGCTGAAGGCGGCGGACGACCTCGAGGGCGGCGACGGCTCCAAGCGCATCGTGCTGATCAGCGACGGCGAGGACACCTGCGCCCCGCTCGACCCGTGCGAGGTGGCCCGGGAGATCGCCGCCCAGGGCATCGGCCTGACCATCGACACCCTGGGCCTGGTGCCGGACGCCGAGCTGAGCCGGCAGCTCAGCTGCATCGCCGAGGCGACCGGCGGGACCTACACCTCGGTCGAGCACCAGGACGAACTCACCGACCGGGTCAACGAGTTGGTGGACCGTGCGGCCGAACCGGTGGTGACGCCGGTGGCCACGCGGGGTGGCGACACGTGCACGAAGGCTCCGACCCTGAAGTCCGGTCTCTACACCGACCGCGAGGAGTTCGGACAGCAGCGCTGGTACCGCGTGGAGCTGCTGGCGGGGCAGGAGCTGCGCGCCTCGGTGAGCGTGGCGGCGGACCGGGCCGTGCGTCCGGACTACGGCGTGCTGCTGCGGGCCGTCACGGTGCACGGCCGTGAGATCGTGCGCGGCGAGGCCACGGGCAACGGCCGTACGGACGTGCTGTCCACCGGCCTGCGCCATCCGAAGCCCGAACGGGACGACGACGACAGCGACAAGCCGGCCGCCGAGGTGGTCTGCCTGGCGGTGACCAACTCCTTCTCGGCGGACTCCGGGGTGAAGACCACGCCGGGTCTTCCGCTGGAGCTGACCGTCGACGTCGTGGACGGGCCCGACGGGGCGGGTGACGTGGCCTCCTTCGGTCTGGGCCGGGGCTGGTGGCTGCTCGGCGCGCTGGTCCTCACCGGCTTCGTCGCCGGCCTGCTCTGGGGCTGGCTGTCCCGCTGGCGGTTCGCTGTCTGGAGGACCAACTGATGCGTGCCGTACGTGTACTGAGTGCCGCCCTAATGACGCTCGGGCTGGCCGCGGTCCCCGCCGCGGCCGACTCCTCGCCCTCCCCCGGCGAGTCCGAGGACGGCGGGGCGCCCACCCGCGCGGGCACCTCCTTCCGCACCGCGACGGAGGTCGAGCAGGGGCAGACCGCCACCGCGCGTGCCTCCACGGGCGACTACCTGTACTGGTCGTTCCCGGCGGACGCCGGGCAGCGCCCCACCGTGAGGGCGACGGTGAGGCTGCCGGAGCGCCACGCCGCCGAGACCTGGCAGATCGACGTGTACGACGGTCTGCGCCGCCGCCAGGCCTGCCAGTACGGCGCGCAGACCCGCACGGCCGGGACGGACGCGGCCTCCGTGGAGCTGGAGTGCGTGCTGCGCACGGTCCGCGCCTGGTCGGAGCCCTGGGCCAACGACCCGCTGCCGGGCACCTACTACGTCCGTCTCACGGCGCTGCGCCTGTCCACGGCCGACCTCGGCCAGGTTGTGGACGCCGAACTGCGGGTCGAGTCCAAGGACATGGGCGGCGCGGCGGCGGTGGACGGCGCGCTGTCCGAGCCGCTGGTACCGGGCGTCGCGACACGCGCCGGGTCGGACGAGGGGAACGACGACCCGGCCGTCCTGGCCGGCCTGGAGCCCGAGGACGGCTGGACCTCCGGCCGGTGGTCCGACCGCTGGATCTGGACCGCGGCGGGCGGCGCGCTGGCCGCCCTGGCGGGCGTCGCCGGCTACCGCCTGACCCGCGGGTCCGGGCGTCCGCCCGGGGTACCACCGAACGCGTGACGCACTCCCGGAAGGCCCGCCCCGTGCGGGCCTTCCGCCTCTTCTCTCAGGCCTCCCGCAGGGTCTTGGCGAGCGTGCCCTCTCCCGTCACCCGGACCCGCCCGGCACGGATCGCGTCGGCCAGGGGCAGTTCGCCGCGGCTGATGGCCGTGCAGGTGGCGGTGTCCAGGGAGAGGAGGGCGTCGGGTTCCCCCGGAGCGGGACCGTCGCCGTAGACGGGGCCGGCTTCCGCGCCGGCGTGCAGGTGGAACCGGCCCTCGTCCAGACGGACCTCGACGAGACCCGTCTCCCCGCCCAGGGCCCGCAGCAGGGGCAGCGCGAACCAGTGGGCCCGTACCGCGTCGGTGGGGCGCCGCTCCCCCAGCTCCTCCCCGCCCCAGGCGCCGAGAGCCTGGAGGACGGGCAGCAACGCGCTGCCGCGCGGGGTGAGTTCGTAGACGTAGGCCGCGCCGGGCGGGGGGAGCCGACGGCGGGTGGTGAGGCCGCCCTGCTCCATGTCCCTCAGCCGTGAGGCCAGTACGTCCGTGCTGACGCCCGGCAGGTCCGCGTGCAGGTCGGTGTAGCGCCGCGGGCCGGCGAGGAGTTCGCGGACGATCAGCAGGGTCCAGCGGTCGCCGACGGCGTCGAGCGCGCGGGCGGCGGGACAGTACTGGTCGTAGCTTCGGCGAGGTGGCATGCGACGCAGTCTAGACATGTCGTTGGACTTTCCAAGCTCCCACTTGGTAAAACCAAGCAACATCGGATGGGCGTGAGGGGAAGCGGCGCATGGAGTTCCGGCAGTCGAGCAAGCTCAGCGAGGTCTGTTACGAGATCCGCGGTCCGGTCATCGAACACGCCGACGCGCTGGAGGAGGCGGGGCACAGCGTGCTGCGCCTGAACACCGGCAATCCGGCCCTGTTCGGTTTCGAGGCGCCGGAGGAGATCCTCCAGGACATGATCCGGATGCTGCCGCAGGCGCACGGCTACACCGACTCGCGGGGCGTCCTCTCCGCCCGCCGCGCGGTGGCCCAGCGCTACCAGACCCTGGGCCTGGAGGTCGACGTGGACGACGTCTTCCTCGGCAACGGCGTCTCCGAGCTGGTGTCGATGGCCGTGCAGGCCCTGCTGGAGGACGGCGACGAAATCCTCGTCCCGGCACCGGACTTCCCCCTGTGGACGGCGGTGACGACCCTCGCGGGCGGCAGGGCGGTCCACTACCTGTGCGACGAACAGGCCGACTGGTACCCGGACCTGGACGACATGGCGGCGAAGATCACGGACCGCACGAAGGCCGTGGTCGTCATCAACCCCAACAACCCGACCGGCGCGGTGTACCCGAAGGAGGTCGTCGAGGGCATCCTCGACCTGGCCCGCCGGCACGGCCTGATGGTGTTCGCCGACGAGATCTACGACCAGATCCTCTACGACGACGCCGTGCACCACTCGGCCGCCGCGCTCGCCCCCGACCTGGTGGTCCTCACCTTCTGCGGCCTGTCCAAGACGTACCGCGTGGCGGGCTTCCGCTCCGGCTGGCTGGTGGTCACCGGTCCGAAGCAGCACGCGAAGGACTACCTGGAGGGCCTGACCATGCTGGCCTCCATGCGGCTGTGCGCCAACGCCCCCGCCCAGTACGCCATCCAGGCGGCGCTCGGCGGGCGGCAGTCGATCCGCGAGCTGACCGCGCCGGGCGGACGGCTGCGCGAACAGCGGGACGTGGCCTGGGAGAAGCTCAACGAGATCCCCGGCGTGAGCTGCGTGAAGCCGAAGGGCGCGCTGTACGCGTTCGCGCGGCTGGACCCCAAGGTGCACCGGATCCACGACGACGAGAAGTTCGTCCTCGACCTGCTGCTCCGCGAGAAGATCCAGGTCGTCCAGGGCACCGGCTTCAACTGGCCCTCCCCCGACCACTTCCGCATCCTCACCCTCCCCCACGCGGACGTCCTGGAGACGGCGATCGGCCGGATCGGGCGGTTCCTCGGCGGCTACCGGCAGTAGGGAACCGCCCGTGCGGTGGACACGCCGATCACGGTGGACGGGCTACACGGCCGCCGCCTCGGTGTCGCGGGCGGCGTCGTAGGCCGCCCGCGACTCGGTGATGTGGACCCGGTGGCTGGGCATGCTCGTGGCGCTGTTCCCCGAGGGGCGTGAACAGACCAGGGCCATCGCGGTGTTCAGCGCCGTGGGGGCGGCGGGAGGGGCGCTCGGCACGTTCCTCGGCGGGGCGCTGACCCAGACCCTGGGCTGGCACTGGATCTTCCTGATCAACCTGCCGATCGGGGTCGTCGCGCTCGTCGCGGCGGTCCGCGTGCTCGCTCCCGACCGCCCGGACGCCGCCGCGGGGTCCGCCCGGGGCGCCGACCGTCCCGGCGCCGCGCTCGTCACGGGCGCGCTGATGCTGACCGTGTACGTCATCGTCGGCTCCGGTGAGCGGAGCACGAGCCGCACCCTGCTGCTGTCCGCGCTCGCCCTGGCCCTGTTCCTGGCGTTCACCCTCCGCCAGGCCCGCGCCGCACGCCCGCTGCTGCGGCTCGGGCTGTCCCGCTCCCGGCTGCTGAGCGGGGCGAACGCCGTGCAGGTGCTGATGATCGCGACAATGTACGGGTTCCAGTTCATCGGCGCGCTGTATCTGCAACGTGTCCTCGGGTACGGCGAGTCGGCCACCGGGCTGGCCTTCCTGCCCGCGCCGGTCGCGATCGGCGTGCTGATGCTGGGCCTGTCGGCGCGGGTGGTGGGCCGGTTCGGTGCCTCCCGGGTGCTGCTGTCGGGGCTGGCGCTGATCGTCGCCGGGATGGCGCTGCTGAGCCGGGCACCGGTGGGCGGCGGGTACGTGACGGACGTGCTGCCGCCGATGCTGCTGCCCTCGGTGGGGTTCGCCGCCGCGATGCCCGCACTGACCGGGCTCGCCATGACCGGGGCACGGGAGGAGGACGCGGGACTCGCGTCCGGGCTGTTCAACACCACGCAGGTGGTGGGCGGTTCACTGGGCCTCGCGGTGCTGTCGGTCCTCGCGTCGAGCCGCACGGACGGGCTGCTCGCCGGCGGCGGTGCGCTCGCCCTGCGTGCGCCGCACCGCCCGGCCGCCGGGCCGCGGCCCGGCGGAGCACGGGTGCGTCCGGGTCCCGCGGCTCTCACCGAGTTCCCCTCACCCGCTCCCCGTGCCGATGCCGCACGCCTGTTGCAGCACCGTCAGCGCCGCGGAGGAAGCGGATCCGGGCTCCACGGTGAAGGTGACCAGGGACTGGTGCGGTTCCTGCGGGACGTGGAACGTCTGTTGCGTGACGGTCAGGTCCCCGACGACCGGATGGGCCAGGTCGTGGACGTCGCGGCCGCAGGGCTCGACGGTGTGTTCGGCCCACAGCGCGGCGAACTCGGGGCTGTGGATCGCCAGCTCGCCGACCAGCGCGGCGAGGCAGCCGTCATCGGGGTTGCGGGCCGTCAGGATGCGCAGGTTTCCGACCACGGCGCGGGCCTTGGCGGGCCAGTCACGGTAGAGGGCGCGGGTGTGCGCATCCAGGAAGACCAGCCGGGACAGGTTGGGCCGGGTGTCCGGGTCGTCGGGCGAGGCGGGGTCCAGGTGTCCGGCGAGCAGGGCGTGCCCGGCCCTGTTCCAGGCCAGCACGTCGTTGCGGCGGCCCACGACGAGTGCGGGCACGTGGCCCATGGCGGACAGCAGCGTACGCAGATCGGCCGAGGCGTGCTCTTCGGGGGGCGTCGCCCGCCCGTTCCGGTGGCTCGCCGTCGTGGACAGCACGTGCAGGTGTTCCCGCTCGGCCGTGGTCAGGTGCAGGGCCGCGGCGATCGCGTCGAGGACCTCGGCCGAGGCGTTGAGCGACTGGCCCTGTTCGAGCCGGGTGTAATAGCCGGCGCTGATCCCCGCGAGCATCGCGAGTTCCTCCCGGCGCAGCCCGGGCACCCGGCGCCGGTCCCCGTACCGGGGCAGGCCGACGTCGTCCGGGCTGAGCCGTGCCCGCCGCGCCACCAGGAACTCGCCGAGCGGTGATCTGCGGTTCATGGCGGCAAGTATGCGCGGTTGCCGTGCCCGCCGCCTGCACCTGTCAGGGGTAGGCAGGAGCGGGTCTGGTCACCCCGGCCGGTGGCCTCCAGAGTCGGTTCCACGGATGACGGCCAACGGCGAAAGCCCCTCCGTTCCCCCCTGCTCAACCGCCCTCCAGGGCACCTCCGAACGCATCACGGCCCCGCCCCGCGAGCCGCACACGAACCACGAGGTAGACACATGCCCGCCACCCCACCCGCGCCCTGGGTCACCACGATCGAACTGGGCGACGTCGAGATCACCCGCGTCATCGAGTTCTCGGACGTCTCGCCGATGACGACCGACGTGTTCTTCCCCGGCAGCAAGCCGGAGGAATGGCAGCGCCACGCCGC